>CAMHNQ010000007.1 GCA_946186495.1 uncultured Bacteroidales bacterium
AGAAGGTACGTCCTACGACAAGTTGATTGGGTATCAGTCCTGTTCTATCGTGGATGGCAGGCGTTAGAGTTTGTTCTTGACGCACCGAAGTGAGTAGAATGCTTCTTTCGGGGTGCAGTTGATTTCCACGGTTGCGTTTGTGTAGTAGAAGCGGTGTATCGGAGAAGTCTCTTCGCTTCCTTCCGAGCAGGTCCAGAAGCCCGCGTCGGTGCCAAACCCTTCGGGAAGGCCGTTCCAGACACTCCCGGCAGGAAGTGCGGAGAACCCTGTGCTGTTGTTGGTTTCGGTATTCTCGATGATACAGCAGTCGGCTCCTTTTGTGTTGAAGTCGAAAAACCAGCCATCGCTTGAAGAGAGGGCTTTGGCCACATTGTTCACATCGGTACCGCAACGGTAATAATCCTTGTATCCCACGAAATCCTCTAACCCCATCCACTCGAAATTGGAAGGTACGTGCCATCCGTCGGGACAGGGGCCCTGCACGCGGCCGTCGGTCTCTTCGGTCGGAGCCGAACCGTTCATCACGGAGTTCCACGTGTAGAGGAGGCCGTAACGGGTGACGAAATGTTGGTCGTTGTAAGGTTTGGCTGGTTCTGGTTTGACCGCACTTCCGTCCGCATATCGGGTGACGCGCAGGTTCTCGCGCATCCAGCATTCGTCGCCTATCCGTACGGTCTGATAGACATTCCCGTCGATGTCCGTCACCTGACCGCAGTCGCGGGGGTCCTGTGCATGCGTTGAAACTGTTGTCAGCAACGCAACGGCAATTCCCGCAATAAGTCTTCTGATATCCATTTTCGTCTTTCCGCTGGGATGCGATTTGTCGCGTCCGTTGATTATCGCGTCCGCAATATGCATTTTTGGAAAAGTTATTCGATTCTGCCCGCGATCAGGTACTTGTTCCGGTCGGAGCCGTTGCGGACGATTAGTTCGGCGAGGTATCCGGCGAGGAAAAGCATCAGGCCGATGACCATGGCGAGAAGAGCAAGGTAGAACAGCGGCTGATCGACGACTTGTCGTAAGTTTGGCACGGAATGGGAGATGCGATAGAGTTTCTGCGCAATCAGGATAATGGTGATGACGATGCCGACGAGGAAAGAGACGGAACCCAGTGTGCCGAAGAAGTGCATGGGCTTTTTGCCGAATTTCGACATGAAGCTGACGGTGAGCAGGTCAAGGTAGCCGTTGATGAAGCGGTCCCATCCGAATTTGGAAACCCCGTGCTTGCGCTTTTGGTGGTGGACAACCTTTTCGCCGATTTTTCCGAAACCCGCCCACTTGGCTATTACCGGGATGTAGCGGTGCATCTCGCTATAAACCTCGATGGACTTGACCACGTCTTGCCTGTAGGCCTTGAGTCCGCAGTTGAAGTCGTGAAGCATGATGCCTGACATTTTGCGTGTAGTCCAGTTGAAGAACTTGGACGGGATGTTTTTGGCAATCTTGGAGTCGTAACGTACCTTTTTCCAACCGGACACGAGGTCGTAGCCATCCTCCGTGATCATGCGGTAGAGTTCCGGAATCTCGTCAGGGCTGTCTTGCAAGTCAGCGTCCATGGTGATGACCACGTTGCCCTGGCAGGCCTCGAAGGCTGTGTTCAATGCAGCGGACTTGCCGTAGTTTCGGCGGAATTTGATGCCTTTCACGGCAGGGTTTTTCGCGTGAAGGTTTTGTATGACGGACCAGGATTCGTCCGTGGACCCGTCATCGACCATAAGGATTTCGTAGGTGAAATTATGTTCCGCCATCACGCGCTCAATCCATTCGGTGAGTTCGGGAAGCGATTCTGCTTCGTTGAGCAAAGGTACTATTACGGATATGTCCATTTTTAATGGTTATTGGTTATTGGTTATGGGTTATTGGTTATTGGTTATTGAAGTTCAAAGTTCGAGGTTTGTTTTATTCGGTTTCTTCGTTCTCGGACGGGACAAATTCTTCGGCCGGCTTCTTCGAGGTGTAGTGGAACATGGCGATGAAGAGGCCGAAGAACATGCCGTAGAGCAGGTAGATGACGGCGCTGATGGCGGCGTACTGGCCGTTGCGGTCGTAGCGGGGCACACGCGATTTGGTCTCTTCAAAGCGTGTCTCAAGCGGATCGAGTTCGGCGAGCCTCTCGTTGGTTTGCAGCACGATTTCCTGCACGTATGGAGTCGATGGTTTCTCTTTGTTCTGTTCGATATAGCTGACAAGTGTTTCCATCAGCACTTTTTTGGCGTAGGGGGTGAATTTCCCGAGCTGATACTCCTCGCTGTCCGATGTGGGCTTGGAGAGTATCTTTTCGGTATAGAATTTCTGGAAGATGAGGAGACCGCTGTTGATTTCGTTTCGCATTTGCTGTAGGGTGTCGGTGTCTTGGTTTGGGGGCATTCCGGCAAAGCCTGCAAACGAGGTTGCGCCCAGCACCGACTCCTTTTGCTCTTGCAGGAGGGCTGTCGCCGCGTCGGTGAAGGAAGTCAGTTCCTGCGCGGTGAGGGTGTCTTTGGCGAGATTCTGTTTGTACTTGCCAAGGGCAGAGACATATTTCTGCTGAAGTCCGTCCTTCTCAAGGGCCGAATAGTGTAGCAGGTCATAGCCGAAAAGGAGGACAGCCCCAGTAAGGGACATCACGATGCAGCTTATGAAGGCCTTGGCGAACGAGAGGCGCTCAGGATAATACTCCTTGAATTCCTTGACCCCGTGGTAAAGAGCCAGTACGAAGCCGAGGATCATGGCCAAGTCCAGCAGTTGGCCGGCGCTGTAGTCAACTTTCCGGGCATACATTTTGAGAACCTCGATCGCTATCAGCATCGCGCCCACAATCACACCCCATTTCAGGTGTATCTTCCAGAAATTCTTGTCTTCCAGCATGTCTTTAGATGTGGGATTCGGACATTGGATTTGGTGATCTGAAGCCGAAGGTCTTATTTAGGGCAACAGAATTCGGTTAGGACACCGCCGGTGGCTTTCGGGTGGGCGAAGCCGATCATGAGGTTTTCTGCGCCTGGGCGGGCGGCCTTGTCAATGAGGCGAACCTCCTTGGAGGCCAATTCGTTGAGGGCTTCGTTCGTGTCGGGTACCGCAAAGGCGATGTGGTGGATGCCTTCGCCGCGATTCTCGATGAATTTCGCGATGGTGCTCTCAGGGCTCGTCGGCTCCAAGAGCTCGATTTTGGTCTGCCCCACCTTGAAAAAGGCGGTCTTCACTTTCTGGTCGGCGACCTCTTCGATGTTGTAGCATTTCATCCCGAGGATATTCTCGTAATAAGGGATGGCGGTTTCCAAACTTTTCACGGCAATGCCGAGATGTTCGATGTGGCTGATGTTCATATTTACGGTTTTATTTGTTAGTTGCTTCGTGTTTGTTAGCTTTCGGCTGTTGATTAGCTTCGCTGTCGGCCCCACATTGCGTTTCGCTTGTGTGGGGTTATTAGCGCTTCGCGCGTGTTGCCCCTTCGAGGCTGCTTAAGGAAGCTTTTTTGTTTCATTCGTCATTCGTTAGTCGTTAGTCGTTAGTCGCGGTCGGGGGTGGCGTCGAGCCAGTGGGTTTTGTGCTTGACAAGTTTGATGATGAGAGCGAGGACAGTGTAGGCGAGGGTGATCCAAAGCATGGGCAGGTCTCCGCCGAGGCAGATGTTGTCAGGACAGTTCCGGACTAAGATCAGATGATAGAGGGCGTAGTCCACGACAGTGTAGGAGACGAGTACAGACATGAGGGTTGCGTATTCGCGGCGGACGAAGGTTTTCCAGGAGAACTGGAGCATGCCGTCTTCGTAGAGTGACCATTTCGGGATGAAAGCCGGCACTTTGGCGGCCCACTGCTCGAACTCGTCGCCGTATTTGCCGCGCAGGAAAGCCTCTTCAGCCAACATGATGCGTTCGTAGTATATCCAGTAGACGAGGGAGACAATAATGAAGACGACAGGGTTCATCGTGAAAACAAGTAACCCTGCCCAGATGAGGTAGTTGGCGAGGTAGAGCGGGTGGCGCACCACGGAGTAGATGCCTTTGGTGTTGAGATGGTCGGCGACTTGTCGGGCTGTATTGCGGCCGGAAGTCCCTTTCGGGGTGGTGCAGACCGTGTAGGCGCGCAGGGCGAGGCCGGCAAGTGTGAGCAATGCGCCGCAGACGGTGCAGACGGTCATCAGGGGCGACCCCCAGGTGTCCCATACATACACGCGGCTGTTGGTGAACCACAGAAGCGGCAGGGCGAGCGCAAAGATGAGCACCGGAATCTGTCCACGATACTTGAAGAGTTTGGAGCCGCTCGCCTCCATTGATTGGATAAGTGCCATTTTTTTCAGTCCTTTTTTTCAGGGCGCAAAGGTACACAAATTATGGATACCAAAAACGAAGTTTTTTCCCTCTTTTGCGGTGGACAGCGGTGGATGCTCCGGAAAAAAAAAGAGTGACCGGAAGGCCACTCTTTTTCATTAACCATTAAAATCTTTACATTATGATTACCCTCTGCGCTCTTTAATACGGGCTTTTTTACCCGTCAAATTACGAAGATAGTAAATTCTCGCTCTTCTCACGACACCGCGTTTCACAACCTTGATGTCCGCAATCATCGGGGAGGTGAAAGGAAACACTCTCTCAACACCAATGCCGCCAGAGATTTTTCTCACGGTGAAAGTTTTGTTCACACCGCTGCCTTTCGTCTGCAGCACCACGCCTTGGAATTGCTGGATACGCTCCTTGGAACCTTCAACGATTCTGTAGGAAACGTTCACGGTGTCACCGGCCTTGAACTTCGGAAACTCTTGGGTCGTTATGAAGTTATCTTCTACGTATTGAATCAACTCGTTTTTCATTGCCTTTTTATCTTTTCTTCGTTAATCTCTGTTTGTCGTTCTCTCAATTTTGAGGCTGCAAAAATACAATTTTTTTTCATATTCACAATAGGGATGTGAATATTTTTCTTGTTTTTGTAATGTGTTTGTTCTTAGGGTTTTACTTATTTTTTGAAGGGTGGATTTCCTGGATTCCCGTGTCGTGGGGTGAGAGAAAAGGAAATGTTGTGTGCTCGTGTTGTACTGTCGCGCGCGTTCGGCCCCCCTCCTCTAAGTCGGGTTCGATAACTCTTGTCCGTGTTCATAATTTGTGTACTTTTGCCACCCTAAAAAAAGAACGATTATGACAAAAAGAGAAGTGCCGGTGTTACTGCTGACAGGTTATCTAGGAAGCGGAAAGACAACGTTGGTGAACCATATACTGACGAACCGCAAAGGGATTCGTTTTGCGGTGATTGTCAATGATATAGGTGAAGTGAATATCGATGCGTCACTGATTCAGAAAGGTGGTATTGTGGCCGAGAAGGACGACAGTCTGGTGGCGTTGCAGAACGGTTGTATATGCTGTACGCTAAAGATGGACCTGGTGGATCAGCTCACCGACTTGGTCAAGGCGCAGCAGTTCGACTACATCGTGATTGAGGCCAGCGGCATCTGCGAGCCGGAGCCCATCGCACGCACCATATCCACCATACCGCAGATGAACCCCAAATACACCCAGTACGGCACCCCGCGCCTCGACTGCGTAGTCACAGTGGTGGATGCTCTGCGCATGCAAAGCGAGTTCTCCTGCGGCCATGACCTGGAACGTGAGGATATAGGGGAGGAAGATATTGAGAATCTGCTCATCCAGCAGATTGAGTTCTGTAACATTGTGTTGCTCAACAAAGTCTCTGAGGTGACCCAAGACGAGGTCTTGCATCTGCGCCAGATTATCGCCCACCTGAACCCCGGTGCGAGAATCATTGAAACGAATTATGCCGATGTGGATCTCGACCGTATCGTTGACACCCACATGTTCAACTACGAACGGGTAGCCGTCTCTACCGGTTGGGTGCGTGAGCTGGAACGCGAGACCACGGAAGAGGAGGAACGCGAAGCCCGTGCCGACCACCATCATCATGACGAAGAACACGACCATGACCATGACCATGACGATGACGAAGAACACGACCACGGCGCCCATCACCATCATGACCATGAAGAGGGACATCACGGACATCACCATCATGAACACGAAGGCGGGGAGGTGGAGGAATATGGCATCTCCACATTCGTCTATTACCGCAGGAAGGCGTTTAAGATTGCTGAATTCAACAAATTCCTCTCCAAAAATCGCCCGAAAAACGTGATTCGCGCCAAGGGCGTCTGCTATTTTCGGGAGTATCGCAGCATGTCCTACCTCTACGAGCAAGCCGGGGTGCAGCAAAAACTCACTGAGGCGGGACTCTGGTATGCCACCGCACCGGAGGAGGATCTGGTGCAACTTATGCGGGAGGACCCGTCTTTCATGCGCGACTGGGACCCTGAGTATGGGGATCGAATGATCAAAATTGTCTTTATCGGGCAGAACATGGACAAGGCGCAATTGACCAAAGAGTTGGATGCTTGCCTGGAAGATTAGTCACGTTACAGTTATATATATGAGCAGTGTACTACTGATAGGGGATGTTGTGGGATATGGTAATCTGGGCATGTCGGTGATGATGCCGATATTGTCCCATTTGAAGTATGAGATTTACCGTCTCCCGTCATCCTTGGTGTCAAACAACTTCAGTTATGGCAAGTTTGCAGTGTTAGACACGACCGAATACATGCGGCAGAGCATTCAGATCTGGGAAGAACAGGGCTTTTGCGTGGACGCGGTCTGTACCGGTTTCCTTGTCTCCAAGGAGCAGGCACAGTTGGTGGCCGATTACTGTCGCCGTCTCAAGGCACGCGGCACCAGGATATTTGTTGACCCCATTATGGCAGATGACGGGAAACTCTACAACGGCGTTTCCGACCAAACGGTGGAGTATATGCGCGATATTTGCCAGGTGGCCGACGTGATAGTCCCCAACGTGACGGAAGCGCAGTTCTTGGTCGGAAAGTATGTGGGGAGGTCATCGCTGAGTAGCGAAGAGGCCGATGCGCTGCTTGAAAGCCTGCATGCCTTGACGGGCAACTCCGTGGTGGTTTCGAGCATGGTCATCGACGGACAGACCTGCACGATGCTTTATGACAAATTTACCGGTCGAAAGAAGGCGCTCCCTTATCGGCAGCTCGCCGTCCAGTTCTCCGGGACTGGGGATGTCTTTTCCGCCATCACATTCGGACGCTATATGCAGGGCTACGACTTGGAAGCCAGTGTTCAGATGGCCATGGACTATGTCTCCAGGGTGATTGCGGCGAATGCTACTGATATTCGGCCAGACAACGGCATCCCTATCGAACGGCATCTTGCAGAGTTGTAGAGATTTGAACTGATAACAAGTGACGGTCGGATTTTGTCGAACGTCATCATAATATATTATATATACAATGATTTTGAAGTTGTATATCTGTCAGACTTTTATTGTTTGATGATGGTGATTGACCCGTGCCATTGGGTGGTCTTGGCTTTCCCTTTGTAGGTGAAAGTGTAGTAGTAGACCCCGTCGCTGAGGTTTTCTCCGGTGAACGGATTTGTGCCGACGTGGACTTGGCCGTCTTTGGCCCAGGTGTCGTAGTTTTGGGCGTGGAAGACCACCTTGCCGTATCTGTCGCTGATACGCAGTTCGTTGTGTCGGAACTCGTCGGGATCTTCCAGGTTAATGTCGGTGTTGAGGTTCTCGATGGCCCAGACATCGTTGATGCCGTCGCCGTTTGGCGTTATGACGTTGGGGAAGATGAGGTTGTCCTCAATGACGACGGTGTGGGTTACGGAGTCGCCGCACCCGCCGTTGGTGACGAGGGAGAGGGTGACCAAGTAGTCGCCCCAGGAGTTGTAAAGGTGCGACGTGCTGGGTTCTCCCTCGGTTTCCTCCCCGTCGCCGAAATTCCAGACAAGGTGGTTCCCGGGGTCGTCGGTCACGTTGTCGGAGAGGAAGGCCGTGAAGTCGATGTTTCCCCCGTTGTCGCTCATCATGGAGATTTCCGGAGTGGCGAGAAAGTCTATCACGGGTTGTGGCGAGGTGATGATGTAGTCCCATTTGGTGATGGAGTCGCGACATCCTTCTGGCGTGGTGATGACCAATTTCACGGAGTATCGTCCGGCCTCTTCGAAGGTGATGGCGGGGTTGTCCTCGTTGGAGTAGTCGATGATGGTGCCGTTCTGGTCGAAGAATATCCATTCGGTGGTCAAGCTGTCAGAAGTTGGGCTGGTAATGTCGGAGAAACGGACCGTCAAAGGGGTGCAACCAGAGTGAATGTCGGCCTCAAAGTCTGCGTGTGGAAGCGGATGGAAAATCACCAGCACGGTGTCGCTGCTCCCGCAGCTGAGGTCTGCTTCGTTGTCCACGGATACGTTCAGGATATATTCGCCGGAAGTGATGACCTCGATGGAGTCGCCCGTGTCTCCTGTATTCCAATAATATTGTGCGCCGTCAGTGGCGTAATTGGCCATGAGGACAGTGCTCTCGCCGGTGCAGAGATACTGATCAGGGCCAAGGTCGGGCTTGTAGGAGTTGATCAGTCGTATGCGGATGCTGTCCTTCACCCACGTCTCCTCGCATCCGATAATGCTGTGGGCGAGAAGGAAGTAGTAGCCGGTGTCGGCCAAGGTGAGGTCACTGATGAGATAAGGCTCTTGGGTGAGTGTGTCGCCGCTTGGGGTGACAAGGTGTACGGTGTCAATGTTCTCGGTGATGTAGTGGAATGCCACGGAATCGTGGAGGCAGTAGATCTCGCGCATGGCGATGTCGATGCGCCCGATGCTGCTGTAGTCGCTGAAATAGCCCAAGGAGGAGGACATTCCGGAGTAGTAGTCGAGGATGCCGAGGTGGAACGGCCCCATGGAATTCTGTAGAATCATCACGGTCTGATTGGGTACGGAGGAGGCGAAGTCGCGGTAGCAGTACGACCAGCTGTTGTCATAGGGCAGAACGGTGAAGTAGGAGGCCGGGACAGGGATGTTGGTGCTGCCGACCGTCATGGTGAAGCCGTTGACGTAGATGGTGGGCACCACAATGGAGAGGCGCAGGTGGGTGGAGTAGGAGGGTCGTGCATAGACGACCTCCTGGGAACCTGTGCAGCCCAAGGCGGGCAGTTGCGTGCCGCCCGCTTCCCCGTCGGAACCGGTCACCTGGAACACGTGGATCGGCTTGTCGGAGGTGACCATCGTCGCAATCGTCGGCGAGTTACTCGGCATGTATGTGAAACTCTGCCCCACATTCAGCGTGGCCGATGGCGTGGGACTGCCGTTGATAAAGACGCGGGTGGAGTCTTGTGTGGGAATGATGCAGAGGTTTTCGAAAAGACGGTTGTTGTACATGGCGATGAAGAGGGTACCCGCATAATCGTTGGGTACAATCTGCTCACCTACAAGGTCTTGGCCAGAGTATCCCGATATCTGGTTGCTGGCTACAGAGTCGTCGGTGGTGTTTACCGCAATGGGCTTGTCGGAGGTGATGCGCGTGTTTGTGAGATGCCCTGCGGCCGACTGGTCCAGAGACTTGATGCAATAGGATTGACCGGCATTGAGGGTGATGGTGATGGGTGTGCCGGCTGCAATGCCGCCGGATAATGGCTGTGAAGGGATGATGGTGACTGTCGTGTTGTTTTCGGTGGCCACAATCTCAATGCTGTTGCGAGGATCCGAAGGAGGGCCGTCCACCAGGAAGTTCTGCATCGGGATGGTGAAGTCGGTGCCTAAACCGTTGCGCCCCTTCAACGTGTAAATCTCGCTGTTGTTCGCCCCTAACTGGTAGTAAGTCGTGATGTTGGCAGTGGAAACAATCTTGAATCCATGGTTGCAGACCGTGTTCACCGGTGCGGTGGAGACGGTGTTCTCCTGGTTGGTCACGTCCAGAGCGTAGTAACTGTAAGGGTTGAGGTTGACCGTGACAGGCGTGAACGCCGGGTTGGCCGGCTGGGAGATGGTGACGGTGGCCGGGCTGCTGAACGAGGTGAAGCAGAAGGTGATGGGATTGTGCGCGTGATTGGGTGAAATTTCCGGCGCTGCAAACCAGAACAGGTTGTCAATCTGCCCGCGAAGAGGCACGCTCATCGACAAGAGGATGATAATGCCTAAAAGACCATGGAATCGGAGTATTCCTGATGGCAAATGCTGTTTGTTCATATGTTTATATATTATGTAGATTGTTGAGCGGCAAAGATACATTTTTTTTATATGGGAGATAAGGGTCGCTTATGTTCCTTGACCTCCCAATCCTAAATAAGCGATTTGCTTGTACTCATACACGCGAACGCTGCCGTCGTGGTGCTCCAAGACCAGTCGGCCGTAATGGTCGATGTCGCGGATGATGCCGAGAACCTCCTCTCCGCCGACACGGTAGCGGTGAGGTTCGCCGTAACGGTACAGGTGCGAGATGTACTCCTCGCGGAGACTCTCCCTGTGCTTCATGGAGAGCTGCCGGCGGTGTGCCCGCAGCACTTCGAGGTACTCGTCCATTAGCGTGTCAATGTCATGACGGACGCCGGTTTCGAGGAACAGGGAGGTGGGGTTCGGGATTTCCCGGGGGAAAGTCTCCTCGTTCACGTTGATGCCGATACCCGCCACGGTATAGTCGAGCCTCCCTCCGGTGACAGCGTGCTCAGTGAGGTCTCCAGCCAGCTTGCGGTCGTGGACGTACATGTCGTTGGGCCATTTGATGAGGATGTCGGGTACGTACCTGGAAAGGAACGCACGGGTGGCCGTGGCGAACCAAAGGTTGAAGAGAAACTGGTCTCCAGCCGCGAGACCAGTGTCGAAACAGATGCTGGTCAAGATGTTACATCCACGCGTGCTGTGCCATGTGTTGTGCCCTGCCCCACGTCCATGCGACTGGAAATCTGTATAGACAGCCCATAGGTCGGGGACCGCCTCGCCACGCTGGCGCAACTCCCGAACATGCGACATGAGCCAGCTGTTGGTGGAAGGTATATCCGCTTTGAAATGCTTCATTGTCTGTTTGTGGTTATTGTCAAAATAATCTGCTGAACCAAACGGCAAAAATACTATTTTTGCCGTTTGAAATAAAGGAATATAAAGAATATGAAAAAGCTGAATTTTATATTAGGACTTGTCCTTGTCGCGGTTGCGACCCTCTGCTCCTGCAAAGATGAAACTGGTGATTTTGTGGAACAACTTTATACGAATAGCCAGAAGGAGACGGCAATAAAAGCCTGTTTGCGGGCATCGGCCGACAGCGCCTTCCGCCACCTCTGTGTCGTCGACGGCTTCTACAGCTATAAGGACTCAGCCTATTGCATCGACTACATAGAGCTCCAGAACTCCCTTTTCGACACGCTTTCGAATCATGGTTACGGCAACCTGGCAGACACCCTCATTTTGTTCACCAACCGCATGGCGGAGAGTTGTGGCGCACAGCTCTCCCCCAGCTTCAAGACAGCGATCGAGGAGTTGGAAATCATCGACTATGATCGTCTGCTCAACGGTGACGACGGCTCCATTACTGAATATTTCCGCCTCTATAAGTCGGATTATCTGAAGAGCGCATTCCAGTCCCCCATAGCTATCCGAATGGCCCTCTACCGGGTGAACGAGACATGGAACGAGATGATGCGGATATATGTGCAATATTCCACCATCCCTTTGAATTTTGACATTCAAAACTATCTGATTAATAGTATGTTGAATTCTTTTATCCAAGAGATGCGTGTTGAAGAGTCCCTCGTTCGTCACGACAGCACGCACCGGGACACCTATATGTTGCCGTTTGAGTAAGCCTTTTCCACGAATAGTGCATAACAATGACCAAAGAAGAAAGAGCAAGGATTATCGCGCTGGTGAAGCGTGAAGTGGTGCCTGCGATTGGGTGTACAGAACCGATGGCTGTTGCCCTGGCAGTTGCTAAGGCCAAGGAGGTTCTGGGCGGTTTGCCCAAACAGGTCGCCGTTTCCCTGAGTGCCAACATGTTGAAGAATGCCATGGGGGTCGGAATCCCAGGCACCGGTATGGTGGGGCTGCCCATCGCCATCGCCCTCGGTGCACTCATCGGAAAGTCTGAGTACCAATTGGAAGTACTCAAGGACGTGACACCCGAGCTGGTGGAGAAGGGCAGGGAGTATATTGCCCAGAACCGCATCAAAATCATGCAGAAGAAGGATGTCGCCGAAAAACTGTTCATAGAGGTCGAATGCCATAATGGTGAAGACAATGCCACAGTGATTATCAGCGGGATGCACACCCATTTCAGCTATGTTGCCAAGAATGGGGAGACTCTGTTGGATGAAAGGTCGAAGGCATCCGATGCGAATGTTGATTCTTGTGACCCGAAGTTGGACATGCGGACGGTCTATGACTTCGCGATGACCGCCCCGATACAGGAGATTCACTTCATATTGGAGAGTGCCGAGTTAAACAAGAAAGCGGCGGAGATGTCGCTTAACCACCATTACGGCCATGGACTGGGCCGCACCATTTTCATGGAGCCAAAGGCGCAGTTTTTCGGCAATGGGGTCTATTCCAAGATATTGTCTTACACTTCAGCGGCTTGCGATGCCCGCATGGCCGGTGTGAAAGTTCCCGTGATGAGCAATTCCGGCAGCGGTAACCAGGGCATCGCGGCGACCTTGCCCGTTTGGGTGTTCGCCAAAGAACGCCTGAAATCCGAGGAGGAACTGATAAGGGCGTTGATGCTCAGTCATTTGACGGTAGTGTACATAAAGCAGAGCTTCGGCCGCCTCTCCCCGCTTTGCGGGTGTGTCGTGGCCGCCACTGGTTCCGCCTGCGGGCTTACCTATCTGCTTGGTGGCACCTATGAACAAATCGTGTATGCGGTGAAGAACATGATTGCCAACATCACGGGTATGATCTGCGATGGGGCGAAACCGAGTTGCTCGCTGAAAGTCGCCACGGGTGTCTCCACAGCAGTACTCTCTTCCATGCTGGCCATTGACGACGAGGTGGTCACCCCTGCCGAAGGCATCATTGACGAGGATGTGGACAAATGTGTGCAGAACATGGCCGACATTGGCCTGTACGGAATGAAGGCCACCGACAGCCTCGTGCTCGACATTATGACGCAGAAGTGACCGTCTGCTTGTATGTCGTTTCCATGATTTGTGCGGAATCGGCGCTCTTCGTGGAGAAGGAGAGAGCCAGCATGGAGAGGTTCAACGCCTTAGTGCTGAAGGCCGTCACCGGGCTGGTCATCAGCTTCAAAGCCTGCTCGTTCAGCTCGGCGGTCTTGAAGTCTACCAGTTCCTGAACGGAAGGAAGTTGAGGAAGCTGTTTCATTATGTCCGCCATGGAGGTTAGGGCTTCCTGCACTTGCATCTCTTCAGCATCTTTGGGAGTCTTGTTTTGTTCTATCGCTTTCACCGTTTTGTCGGTGGCTTTCTCGACCGCCTTTTCAGCGGCCTTTTGCGCCGCTTTGTTAGCGGCCTGGCGCAGGACACCGCCTAACTGGGCGTTTGCTGTGAACGTGCAGATAATCAGACAGAAGATTGATAATAAACCTTTTTTCATGATGTTGTTGTCTATGAATGCGCGGTAAAATAGTAAAATTATGGATATTTTTTTTATCTTTTTTGTTTTTTCTGATATTGCATCTGTCCCGTATTTATATATGGATAGGGCAAAAAAAAGACGGCCAATGACGGCCGTCTTTCTTTGATATAGGATGGAAATGTTATTTTCCTTCTTTTTCGAGGTCCTCTTTGAGGGATTGAAGGATGTTGAGGTCTCCGAGAGTGACTTTCTCCACATTGCTTTCGTTGACTTTTTGGATGTCACGCTCTTTCTGTCTTTCCTCGTCATTCTTGGCTCTCTCTTCAGTATCTCTGTCGGGTTGCCAGGTCTTGGTGTGGGAAAGGTGGATTTTTTTGGCATCCTTGGAGAAATCGACAACCATGAACGGGAGGGTTTCGCCTTCCTTAGCGGTGGTCTTGTCCTCCTTGAGCAGGTGGCGGTTGAAAGCGAAGCCTTCGATGTTGTGAGGCAGCATGACGGTCGCACCTTTGTCGTTCAGCCCGGTGACAGTACCTTGGTGCACGGAACCGACGGTGAAGATGGTTTCATAGACATCCCAAGGGTTCTCTTCCAGTTGTTTGTGGCCTAAGCTGAGACGGCGGTTTTCGGTGTCGACTTCAAGGACGACCACGTCGATGGATTCGCCCACTTTCGTGAATTCGGCCGGATGTTTGATCTTCTTGTTCCAGGAGAGATCCGAGATGTGGATGAGGCCGTCAACGCCCTCTTCGAGTTCCACAAAGATACCGAAGGTGGTGAAGTTGCGGACAGTTGCGGTATGGCGGGAACCGACCGGGTATTTCTCCAGAATGTCAGCCCACGGGTCAGGGATGAGTTGTTTGATGCCGAGAGACATCTTCTGGCCTTCGCGGTCGAGGGTGAGCACAACGGCTTCCACTTCATCGCCGACCTTGAGGAAGTCGTGAGCGGTGCGCAGGTGCTGTGACCAGGACATTTCGGAAACATGGATGAGGCCTTCGACACCAGGGAGGATTTCCACGAAAGCGCCGTAGTCGGTGATGACGACCACTTTGCCTTTGACCTTGTCACCCACCTTCAAGTTGGGATCGAGTTTCTCCCAAGGTTGAGGAGTGAGTTGCTTGAGACCCAAGGCGATACGCTTCTTGCCCTCTTCGAAATTAAGGATGACGACGTTGACTTTCTGGTCAAGTTCCACCACTTCGGAGGGGTGGTTGATGCGGCCCCAAGAAAGGTCGGTGATGTGGATGAGGCCGTCCAGGCCGCCGAGGTCGACGAAAGCGCCGTAGGAGACGATATTCTTGACGGTACCTTCGAGGATTTGGCCGACTTCGAGCTTGCTGATGATTTCTGCCTTTTGGGCTTCGATTTCAGCTTCGATGAGGGCTTTGTGGGAGACGACAACGTTCTTGTAGTCGTGGTTGATCTTCACGACCTTGAACTCCATGGTCTTGCCGACATAGACATCGAAGTCGCGAATCTGTTTCACGTCTATCTGGGAACCGGGCAGGAAGGCTTCGATACCGAATACATCGACAATGAGACCGCCTTTCGTCTTGCCTTTCACGTAACCGGTGATGACTTCTTGGTTGTCGAATGCTTCGTTGACGCGCTGCCATGACTTCAGGATGAGGGCGCGTTTGTGAGAGAGTTGCATTTGGCCGTTGGCATCCTCTTGGCTTTCCACGTATACCTCGATCTCGTCGCCGATCTTGAGGTCCTTGTTGTAGCGGAGTTCGGAGGCGTTGATGACGCCGTCGGATTTGAAGCCGATGTTGATGACCACTTCGCGGTCGTTGATGGAGACGACCTTGCCGGTGATGACGTCACCTTGTTCGAGCGACTTGAAGGACTTGGTGTAAACATCCTCTAAGCGGTTCTGCTCTTCTTTGGAATAGCGGTCGTTCTGGTCAGAAACCTTGTCCCAGCTGAAATTCTCGAGGGCGTTGGCATAAGCGTTCTCAAAGTCGCGCATTTTGCGGGGGGCTTTGGGGGCCTTCTCCTCGGCGGGGGCCTCTTCGGTCATGGGAAGGGCTTCCTCGGCTACGTTTTCAGCTACGTTTTCGGCAACGTTCTCCACGTTTTGTGCAATTTCTTGAGTCTGTTCAGGAGCATTCAATAATTCTTCTGACATAAAAGGGTTGTCTCAAATTAGCCTGAGACTGGGCTTTTTTAAGATGAAACAATGAGGTTAATTGTTTAGGAATCAATTGAAGAGCCTCTTTCAATTGAAGCGGCAAAAGTACAAAAAAAATGCAGACGAAAAAAATTTTTTTTATGGTGAGGTTCGGATTGAAAAAAAGTGTATTTTTGCAGCCTGAAACATTGCGGGGTAGAGCAGTGGTAGCTCGTCGGGCTCATAACCCGGAGGTCGCAGGTTCGAGTCCTGCCCCCGCTACGAAATCTGGCGCAACTTGCTGTAAAACAGGATGTTGCGCTAATTTTTTGAAGCCCGAACGGGACAGGATCGGGACAGTTCTCACAATCCTTTCCAATGCCCAAAAACACCATGCCTTCAATCCTGCTTGGTTTCAGGTCTGCCACTTGCCACAAAGTCAATGAAATCTGCCTGCGTACAATAGCTAAGCTATAGCAGTGTGCACGTTTCATTTTTATTATATGGTAAACAGGTTTATTATATGGTAAACAGGGTGCCAATTGGCCTGAACGAAAAGCCCCTGGGGATGACAGCGCGATGGCCTCCCCAGGGGGCTATGGCATTACACCCTTCATTGACTATCCCAATAGTGGGTTCGGAGCGGATGTCGGCAAGTTAGGAGAATCAGCTTGCAGGCAGCGGGAGAACCTGTTTTCTAAATAGGTAGGAATCCAAAAACAATCATCAAGGCAGTGTCTCCGTCAATACCCGAACACTGCCTGCGCCTCGTCCATCTTTTCCCGCACGGGCACGCCGAATGGGCATCGCTCCTCGCACTGGCCGCAGCCCACGCAGTCGCCGGCATGATGCTCTAACTTCTTGTACTTGGCCGCGAGTTCCTCGCTCACCACGCCGCCGTTCTGCTGCGCCTCGTCCAACAGCTCGTTCACCGCCGCGATGTCGATGCCTATCGGGCAGGGGGCGCAATGGTTGCAGTAGGTGCAGCCGGTGCTGCCCGCGGTGGTTTGGGCGGTCTCCTTGTTGAGGGCGGCATTGTAGTCCTTTTCCTCGTCGGTGGCCTTCAGGTAGTGCAGGTCGGCTTCCAACTCCTCGATGTTGTCGGCGCCGCAGATGGCCACGGACACGCACGGTTTCGCCATGCAGTAGGCAATGCACTGCACCGGCGAGAGGGCGACTTTCAAGGGCGACTTCTCGGCCTCAAGCAGCTTGCCGCCGCCGCCGAACACCTTCATCACCGTGATGGCGATGTTGTGCTGGGCGCAGTAGTCGTAGAGTTCCACGCGCACAGGGTCGATGCCGGGCAGCATGTTCTCGAAGCTCTTCGGGTCCCACGGGTTGTTGCCCGACAGCACGCGGTCGAACGCGGGGTTGAGACTGAACATGATGACCTCCACGAGCCCGCTCTTGGCGGCCGCGAGTGCCACTTCCGCGTTATGGCTGCTCATGCCGATATGCTGGATCTTGCCCTGCTTTTTGAGGCTCTTCACATACTCCAAGTAGGGGCTGCCCTCCAAGGCTTTCCAGTCCTCCATGTTGTCGATGATGTGAATCATGCCCACCTCGATGTGGTCGGTGCCGAGCCGTTCGAGCAGGTCGTTGAACCCCTTCTTGCACTGCTCCACGTCGCGAGTGCGTTCGTAACTGGAGCCGTTCCACCAGCAACCCACATGGCCCTGGATTACCATCTCGTCGCGGCGGCCCTTGAGGGCGTAGCCGATGTTGCTGCGCACCGTGGGGTCTGCGTCGTAGATGTCGATGTAGTTCACACCGTGGTCGAGGGCGTAGGCCATGTACTTCCGCGCCTCGGCAGTGTCCATCTTGCCGAACGCTCCACAGCCGATGCCGATCTCGCCGACGCGGATGCCGGTGCTGCCCAATGTGCGGTAGGACATGTCGGGGTTTTCTTTGAAAGCCTGCTTCTTCTGGCAGGAGATGCTCACCAGTGCTAACAGGATGAGCAGGATGGGAGTCATGATTCTTTTCATTGATTCATTTTTTTTTGAAAGCGCAAAAATACGAAAAATAATCGACATGCCCACGCTGACATTTTGGCAGGTTCTGTTGCCACGTCAGTCAGGCCTTCGCGAAGCAGGGCTTCTCACATGCTCGTTTTCGTAACATAATGTGCGCCGTTGAGGTGCGCCCCATGCTCTCATTCTAAAGTTTGGCACAGAATTTGCAATGTTGTAAGCCGTCATCTTTGACAGAAATCAAACCAAATAAAGTAATAATATGAAAAGTACAATCAAACCTTTAGCAGACAGAGTTCTGGTGAAACCTGCGGAAGCAGAGCAGAAGACCGCCGGCGGCATCATAATCCCCGACACCGCCAAGGAGAAACCCCAACAAGGCACCGTCATTGCCGTGGGTCCCGGCAAGAAAGACGAACCCATGACTGTCAAGGTGAAGGACACCGTCCTCTACGGCAAATACTCCGGCACCGAAATCCAGCTTGACGGCGAAACATACCTTATCATGAAAGAAAGCGATATTTACGCGATTTGCAAATAATGATGAACAGTGATTGGTGGGGGGCAATGGTGCCAATGGATGGCAACGGCGTCGTATCACAAATCACCTTAAATAACGAACCTTAAACCTTAAACTTAAAAAAAATGGCAAAAGACATAAAATACAATTGGGAAGCCCGCGAGGGCCTGAAAAAAGGTGTTGACGCATTGGCCAACGCTGTGAAGGTGACATTAGGGCCGAAAGGCCGCAACGTCATTATTGACAAGAAGTTCGGTGCACCGCAAATTACCAAGGACGGCGTGACTGTCGCCAAGGAAATCGAGTTGCAGGAACCTATCGAGAACATGGGTGCGCAGATGGTAAAAGAGGTCGCCTCCAAGACCAACGACCAGGCCGGAGACGGTACAACCACCGCCACGGTGCTCGCTCAGGCCATCTTCAACACGGGGCTCAAGAACGTGACCGCCGGCGCCAACCCGATGGACCTCAAGCGCGGCATCGACAAGGCTGTTGCCGCCATTGTCGCGAATCTCAAGGCCCAGTCCGTGGAAATCAACGATAGCCACGAAAAGATCGAGCAGGTTGCCACCATTTCCGCCAATAACGACTCCGCAGTGGGCCAGGTGATTGCCGAAGCCATGCAGAAAGTCAAGAAAGAGGGCGTGATCACCATCGAAGAGGCGAAAGGTACCGACACCTACGTGAAAGTGGTCGAGGGCATGCAGTTCGACAGAGGCTACATCTCCCCCTATTTCGTGACCGACACCGAGAAGATGGAGGCAGTCTATGACACCCCGTACATCCTGATTTACGACAAGAAAATCAGCAATATGAAGGAATTCCTCCCGATTCTGGAGAAAGTCGTCCAAACGGGTCGTCCGATGCTGATTATCTCTGAGGATGTTGACAGCGAGGCACTTGCCACGTTGGTAGTCAACCGTCTGCGCGGCGGCCTGAAGATTGTGGCCGTGAAGGCTCCGGGCTTCGGCGACAGAAGAAAAGAGATGCTGGAAGACATCGCCATCCTGACCGGTGGCACCGTGATTTCCGAGGAGAAAGGCTACAAGCTCGAAGATGCCACCCTCGAGATGCTCGGCACGGCCGAGAAGGTCACTGTCGACAAGGAGAACACGACCATCGTCAGCGGCAAGGGCGACAAGAAGGCCATCGAAGCCCGCATTGCCATGATTAAGTCGCAGATTGAGAAGACCACTTCCGACTATGACCGCGAGAAGCTGCAGGAGCGCCTTGCCAAGATGGCAGGCGGTGTGGCAGTCATCTATGTGGGAGCCGCTTCCGAAGTGGAGATGAAGGAGAAGAAAGACCGCTTCGACGATGCTTTGCACGCCACACGTGCCGCCATTGAAGAGGGCATCATCCCGGGCGGCGGCGTCGCTTACATCCGTGCCGTGGCCGGCATGAAGGGACTGAAGGGCGACAATGAAGACCAACAGATTGGCATTGACATTGTTCGCCGCGCCGTGGAGGAACCTCTCCGTCAGATTGCCTGCAACGCCGGCAAGGAAGGCTCCGTGATTGTGAACGCCGTGGCCAAGGGCAAAGGAGACTACGGCTACAACGCCCGCACCGACGAGTACCAGCACATGATCGAGGCCGGTGTCATCGACCCGACCAAGGTCTCCCGCGTGGCTTTGGAGAACGCCGCTTCCATCGCCGGCATGTTGCTCACCACGGAGTGCGTGCTTGCCGAGATCAAGGAGGAAACGCCTGCCATGCCTGCTGGCGGGATGAACCCCGGCATGGGCGGAATGTACTAATAGAAAGGTAAGAGGTTAGTGGTTAAGGGTTAGTGATTTAGGCCCTGGAACTTGAAACCTGAAACCTGAAACCTGAAAGGGGCATCGCTTGCGGTGCCTCTTTTTTTGTCGCTACTGAAAAAAAGTTTATCTTTGCCGCCGTGTTTAGAGCTTAGAACTTAGACAATAACTGACTAACCCATTATGCATTTAACAGAAAACCTTAAGAAACAGTATACTCAAGAGAGGCTGAGTGCATACGAGGCGCAGCGTCTTGCGCAGATTTACGCTTTCGGGCCGATTATGTTCCAAGTGGCACGTCTGATGGTGAAATGGGGGCTTTTTGAACTCCTGGAAACGCCGATGACGCCGGATGAGGTGGCCGAAAAGGCCGGCATCTCGGTATATGCCGCCAAGTGCCTGTTGGAGGCTTCGCTGACCATGCGCACGCTGACCGTCGATACGGAGACTGGGCGCTATGCACTGGCCAAGGCCGGTTGGTTCCTCGTGCATGACGAGTCCATTCGCGTGAACATCGACTTCAATCACGATGTCAACTACTTGGGAATGTTTTATTTGGAAGATGCCCTGAAAGAGGGCAGGCCGGCGGGCCTGAAGTGTCTTGGCGATTGGCCGACAGTCTATGAAGGCCTCTCCTCTTTGCCGAATCAGGTGCAGAAAAGCTGGTTCGCGTTCGACCATTTCTACAGCGACGGTGCCTTCGACCAGGCTCTGGAGCTGGTTTTCTCGGAACCCACGCGCACACTCATGGACGTGGGCGGCAACACCGGCCGCTGGGCCCTGCAGTGCGTGCAGCACAGCCCAGACGTTGAGGTCACGGTGGTTGACCTTCCCCAGCAGATTGAGATGATGCGCCAGCAGACTGCCGGCCGGCCCGGTGCAGACCGGATATGCGGTTATGCCGCAAACATGCTGGACGACAACTGCCCGCTGCCTGACGACAAAATCTACGATGCCATCTGGATGAGCCAGTTCCTCGACTGTTTCGGCGAAGAGGAGATTGTTAGCATCCTCCGCCGTGCCGCCGCTGTGATGGCCCCAGACACGCGTCTCTACATCATGGAGACTTTCTGGAACCGCCAGCGTTTCGACACTGCCGCGCTCTGCCTTGCCCAAACAAGCCTCTACTTCACAGCCATCGCTAACGGCAACAGCAAGATGTACCATTCCGACGACATGGAGCGCCTCGTGCAGGAAGCCGGCCTGGTGGTCGAGGAAGTCCACGACTTCCTCGGGCTCGGACACTCGGTGATGGTCGTGCGTCGCCTGGGGTAGGGGGCAAACGGGACTCGGACTGTGGGTCTGCCTTGCGCCCGGCAGGTAAAATTTTTTAAAATACAATAATCAAGAATATGGAAGAAGAAAAATCTACAATCGAACAAGCCGAAAACGAAATCAAGTTGCCCGAAAACGCGTACCGCGAACTCAAGGAGGGCGAAGAGTACAAGCCTATCCTATTGGGTGACAGGAAGTATCCCGAACTCAACGGCTGGACCATCTTTTGGGGCATCTTGATGGCGGTCATCTTCTCGGCGGCCACGGCCTACTCCGGACTTCGCTTCGGACAGGTGTTCGAGGCGGCCATTCCGATTGCCATCATCGCCGTGGGCATCTCTACCATTGCCAAGCGCAAGAGCCCGTTGTCGGAAAATGTGCTCATTCAGTCTATCGGCGCAAGTTCCGGCGTGATTGTGGCAGGCGCGATTTTCACGCTGCCGGCCATCTACATCATCAAGGAGACTAACCCCGTTGCGGGCGCTGAGATCCAGGTCAACTTCTTCCAGATTTTCATGTCGTCGCTGCTCGGCGGGTTTCTCGGCATCCTTTTCCTGATTCCGTTCCGCAAGTATTTCGTCTCCGACATGCACGGCAAGTATCCGTTCCCGGAGGCCACGGCGACCACAGAGATCATCGTGTCGGGCGCGAAAGGCGGTAACCAGGCCAAGCTGCTGCTCATCAGCGGTTTGGTAGGCGGTCTCTACGACTTTCTGATGACCACTTTCCATTTTTGGGCCGACACCATCTCCACGCGCATGGCAGGGTGGGGCGAGCAGTTGGCGATGAATCACAAGTTCGTCTTCAAGATGAGTGCGGAGTCCATCCTGTTGGGTACGGGTTACCTGATCGGGCTGAAGTACGCGGCCGTCATCTGTGCCGGGTCCGCGCTTTCCTGGTGGGTGCTGACCCCGCTGCTCGGCCATTACGGCATGATGGAGGTCGATGGCGTGGCCACGGCCATGAGCACGCTTGACCCCGACCTGATTTTCTCTGGCTATGTGCGCTACATCGGCATCGGTGGCATCGCCATGGCCGGCATTTTGGGCGTGATCAAGTCTGCCGGGGTGATTAAGAAGTCGGTGGGCGTGGCGTTGAAGGCCGGCAAGGGCGCGGGCGAGAAGAGCGAGGTGTTGCGCACACAGCGCGACCTCTCCATGAAGATTCTCCTGTTCGGCTTTTTGGCAGTCATTGTGATGATGCTCCTCTTCTTCTTCCTTGGTGGCATGCACATGAACCTCACGCAGGTCATTGTTGCGTTGTTGGTGGTGTTCCTGTTCGCGTTCCTGTTCACCACGGTGGCGGCCACGGCCATCGCCACGGTGGGCACTAACCCTGTGTCCGGAATGACAATGATGACGCTGATTCTCAGCTCCTTTATTCTCGCTTCCGTGGGTTTGAAAGGCGGCACTGGCATCATCACGGCCTTGGTGGTGGGCGGCATCGTCTGCTCCGCGCTCTCCATGGCCGGCGGTTTCATCACCGACTTGAAGGTCGGTTACTGGATCGGCACGTCGCCCTACAAGCAGCAGGCTTTCAAGTTCGTGGGCACGTTCGTTTCCGCTTTGACGGTCGGGGCGGTCATCATGCTGCTTTCCAAGACCTACGGCTACACGGGCGAGAACGCCTTGGTGGCCCCGCAGGCCAACGCCATGGCGGCCATCATCGAGCCGATGATGTATGGCGGCTCCACGCCGTGGATTCTCTACATCGTGGGTGCGGTGCTGGCCATTTTGCTGGATGTGATCGGTGTTCCGGCGCTGGCTTTCTCGTTGGGCATGTTCATCCCGCTGCAGCTCAACCTGCCGTTGTTGGTGGGCGGATTCCTGGCCTGGTTGGTGAAGACGCGCAGCAAGGACGAGGCCGTCAACAAGGCCCGTGCCGAGAAAGGCACGCTGTTGGCCTCCGGTCTGCTTGCCGGCGGCGCCATCATGGGCGTGTTCAGCGCCATCCTCAAGTACGCCGGCGTGGAGCCCACTTTCATGGCCGACTATATCGGCTCCCCGATGTACAACGTCCTCGCCATCGTGATGTTCCTCGGACTCTGCACATACCTCGTAACCCACGCCACTCGCACCGAAACCCCAAATCAATAACCCCAAATCAATAACCCATAACCAATAACCCATAACCATTACAATATGCATATAGCCGTAGCCGGTAACATTGGATCCGGAAAAACAACATTGACAGGGATGCTGGCCAAGCATTACGGTTGGGAAGCCCTCTACGAGAGCGTGGAAGACAACCCCTATCTCGCCAGTTTTTACCAGGATATGCAACGCTGGTCGTTCAATATCCAGATTTATTTTCTGAACAGCCGCTTCCGTCAGGTGCTGGACATCCGCCAGCGCAAGAAGGATGTCATCCAGGATCGAACCATCTATGAGGACGCGTACATTTTCGCGCCGAACCTTCACAAGATGGAATTGATGGCCTCGCGCGACTTCGAGAACTACGCCTCTCTGTTCGAGCTGATGAAGAAATTCCTTCAGCCGCCCGACTTGCTCATCTACCTCAAGGCCGACGTGGAGACGCTTATCTCACAAATCCTCAAGCGCGGTCGCGCTTACGAGGGCGACATCAGCCTGTCTTATTTGGAGAATCTCAACAAGCTGTACAACAACTGGATAGACGGATACGACGAGGGAAAACTTCTCGTGGTGGATGTCAATAAGCTGAAATTCGCCGAGCGTCCAGAGGATTTCGGCGTAATCATCGAGAAAATCGACACGGAACTCTACGGCCTGTTCAAATAAAACCGCTGTAGGGACGCGATTTGTCGCGTCCGGGTCAGCGATTTATCGCGTCCGAAAAAAATGATATTATGCGAGATTACAATGTTTATGGCATCATCCCCGCGCGGTACGCCTCCACTCGGTTCCCCGGCAAGCCGTTAGCGATGATCAAAGGCAAGCCGATGGTGCAGTGGGTATATGAGCGCGTGCAGTCGTCGGAAGTCAGGGACTTGGCCGTGGCCACGGACGACGAGCGTATTGCCGACTGCGTGCGGGGCTTCGGCGGTGTAGCGGTAATGACTTCGCCTGACCACGCCTCAGGCACCGACCGCTGCGGTGAAGCGGCGCAGGTCTTCCGCCCTGACGACAACGATGTGATTGTCAACATCCAAGGCGATGAGCCGTTCATCTCCCCGCGGGAAATCCACCTTCTCGCTTCTGCCTTCGAGAATGCGACGGTGCAGATCGCCACGTTGGTCAACCCGTTCAGCGACACTGCCTTGCTGAACGACCCGAATGTGGTGAAAGTGACGAAAACGAAGGATGGCAAAGTGTTGTATTTCAGCCGTCTGCCGATTCCGTATCTGCGTACCGGCGGCATTGCGCCGAAGCAATATTATCGTCACATAGGCATTTATGCCTACCGCTACCATGTACTCAAGGAAATTGTGCAGCTACCCACCTCCGCACTGGAAAACAGCGAAAAGCTCGAACAACTCCGCTGGTTAGAAAACGGCTATACGATCCGTGCGATAGAATGTGACTACCAGGGAATTGGGGTCGATACGCCGGAAGACCTACTGCAATTAAGAATTAGGAATTAGGAATTAGAAATGATAGAATACATACTCAAAACTTTGCAGCGAGAGGATCATGTCTTCATAGAGCGGCTCGGTTCGTTCCGTGTCCAGTTGAAACATGCCGAAATAGGCAAAGGTACGATTCAGCCTCCTCATTACGAGGTGGTTTTCTCTTCCGGCGACAGCGAGGAGAACAATTTCGTGTTAGCCGACCAAATCAGTCGCGACCGTCAGTGCCTTTTCACCGAAGCCAACGAACAGATTACGGCATGGGTGAACGAGCTGCTTGTGGCTTTGCAACATAACAAGTCCGTGACCTACGAGGGCTTTGGCACGTTTATGCTCGACAAAAAGGGCAACATCATGTTCGAAAGTACGATGGTCCCTCAATTGAACTCCGAGTTCGAGGGTATGGAGGCAATTGACCTGAACCGGTTCGAGATTACTTCGCCTGCTCTGGAGGAGGATCTTGTGTCCGAACCAGTTGCGGAGTCAGAATCCGAGTCAGCGCCGGTGGTTGAGGTGGAGCCTGCACCAGTAGCAGAGCCAGAACCCGAACCAGTTGCGGAGTCAGAACCCGAGTCAGCGCCAGTGGTTGAGGTGGATCCTGCGCCGGTAGCGGAGCCAGAACCCGAACCAGTCGCGGAGTCAAAATCCGAGTCAGCGCCGGTGGTTGAGGTGGAGCCCGCACCAGTAGCAGAGCCAGAACCCGCACCAGTTGCGGAGTCAGAACCCGAGTCAGTGCCGGTAGTTGAGGTGGGGACAGAGTCTGTAGAAGAACATGAACCAGAGCCTGCCGATGACGACGATGACGATGACGACGATGACGATGACGACGACGACGATGATGATGACGACGATGCCGATGACGATGATGATGATGATGACGATGATGATGATGATGACGATGATGACGACGATGATGATAACGATGATGATAACGACGATGATGATAACGATGAGAAGAATCCGAAACGACATTGTGCATGGTTATGGCTGCTGTTGCTGATGCTCATAGTGGCGGGAGTCCTCGGCTTTGTTTTCAAGGACAAGTTAAAGGGAGTCTGTCAGCAGTGGCAAGATCGGAAACAGCCCTCGGAGCAGGAACAACCCGTACCGGATCCATCTGATGATGCGGCACATGGTTTTGAGGAGCCGGGCATGGAGCCGGAAACGGGAACGGTAGAGAAGCCGGAGCCGGAATCTGCTGAATCTCTGCCCGCGCCGCCAGCTGCTTTCAAGCAGACAGCCGACGGCAAGTACGACTACATCCGATTTGAGCCAGGTCGCTATTACGCGATTGCGGGCAGCTTTCCGGCCGAAAGCGACGTGTTGCGCCATATCCGTCAGAAACATCTTGACCAATATTCCCCGAAAATCGTCGTGCAGGACGGGGTTAAGAACCTGCGTGTCTGCATTGGTGTCTTCGACAACGAGGAAGAGGCTGAGACCTTTGCCAAGGGTGTGAATGACTCGTATTGGGTGCTGAAGTAATGTACACAATGTATATATAAGTTGTAATGATTAATGTTAAAGCCCATATTCCGAATACAATCACCTGCCTGAACCTGGTGTGCGGCTGTTTTTCGATTATGTCGTCGCTGAACGGAAACCTGACGTTAGCGGCCATCTGGATAGTGGTTGCGGCCATCTTCGACTTTTGCGATGGTCTGAGTGCCCGCCTGCTCAAAGTCACCTCGGTCATAGGCAAGGAACTGGATTCCTTGTCCGATGTGGTGTCGTTTGGTGTCGCACCGACAATGATTGTCTGTAAATGGTTGATGATTTGTTATTTGCAAATGAATCCTATGGTCCGGACTCCTTTCACCTCCTATTTGACCTATTTGGTGTTCATCGTGCCGGCGCTATCGGCGGTGCGTTTGGCGAAGTTCAATGTCGATACCAAACAGACGGAGAATTTCATCGGGATGCCGACACCGGCGAACGCGCTGTTTCTCGGTTTCATTCCCGCTGCCTCCGAGCATGTCTCGATTCTCTGCAACTATTGGGTAGTCCTCTTCTTCGCCATTCTGTTTGCCATACTCTTGGTGAGTCCTATCAATATGATTTCCTTGAAATTCAAGAATTTCAAGCTTACGGGCATGAACATTGCCCGTTACTTGATTCTCTTGGTCGGCGTAGTGCTGTTTATCGTTTTCCGGTTGGGCGCGTTTCCGTTGATTATTTTCGGATACCTGCTCATATCCATTTTTTACCATACCCTAACGAAATGGGAAGTGTTATGAAATATCAATCCTTAGCTTTGTATTGTGGTTCTTCTGTGGGAAACAATCCGGCGTATGCGGAGGAAGCCGCGCGTTTCGGCGAATTGTGCGCACGAAAATCACTGACTTTGTATTATGGTGGCGGCTCCATTGGCCTGATGGCAGCGGCGGCCGATGCCGCACTCAGCCACGGCGGCCGTGTCATCGGGGTGGCGCCCGACTTCTTCACGAAAGGCAAAATCTTGGCTACCAATCTCTCAGAGATGATTATGGTTAAAACCATGAGTGAGCGGAAACAACTGCTTGAGGAAATGGCTGATGCATTTGTGGTCTTTCCCGGTGGATTTGGCACTATGGACGAATTCTTCGAGATGGTCACTGATGCCCAGCTCGGCATGCATTTCAAGCCAATAGTCATCTATAATTACAATGGATACTATGATTTGTTGATTCAGCTGTTGGACAAGTTCTTGGCGGAAGGCTTCCTTCACCCTTTCCATCACCGTCTGGTCGTCCACGCCGACAATCTGGATGACTTGTTTCGAGTGATCGACAACTACGAGAATACGAACGATCATACATGGTTGGAGAAAATCAAACAATAAAATCTTGAGAATATGCAATTTAAGGATGTGTTGGCCGATGCGGCCCTCAAACAGAAACTCATAGATCTTGCTCGTGCAGGGCGTGCGGCCCATGCACAGTTCTTTCTCGCGCAACCCGGCAGTCACGCCCTGGCTCTTGCCGTCGCTTACGGACAGTATCTATGTTGCGAAAACCCGGCCGAAACGGACTCTTGCGGCGAATGCCCCTCATGTAAGCAGTTCGCTAAACTCTCGCACCCCGATTTGCATCTCTATTTTCCAAATTGCACTACGAAATCCGTTAAAAAGGACCCAGATTCCGTTCAGTTGGCACCGGAATTCAAGGAATATGTCCTGAAGAACGACTTCCATGTCGATATACACGGATGGCTGTCTGTTCTCGACGGTGAGAACAAGCAGGCGACCATCAATACCCGTGACTGTTCCGACATCCTGCATCACAATAATCTGCGCTCACATCAGGATGGTTATAAAGTCTATATTCTCTGGTGTGTCGACAGACTGTACCATCTGGCAGCCCCGAAGTTGCTGAAAACGCTGGAAGAACCCGAAAGCAAATCGGTTTTCATCCTCATCTCCGAAGAGCCGGATAAAATTCTGAATACGATTCTGTCGCGGACGCAATTGGTGAAAATCCCTCGTTTGACAGATGTGGAGATTGCCGGAAAACTTCAACAGTCTTACCCGGATATCACGCCTGACGAAGCCTCCGACATTGCCGTTTTGGCAGACGGCGACTATAATAAAGCTATCCATATTGTAACCGACAATGAGGATCAAGTGCTCATGCTTCAACAATTTGAAATAATTTTTGACAGCGTAATGGCCTTTGCGCGGAAGCAGAACTTGAATGCGGTGGGATATGATGTCGTGCAGGAGGTCTTCTCCGAAGTCGCGAAACAAGGACGCGAATATCAAAAGCAGTTCATTCAGCTGATGCTGCGCATGCTGCGTAACATATTGATGCAGAATTCCAACAATCCGGCTATGCTAAAGGTGACCCACCGCGAGCAATCTGTCATCGACAAATACCGTGGGGTGTTGCATCTTAAGCAAATTTCTGCCATGACTGAAATTTGCAATCAGGCTGTTTACCATATCTCCAGAAACGGAAATTCGGCACTGATTTTTACAGACTTGTATTTCCAACTCGTGAAAAGTTTCTCCTGATACCCGCTTTCAGGCTGACAGATTTACAGTCTTTGATTGTATGTGTCGCAGATTGATGTGAGTGTGCAGTTCTCGCAATGGGGTTTCCGGGCGGTGCAGACATAGCGGCCGTGCAACAGTAGCCAATGGTGTGCCCGGGAAACATATTCTTTTGGGAAGTGCTGGACGAGCTCCTTTTCTACGGATTCCGGGGTCTTGGCGGAGTCATCTACCAATCCTAAACGATGTGACACGCGAAAGACGTGTGTATCTACAGGCATGGCGGCCTGGTTGAAAGCGAACGCAAGCACTACGTTTGCAGTCTTGCGCCCGACACCTGGCAATTTTGTCAAATCCTCCATGTTGTCTGGTATCTCCCCTCTATAGTCTTCGACGGACATACGGGCCATCTCGACCAGATGGTGTGCCTTACTGTTTGGATAGGAGACTGATTTGATGTACGTTAGAACATCCTCTTCAGTCGCTTTTGCCAAGGCCGTCGTGTCAGGGTATGCTGCAAACAAGTCCGGTGTGACCATGTTCACGCGTTTGTCGGTGCATTGGGCTGCAAGCATGGTGGCCACGAGTAGCTCGTAGGGGCTTCGGAAGTTCAATTCTGACGACACATCGGGCTGTGTTCTTGAGAAGTGGTCGATAATGTGTTTGTATTTTGATGTTTTAGTGGGCATTGCTAATTGTCGCTATTGTTGATGAAATAGGCTGTCACGGAATCAAGGTAAGTTTTGGATACAGGAATCTGGGGCAGGTTCGGTGCGCCGAAATCAAGGTAAGGGCCATCCTTGTCCTTACGAAGCAGTGCGATGTTCTCGAAATTGACGAGGTAACTGCGATGGCAGCGGATAAAGCCGTACTTCTCGAGTTTTTCCTGCTGTTTCTTCATTGAGCTCCGCAGGGTGAAGCGTTCGGTGTTTTCCTTGTTGCGATAGTGGATTTTGACGTAGTTTTCGGCGGATTCGATGAAATAGATGTCGTCCAACCGCAGAGACAATTGCAATTCCTCCTTTTCATCGAAAAAGTTGATGATTTTGTTTCCGGGCGGTGTCGATTCGGCGGTCTTCTCGGCCTGCTCAGGCTCTGGAGAAGGGGTTCCTGCAGCCGGGCCGGCTTTGCCGGGGTTGGCTGGGGTTATGTGGTTGTCCAGCACAAACTCCTCTCCTGCGAAGTCTCCGGAAAAGGAAATATCCTCTGGGGTGCCGTGTTCGTTCTGTGGGGTGGGGGAGACCTCCTCTGCACTCTTCCGGGACTCCAGTTCCGATATTTTCTCGTCCTTGTGCTTCGTATCCATATACAGGTGGGAAATCACGGTTGGGATAATCAGGATGGAGGGCACGTAAAAGACTGCCCGCGTGAATATTTCCGAGAAGTTCCGGGTGTCTTTGACTACGAAGTGGACGATGATTGCATAAAGGAAAGCGATGACAAAGATCTCCACAATCAGCCAGAATACATATTGCAAGTAGTTGAGGGAGCTGTTTTTGTGAACTTTGTTCATGATGGCACGGCTTATGAGCAGTACCATCGTCCCTCCGCTGACAATGGCTAAGGTGTCGGTGAACAGTCGTCCCCGAGAGTAATGCTGGATATTATACCAAGCCCCTTGGAACGGTGTGAAGATGTTGACAAACAGGAGGGAAAAGAGGAAGACAAAAATCAGGTGGCTGATGATGTTCTCTCTTGACGTGAAGTATTCAGGAATATTCTTGTGCAACATGTTCTAAAAAATCAGCTTGCAAAGATAGTCTTTTTTTCATTGTGACGGACTACGAAATCTTGTCCGTGTCCCTTTCTTGTGATTTTCGTCCCTGCATAAAGATTTTCGTCCCTTTACACGGCGGAATTGTCACATTCTTGGCTTTCGTTAAGACAAAAAGTGTCTTTTTGCAGCCTGATTTTTCTGAAGAACTTTCATTACAATGAGTGAAATGAAACACATTTACGACATCATGCTGCAGTACGAGCAGCGTCATCCCGAACAGAAGATAGCCTTGTCGGGAAAGATAGGCAAGAACAAATGGAACGAATATACTCCCCAGCAGTATAAGAAAACGGCGAACGAATTGAGCTGCGCTCTCTTGGCGAAAGGCATCGGCAGGGGGGACAAGGTTGCGTTGATTTCCACGAACCGTCCCGAATGGACCATCACCCAGATGGCTGTGACCCAGATTGGTGCGGTGCTTGTCCCGATATATCCTACTATCACCGCCGAGGATTATCGTTACATACTGAATCATTGCGAAGCCAAGTTGGTCATCATGGAGGGTGAGATAGTGATGCGCAAGGTGCAGTCTGTGGCCGGCGAGTTGCCTGGCTTGAAGGACATTTACACTTTTGCGGACCGCAAGGAGTATCCTTATTGGGATCAGCTGGTTGCTTTGGGGCGGGACAATTACGACGAGGGCAAGCTTCAGGACCTCAGGTCCGCCGTGGGCGAGAAGGAATGCGCCATGATTATCTACACTTCCGGCACCACAGGTGTCCCGAAGGGTGTGATGCTTTCGCATTATAATATTATGTCCCAGCTTGAGAATCTGAAGCAAATCCCCTCCCCATGGTCGAAGAAGGGGTTGAGCTTTCTGCCTCTTTGTCATGCCTACGAGAACATGATTGTACTGCTGTATCAATATCTTGGCATGACGGTCTATTATGTTTCCAATTTGGCTACGATTGCCGAGGCCATGCGAGAGGTCCATCCGACGATGATGACGGCCGTGCCGCGTGTGTTGGAGAAATTCTATGAGAAGATCGAGGCTTCCGGGAGGGCTAAGACGGGTGTCGCGCGCTCAGTCTTCGATTGGGCCGTCAAGCTGGCCCTGAAGTACCATATCGAACCGGAAGACCGGTCAGAAGCCTACAACATGCAGCATGCCCTCGCGGACAAACTGGTGTACAGCAAGATCAGGAAAGGCCTTGGGGCCGACAATTTCGACATTCTTGTCTCCGGTGCCGCCTCCCTCAAACCGGAACTTTGCTCTTTCTTCTCCGCAATCGGTATGCCGGTGTTCGAGGGATATGGCATGACGGAAACCTCCCCGGTCATTGCCGTCTCCTGCCGTGAGAAATACGGGCGTCAAGCCAACACTGTTGGATTCCCGCTCGGAGGTGTCGATGTCGCCATCACCAAGGATGGTGAAATCATCTGCCGCGGCCATAACGTGATGTTAGGCTACTACAAGAACGAGGAACAGACACGGGAAATCATCGACGAGAGCGGCTGGCTCCACACCGGAGACATGGGACGTTTCACGGAACGCGGTCAGTTGGTGATTACCGGCCGCATCAAGAATATCTTCAAGACCTCTATGGGCAAATATGTCAATCCCCAAGTAATTGAGGAAAAAATAGCCCAGTCCAAGTACATCGACCAGGTTCTGGCCGTGGGTGAGAACGAGAAGTTTGTAGCAGCCCTGATCGTACCTGATTTCGCCGCTGTCAAAGAATGGTGCGAGTCGGAGAGGATTGTCTACTCCCATCCGAAGGAAATGATCGGGAACCTGAATGTGAAGAACCTCATTAAAGAGGAGGTGGCCAAGAGTAACAAGGAGTTGAGCAAGACCGAGAATGTGGTGCGTTTCGAGCTCATTGCGGACGAATGGACCCAAGACAACGGGTTGCTTACCCCGACGCTCAAGGTGAAACGGAATAAAATTGCCAAAAAATATGCTGATGTGATTCAAAAGATGTTTGAGCACAATCAGTAGTGAGACAGCGGGTCTGTCTTTCCCCTATTGGCGGATCCGCAGTTTTTGTGTTGTGTTATGTGTGACGGAGGCCTTTCGAGGGCCTCTGTCATTTTAAAAAACCGACTTGTTTGAAGTCGGTTGGCCAAGATGTTCCAGGGATGAGGGATTACCGGATGTTCTCCTCCACCATCTCTTTGATATAGGACATCACTTCGGGTTCTTGCAGCGAAACACCGTCCAGTGCTTCGTACAACTCGTCAGTATCGAGGACGTAGTCGGTGGTCTGCTCGCCGCCTTGGGTCCGCTGGAAGTGGAAAACGAAGTGTATTTCGGGGTGTGCGGCGATGGTGAGTACCATGGTGCCGGCCAGGTCGCCCATTGGCGGGCGGTCTAAGTGTGTGAGCCCGAATATGGCGGTGACTGTCGTGCCTACACCCAGTGTGCTGTCTATTTTCATAGAACCGCCGGTCATCTCGGAGTTCTGCTTCAGCAGTGGCAGCCCGAGGCCCACTTTGCGCGTGGTGCGCGTGGTGAAGAATGGGTTGACGACCTTCTCCACCGTCTCCTGGCTCATGCCGCATCCGTCGTCCTTGAAGACGAGCGTCAGCGTGTCCGCATCGTGGTTCTCCAAAACCTCAAGGGTGATGTTCTTCGCTTTTGCACGCGTGGAATTCTGCAGAATGTCCATGATGTGCATCGACAAGTCTTTCATGCTTACGCGTTTAAGTATTTGTAGATTTGCCCGGCGACCTCGAAGGTCTGTTCGGTGGTGCCTAAGACGGGGATGTCCTCCTCTTTAGCCTGTTCCAGCATGTCGTCGTCGGGTTTGTTGCCTTTCACGAGGATGACACATGCCAATTCCTTCAGTGAAGCGATGGCGATGACGTTTTTGTGGGTCTGCAGGGTCACCCACACGTGTCCCTCCTGTGCAAAGCCCATTACATCGCTCAGCAAATCAGAGACATAGCCACCCTTAATCACGGTGTCCATGTTGTCCTCACCACAGTAGACTGTGAGGTTCATTTTTTCTACTAATTCTTTTACTGTCATATTTATTTTTGTTAGATTGTTCCTTTACGTTGTTTGTCGTTGATGCACAGGCGACGTCCTGTTATCGCCAATTGCGAGACGGCCGGGATTATGCCTCAAGGGTGTTGGGAGAGGCGTTCTTTTTCAGTAAGACGAGTGCTTCGTCCATGGTGATGGTCTGTTGAGAGCCGGTTTGCATGTCTTTAAGGGTGTAGAGGCCTTGGGTGCGTTCGTTTTCGCCGGCCATGATGACGAATGGGATGCCTTTGGCGTTGGCGTAGTTCATCTGTTTGCCGATTTTGGCGTTGTCGGGGTAGATTTCGGAGGGGATGCCGGCTTTCCGGAGCTGTTGGAGTCCTTCCAGGGCGTACAGTTCGTCTTCGCCGCCGAAGTTCACGAAGATGGCGGTGATGGGGGTGAGGATGTGTTGCGGGAAGAGGTTCAGCTCGTTAAGGACGTCGTAGATGCGTTCTGCGCCGTAGGAGATGCCCACACCGGACATGTTCTTCAGTCCGAAGATGCCGGTGAGGTTGTCATAGCGGCCTCCGCCGGAGATGCTGCCCATGGCCACGTCCTTGGCTTTGATTTCGAAGATGGCGCCGGTGTAGTAGTTCAGTCCCCGGGCCAGCGTCACATCGACCTGCAGTTCCGTGGATATCCGCATTTTTTCGGCGTAGCAGAGCACTGTCCTCAGCTCCTCCACTCCTTTGAGGCCGGTTTCGGAGGCGGACAGCATTTGGCCGAGGCGGTCCAGCACCTCGCCGTTGGAGAGGCCGTCGAGTTCGAACAGGGGGGCCAGCCCGTTGACGGACTCCTGCGAGATGCCTCGTTCCAGCATCTCCTCGCAGACCTTCTCCCGCCCGATCTTGTCAAGCTTGTCGAGGGCCACGCAGAGGTCGGTGACCTGTTCGGCGTTGCAGAAGATTTCAGCGATGCCGCTGAGAATCTTCCGGTTGTTGATTTTCATCACGATATTGATGCCGAAGGCGCGGAAGATCTCGTCGGTGATTTCCACCAGCTCGGCTTCGTTGAGCAGGGAGTTGCTGCCAATGATGTCGGCGTCGCACTGATAGAACTCGCGGTAGCGGCCTTTTTGCGGGCGGTCGGCGCGCCAGACGGGCTGCATCTGGTAGCGCTTGAAGGGCATCGTCAGCTCGTTCTGGTGCTGCACCACGAAGCGGGCGAAGGGGACCGTGAGGTCGTAACGCAGGCCCTTTTCGCAAAGTTGGGCCGCAAGTTTGTTCGTGTTCTGGATGCCGTCTTGGAAATCCACGCCTTTGGTGAAATCACCCGAATTGAGAATCTTGAAGAGCAGGCGGTCTCCCTCTTCGCCGTATTTGCCCATCAGCGTGGAGAGGTTCTCCATTGCCGGGGTCTCGATGGGGAGATAGGCGTGTCGGTGGAAGACGGTGCGGATGGTGTCGAAGATATAGTTGCGCCGCATCATCTCGACGGGCGTGAAATCGCGTGTACCTTTTGGAATAGAGGGCTTTATCATAGTTTCGTCATTACTATTGTTAAGGAGGCAAAGGTACACAAAATATGAATATGCCGGGATGACCAAGCCCTGTTTTTTTTCTCTCATGCGGATTCACCACCCTTGATGAACAAAATGTTCGCGAAGCTGGGGTTTCTTTTCCGAAAAAATCCTATCTTCGCGCTTTGAAAAACTGTGACCTATGGCTGAAGAATTCGAAGATGAGGAATTGACCGGAGAATCGATGGAAGAATCAGGGGAAATCATTATCCCTGAGGAAGATGCAGACACAAACGCACAGGACGAGTCAGGATTGCACAAGGTGATTTTCGCGCAGTCGATGTACCGCGAGTGGTACTTGGACTATGCTTCCTATGTCATCCTGGACCGCGCCTTCCCCGACGTCTATGACGGACTGAAGCCCGTGCAGCGCCGCATCCTGCACTCCATGGACGAGCTGGAGGACGGCCGTTTCAACAAGGTGGCCAACATCGTGGGCAACACCATGAAGTACCATCCGCACGGTGACGCTTCCATCGGCGCGGCCTTGGTGCAGCTGGGGCAGAAACATCTGCTCATCGACACGCAGGGGAACTGGGGCAACATCCTCACCGGCGACGATGCGGCGGCCCCCCGTTACATCGAGGCACGCCTCACCCCGTTCGCCAAAGAGGTCGTCTTCAACCATAAGACCACCGAGTGGCAGGTCTCCTACGACGGCCGTAACCGCGAACCCATCGCGCTGCCTGTCAAGTTCCCACTGTTGCTCGCCCAGGGCGTGAAGGGCATTGGCGTGGGCATGTCCACCCTCATCCTGCCCCACAACTTCAACGAGCTCATCGACGCCTCTGTGCACATCCTGCGCGGAGAGGATTTCGAAATCTACCCAGACTTCCCAACCGGCGGCGCCATCGACGTGAGCCGCTACAACAACGGGGCTCAGGGCGGCAAGGTCCGAAATCGCGCCAAAATCAGCATTGTTGATAACAAAACACTTGTAATCAATGAAATACCATACGGTACCACTACCGAGGACCTCATTTCCGAGTCCACCAACTCCATCACCAAGGCCATTGACAACGGGAAGCTGAAAATCAAGAAAATCGACGACAACACAGCGGCGCAGGCCGAGATCTACCTCCATCTGCAGCCTGGCGTCTCCCCTGACCAGACCATTGACGCGCTCTACGCCTTCACCGACTGCGAAATCACCTATTCGACTAACGCCTGCGTCATCTGGAACGGCAAGCCCGTCTTCACCAACGTCAAGGACATCTTGCGCATCAACACCGAGAATACGCTCAACCTGCTGCGTAAGGAATTGGAGATCGAACTTGACGAGTTGCGCCAGCAGTGGCACAAGATTTCCCTTGAGAAAATCTTCTTCGAGAAGCGAATCTACAAGGAGTTGGAAAAAGACGCCGACTCCTGGGACGTGCAGATCGACCGCATCGAGCGTGCCTTCGATCCCTACCGCCCGCTTTTCCGCCAGGAAATCACCCGCGACGACGTGCTCGCGCTCTGCGAAAAACCCGTCCGCAAAATCTCCAAGTTCGACATCAAGGCCGCCATGGACAAGATTGCCGAAATCGAGCTCGGCATGGATGAGGTGCAAAACCATCTTGACCATCTCGTCGATTATGCCATCAACTATTTTCTGCAACTGAAAAAGAAGTACGGTGCTGATTACAAGCGTCTTACTGAAATAAAGAGTTTCGACACCATCAGCGCGGTCACCGTGGCGGTGGCCAACCAAAAGCTCTACGTCAACAAGAAAGAGGGCTTCATCGGCACTAACCTCAAGAAGGACGACGACGTGGAGTTCGCCTGCCTCTGCTCCGATTTAGACGACATCATCGTGTTCCACGAGAACGGCGAATGCTCCATCAGCAAGGTGGCCGACAAGCATTTCGTGGGCAAGCACATTATCCACGCCGAGGTGTTCCGGCGCGGCGATGAGCGGCAGATATACAACATGATCTATTCTGCCGGCGTGAACGGCCCCGTGTATGCGAAGCGTTTCAACGTGGGCGGTGTCACCCGCGACAAGAAGTACGACCTCGTGAAGGGCAACAAGAACGCCAAGGTGATTTATTTCACCTCCAACCCCAACGGTGAGGCCGAGGTGGTTCGCGTGAAACTCAAACCCAAGCCCAAACTCAAGAAGCGGGAGTTCGACTTCGACTTCGGGACTCTTGCGGTGAAGAACCGCGCAGCCTTGGGTAACATCGTCACCCGCTATCCCATCTCCTCCATCACGCTGGCGCAGAAGGGCGTCTCCACACTCAGTGCTATCGACGTCTATTTTGAGTCGGCCGTGATGCGCCTCAACACCGACGGAAGAGGCGAGTTAGTGGGTTCTTTCCATGAAGACGACAAGATTATAACCGTTTACAAGTCTGGAAATTACAGAATTACCGGCTATGAAACGACCCTTCATTTCGAGGACGACCTCGATATCATCCGCAAGTGGAAACCTTCGATGGTCATCACTGCCGTTTATATGCTCAAGAAGGAGAAAAAATACTTTATCAAGCGTTTCCAGCCGGATGTTCTGATGAGGAAAATCGATTTCTACCCCACCGACGGAACCGCCAAGTTGGTTGCCTACTCCATCGACTACCTGCCGCAAATTGAGGTGATTTACCATGCGAAGAAAACGGACACGGAGGACACGGTCACGGTGATTCCTTGTGCAGAGTTTGTGGAATCCACTACAGCTCGCGCCAAAGGTAAACGCCTTAACTTCAATGATATAAAGGCTGTGAGATTCATTGAACCCTTGCCTTACGACGAACCCGATGAAGAACAGGAGGAGGAGAACCTTCCCGACGACGTGGACCCCGTCACCTCCATGGATGAGGAAATCGCCAAGGAGGTGTTCGATACCATCACTGCCGAAAAGTCTGACATCCCGACTGAAGCAGAAGGTGCAGGAATGCAATTGGGCCTGTTTGACGAAGAATAAAGTTATTGGTGTCCGCTAAAAGTCTCGCGCGTGCGCATGTGCGGAACTTTTAGCGGACATCAATAATTTTTTTTAAACTTTATTTTCGGATTGATTCATAATAGAATTAATCAGTGCCGTGAACACTTCTTGACTCTTTTTTGATAACTATGGCGGTTGCTTTCCTTTTAACTAACTTTAACTGACATTGTATAATAAGGCTGTTGAAGCTTGGAGTCCTTGAGGATGATATTCAAATGTGTCACGAACGGACAGTGGCGTATTCAATTCTAAAATCATGCTCCCTGATATAGTCCATGTCTATGTCAATGTTTCTGGAACCGACATATTTATAGCGTTTTTTACCTGACTTCGCAAACGTATGTTGAGTAATAAAAGACTCAACTATTAATACATTGATATTAGGTGGCGTATTACTGCACGTGGGCAATAACAGGGAGAAATTTCGTTTTCGATTAGTCGTTCCAGATGATTCAAAATAGAAAAGAGAGGTGATCGTGTCCAAAAATACGGTCAAATTAGTCGGGTTGAAATATATCACTTTAATTCCGTAAACTAATTTCAATTTTAACTATTTATAAATCAGTGAGTTATTGTTGATGAATAAATTAGCAATGACTTGCTGTTCTCATATTTTTCACCTGTTTTTGCGATTGCTTACTTCAACAAACAATTGGTGAAAGATAAGGCTGCAAAAATACAAATTAAAAACGACAGAATCAACAGTTTCGGCGGAATTTTTTCGCCATGGGGCATTCAAAATCACCCCCGACTACCTCTTCTGCAGCGCGGACACCCGCCATCCGTGCCGGCTCTCCGCGCGCCGCCGTGCGGCCTTGCGGCACCCGCCGGAAGCAGGGAGAAGAGTTTGCGGAATTCAGATATTGTATTTTATGTATTTTTGCAGAAAAATAAAAATGACGAAACAATGATTGGACGAGAGAAGGAATTTCAAGAGTTGAAAGCCTGACCTGAGTCCGCCCGGGTTGAGAGCAGCGAACCCTGGGCTTTGGATGAATGAAATGAATGATACGAAAAGAACGGCAATGGAATACGTCAACAAACAATGGTTCATCACCTTGTTGATATGCGGGTGCACCCTGATTAGCTACGCCCAGAATTTCGAGGATGCTTTCAATGCGTTTGCCCGACAGAACGAGCAGTCGTTCAGTCGGTTCACGGACAGCATCAACCGGGCGTTCGCAGAGGCGATGGTAACCGACATTCAAGCGTTCAAAGGGGAACGGCCCAAGGTGCGCGACCCGGAGCCGAAGCCTGCGAGTATTCCTGGAGACAAGGAGCAAGTTCCTGCATACCAGGTGCATCCAGGATTCAAACCCACTCATCCTGAACAGACCGCAAGGCTGGAATCTGACCAGCCTTCCATTCCCGACGTACAGCTACCTGAGCCTGTGCATCCGTCTTCTCCCGAGCCGCCTGCCGAACAGCTCAACTATACCGAGTTCGACTTGTTCGGCGACAACATCCGATACGTCATTATGCCCTTTCCGGAAAGGATGAAAGGAATCGCCCCGGAAGATGTCTCCGCTTTTTGGATCCAGCTTTCCGAATGCGACTACGAACCCTTGTTGCAGTTGTGTCGCGCAGCGCGTATGGAAAGAGATTTCAACGACTGGGCCATCTACCAGTTGGTGTTGGAGATGGCGCGGCAAGCCTACCCGCGACAGTACAACGAGCAGGTGGTCTTGGCCGTTTTCCTGCTCAATCAGTTCGGCATTGAGGCAAAGGTGGGGTTTGGATACGCGCATCTGTTCTGTCTTTTGGCTGTGGAGCAGCAGCTCTACGGTCTCTCTTTCGCCGACATTGCCAAAAACCGATACTATCTCCTGGAGGCAGTTCCCGGCGACATCGACAGCGAGGGCTCATTCTCGTTCCGCACCTACGGCACCCCCTTTCCAAAGCCTACTAAAGCCTTGGATATGAATGTCAGGGTGCCCTTGAAATCATCCTATTTCCCCGACATCATAGATTCCGCCATCAATATCAGCACCAACATGATAGAACTGTTCCGCACCTACCCGCAGGTGGACATCTCGGTGTATGCCAATGCCCAGCCGAGCGATGTGTTCTGCCGATCCGTGGAGCGGGTCTTCAAACCGTATCTTCAAAGCCTTTCAACCGTGGAAGCGGTGGATTTCCTGCTGGCATACGTGCAATATGGCTTTGAATACGCCGCCGACAACGAACAGTTCGGTTACGAGAAACCGTTCTTCTGCGAAGAGAATTTCTATTATCCGCAGAACGACTGCGAGGACCGTAGCGTGCTGTTCGCCTTCCTGGTGCACCACCTGCTGCACTTGGACGTGGTGCTGGTTGACTACCCCGGGCATCTTGCCGCAGCAGTGCATTTTGACGAAGATGTCATCGGCAGTTCCCTGATGTACAATGGGAAACGCTACGTCATATGCGACCCCTCCTACATCGGTGCGCCCATTGGGTTGGAGATGCCGGATTTCGGGCAAGGTGACAGGACGGTGGTGCCTGTTGGGTATTGAGCGCTGCGGTGGAAATGGCAAAGCCCCATTCCGTGAATTCTTATGCGGACGGTCTCCGTGCGTGGGGTGTTAGGTCCTTTTTGCAGAAAAAAAATGGGAGCAGGTACGTGTTTCCCTGCTCCCATCATCATTTCAATTTTCAGAGCTTAATTCTCCAACTCTGCCTTGATGGCCTTGTTGATGAGGGTCACGAAGTCGCCAAGCGGCATGGTGCCGTCGTTGAGGTTGCCGTGGCGGCGCACGCTGACGGTGCCGTCCTTCTCCTCATTCTCGCCCACGATGAGCATATAGGGGATCTTGGCGGTTTCGGCGTCGCGGATTTTGCGGCCGGTCTTCTCGCTGCGCTCGTCGATGTAGCAGCGGATGTCCTGCTCGTCGAGGGCGGCGCGCACTTTCTGCGCGTAGTCCATGTACTTCTCGCTGATGGGCAGGATGACGACCTGGTCGGAGGTGAGCCAGAGCGGGAAGTTGCCGCCGGTGTGTTCCAGCAACACGGCCACGAAACGCTCCATGGAGCCGAACGGGGCGCGGTGGATCATCACCGGGCGTTTCTTTTGGCCGTCGGCGTCGGTGTATTCGAGGCCGAAGCGCTCGGGCAGGTTGTAGTCCACTTGGACAGTGCCCAGCTGCCATTCGCGGCCGATGGCGTCCTTGACCATGAAGTCGAGTTTCGGGCCGTAGAACGCGGCCTCGCCCTCCACCTCGATGGTGTTGAGTCCTTTCTCGGCAGCCGCCTCGATGATGGCGCGTTGAGCCTTCTCCCAGTTCTCGTCGGTGCCGATGTACTTCTCCTTGTTGTTGGGGTCACGCAGGGAAACCTGTGCCTTGTAGTTCTCGAACTTAAGGGTCTTGAAGATGTAGAGGATGATGTCGATGACCTTACAGAACTCCTCCTTGATTTGGTCGGAGGTGCAGTAGAGGTGGGCGTCGTCCTGCGTGAAGCCGCGCACCCGCGTCAGGCCGTGCAGTTCACCGCTCTGCTCGTAGCGATAGACGGTGCCGAACTCCGCCAAACGGAGGGGCAGTTCCTTGTACGAGCGGGGGCGCGCGGCGTAGATTTGGCAGTGGTGCGGGCAGTTCATCGGCTTGAGGAAGAACTCCTCGCCTTCCTGCGGCGTGGTGATCGGGCGAAAGGAATCAGCACCGTATTTGGCGTAGTGGCCGGATGTTTTGTAGAGGTTTACATTGCCGATGTGCGGGGTGATCACCTGCTGGTAACCGTATTTTTTCTGAACTTTGCGGAGGAACTGTTCAAGGCGGTCGCGCAAGGCGGCGCCTTTGGGCAGCCACAGCGGCAGGCCTTGTCCCACGAGCGGGGAGAAGGTGAAGAGTTCCATCTCGCGGCCGAGCTTGCGGTGGTCGCGCTTGGCGGCCTCTTCGAGGAGGGCCAGGTATTCGTCGAGCTCCTTTTTCTTCGGGAAGGTGACGGCGTATATGCGGGTCAGTTGCTTGCGCTTCTCGTCGCCGCGCCAGTAGGCTCCGGCGGTTTTCAGCAGTTTGATGGCCTTGATCATGGAGGTGTCGTGCAGGTGCGGGCCGCGGCAGAGGTCGGTGAAGGGGCCGCTCTCGTAGAAGGAGATCTGGCCGTCTTCCAAGCCGTCGATGAGTTCCAGCTTGTATTCGTCGCCCTTCTTCTGGAAATAGTCGAGGGCTTCGGCTTTGGGTACCTCGCGGCGCACGAACCGGATTTTCTGGGAAGCCAGCTCCTTCATCTTCTCCTCGATTTTCGGGAAATCGTCGGAGGAAATGGAGTAGTCCATAAAGTCGATGTCGTAGTAAAAGCCGGTCTCGATATGTGGTCCGATGCCGAACTTGACGCCGGGGTAGAGCGACTCGATGGCCGCCGCCATAAGGTGTGCGGAACTATGCCAGAAGGTGTCCTTACCTTCGCGGTCGTTCCAGGTGTAGAGCGTGAGGGTGGCGTCTTCGCCGATGGGGCGGTCGAGCTCCACCAGCTGGTCGTTTACTTTGGCCACCAACACGTTACGGGCCAAACCTTCACTGATGGCCTGCGCCACCTCGTAAGGGGTGCAGCCTTTTTCCATTTGTTTGATTGAGCCGTCAGGCAGTGTGATGTTTATCATATCAATAACGATTAATCCTATGTTCAAAACAAGCGGCAAAGATACTATTTTTTTGATAACGGGAACAGGCGGCCGTTTGCCATTTTTTTTATGAACATGAGCAAAAGAAACCATTATTTTCTTAACTTTGCATCTGGAAAAAACTTCGTGAAATTACGTTTTGTTTTTTGTGTAATATATTGTATTTAAGTATGTCGATTTTAAAAATATGATTTCCGGTTCTGATAACCGGGATTAAAGCATCAATGATGAAAAAAGAGACTTTTTCAGTGCTGGTATTGCTCTTGGCAATCGGAATCGCCACGGCTCAGGAGCCTGTTGTCATCCATCCTCCGGTAGGTTCGGTAACGGCAACCCAGGACAGTTCGCTGGTGATACGCCTTCACCACAAACTCCAGCAATACAATTGGCAGGACAAATCCACTTTGGATGGGGACATTAACTCCCCGAAGTCGGTGAGTTTCCACCCTGACGGGGAAAAGTTCTACGTCAACTCTTTGGAAGGCTGTGCCACAGTTGTTTACGAGACAGGAACGTGGAAGAAGCTCAAGACCATCCATTATCAGATCACTGGCAGGCATCGGGATTTGTGGGGCGCACCGAGTGGCTATTTCCCGTTCACGCACTACAATCCAGACAGCATGAACGTGAACCGGTTTTCAGGAAAGCCGGTGGAGAGCACATTCTCTCACAACGGCCGCTATCTTTGGGTGCCGTTTTACAGGCGCACGTTTGACATCAACGCGCAAGATCCGTCCGCACTGGCGATTGTGGACACGGAGACCGACAGCATCGTCAGGCTGATGGAAACGGGGCCGCTGCCAAAAATGATTGCCTGTTCCCATGACGGGAGGCATGTCGCCGTCACGCATTGGGGCGACAACACAGTGGCGGTGATCAATGCGGAGAGCAAAAAAACTTCCGACTGGCACTACGAGAAACTATATGTGATTGATTATCAGTTAAAGCTGAATTACAGTCTGAAGGAATCCGTCAACAGGGACGTCAACAGCGGCTATTGTTTGCGCGGGACTGTCTTCACGCCCGACGACCGTTATTTGTTGGTGGGCTGCATGGGTGGTGCCGGTGGTGTGGCGGTCATTGACATGCAGCATCAGAAGTACTTGGGTCGGGTGCTGGGGATGCGGTCCAATGTGCGGCACCTGCTGATTTCCAACGGATGGCTGTACCTCAGCTGTAATGCCTCAGGGATTGTCCAGCGTATCCCGTTGGAGCGGTTCCTGCGTGCCCTGCCGGACATGCAAAGCCGGACGGTCACGGTCAAGGGATGGGAAGAGTGTGCCGTGCTGAAAGGGGCGCGGACAATTTCCTCGGTGCCGAGCGGAAGATACCTTTTTGCGGCCTGCAACGCGGACAGCCGCCTTTGTGTGATCGACACCCGCACCATGAAGATGGTGGCATCGGCTGCGGTGGACAGCTATCCGGTGGGGCTGGATGCCTCCCCCGACGGCAAATATGTCATCACCACTTCGCAGGGGCGCAGCAACAAAGGCGGTAACGCGGTGGACATTTTCCGGTTGGAATTCCGCTAACGCAAAGCCAACCCTTTCTGCGAAACCTCGGAACCGAGGCTTTTGACTTTTGATATTCCCTGACCCAACAGCGAAGCTGACCGACAGCCCCAGGCTACAGCACCGATATGCTGCCGGTGCGGCGGAATGGGCGGCCTGTCGTGTCGGTGTATCGGATGACGTAGTTATATACCGTCTGGTACTGGATTACCCCGCGATACTCGCCGTTCCAATGGAAGTTCTTGTCTGTGCTGTAATAGACTATCTCGCCCCAGCGGTTGAAAATGCTGATCTCAAACAGATTGATTTCTCGCAGATTGGTTTCCGGAATACAGAAGTAGTCGTTCAGACCGTCAATGTTCGACGGGGTGATGGCATTAGGCAGGTACAGTTCGTTTTGGCAGTTCTCTATCCGGAAACTGGCGGTGTTCGAGCAACCTCCCTGCGTGGCCGTCACCGAGTAGAACCCGGCATGGGTCACCGAGATGGCCGGCCCCTCCTCGCCCGTGTTCCAGACGTAGTCCGGCATCGGGCTGACTGCCGACAGTTCCATGACCATCTCTTCGCAGAAATCCTCCGTCAGCGGGACGACGCGCAAGGATGTGTCAATGAATGTCAAGTGCAGCGTTACCACGCTGTCGCAGCCGGCCACGCCGTATGGTAGTTGTACGTCGGGGCTGTCGCAGGGGTCGCCGTATATTCGACACCGTGCCACTCGAAGCTCCCGCATTCCGTGGCTACCGTGTCGTTGACGGCACTGTTGTTGACCGTCAGATGCAGCGAGAAGATGCTGTCACAGCCCACCGGAGAGGGGTTATGAACCGTAAAGTCGCCCGACTGCGTGTAATTCACCGACCGCCAAACATACGAATCGCAAACGGTCACAGTCGTGTCTTCGTTGTACGTCGCGTACACCTGCACCGGCACGATGCTGTCGAAGATGCAACCGTCCGAGTCGTAAAAATGCAAGATGCAGTTGACGACCGTGTCATTCTCCAAACTGGCTGGAGGAGACATGATAAACGTCGTGTCCGACGTGGTCGTGGTCCAAGGGGCTTCCGGGACAATGGAAGCGACATCGAAGCCGACATTGGTGGCATATTCATCCGTCAGAGCCAGCTCCCAACCGAAGAGATAGCCGTTGTCGGATCCACAGCCGTCCATCACTTCGATATACCACGCGCCGTTCAACGGGCAACCGATCAGGCTTTCGGACGACTGTCAGGATGGTAGAACTGGGTGCCGGCCGCCACGTTGGAAGAGTCCACCTTGCCGCCATGGACATTGGCGGTCCGATAGACCAGACTTCCGGCGCTGGCGGCGTAGGTGTAGCCCTGCGTCGTGTTGTTCGACCAGCAGTAGTTCCACGGCGTTTCAGGGGCATTGTCCGGAGCGTTCCTGTCACAGGAATTGGCCGCCTCGTAATCGTATGCGACCCCAAAATAGGCACTCTCGGAATTGCTTCCGGGCTGCAGTCTCTGGAAGATTGCGGGATGAGGTTGCTGCACTGCGTGGAGCCGTTGCCCGACCACCGCATGATGTCCGCCTTCTGCCCGTTCGGACAGGTGATATTGATGTAGAGATCGCCAATGTAGGAATGCTCCAGCTTGATTCTCACATAGTAGATGTCGTCGACACTCTCCACCACATCGCCATCATGGTAGTCGGTGAAGGTCAGGTTGGAACGATAGGAGCACCCGTAGGGAGTGCACGGAACTCCGTCGGGCAGGAAGGCCGTGTCCGCAATGGACAGGGTGGACTGCAGGTGGAACATCTCAATCTCGCTGCCGGCTTCGTAGCTGCCGGTGATGGGATAGTCATCGCCCGCACACATCAAAGGGAAATTAATGGCTTGGATGAATTCCGAGATGGGCGAAATCTTGTGGCTGGCCGTCCCGATGCATCCCCCTATTGTCGGTGACGGTCACGAGGTAAGTTCCGAGTTCCTGAACGTCAATAGACGGGGTGGTGGCACCCGTACTCCAGAGGTAAGAGACGGCATTGCTCGCCGTGAGGGTGATGGCGTCCTCCCCGCAGAAGTATTGCGCGCCCGAAATGGAGACAGGGATTTTGGGCTGCACAAGGACCCCCACCGCAATCGGCGTCCCGTCCTGATCCGTGCGGGACAGGATATGCAATCCCGAGGTGGAGAACGTGGTGTCGAAGCCATGCAGCTGGTAGGGAGTGCCCACACAGGTGGTGTCAATCTCGCAGATACAGAATTCGGTCAGCTCAAAACCGCTTTTCGTTGTGGAGCCGTCCGAATGGAACTGCACGGTGAGGTAGCCCGTGGAGGCGGTGGAGATAATCGGGGGATTGATGCTCCCCGACCCCGTAAATTCCGCAATCGGGGTACCTGTTATCGAGTTGCCATTATAGACACGGATGTAGTCGTATGAGCTTTCGGTGTTGTAGGTGCCGCCGGGGTCCAAGAGCACCCCGGAGCAGGCGGTGATGGTCTGGCTCCCGCTGGAGCGGCATCGTGTAGCTCTGCCCCCAAACCGTCGCGGCGGTCAGGAACAAAATGAAGAAGAGTATGTTTTTTCGCATCCTTAGATAAATTACGGACCCGCGCCTCGCCGCGCCCCCCCCCCTTACTCGAGCCAAGATTACACGCCGCAAAATTAGCATTTTTTTATCACAAAACAACACGAACATCTCCTCGTCAATCAAATTTAAATTTTCACTCACATTTCGCAAGTTTGTTTTTCACAATAAATTAGGGATTCGCAGCCCGTCAGCCTCCCCGCACACCTACCGGCGTGCGTGTCCCGTCGCGGTCGTTCTTCCCTACCGAGCCCGGCAGACCTAACGGCCTGCCAATGCCTGCGGGCTTATAACACCGTGACGCCTCCCTTGAGCACGTATGGCTTACCGCTGAAGTTTTTGTAACGGATAATGTAGTTGTATGTCGTACCGACGAACAGCTTCCCCTTCACCTCCCCGTTCCACCGGAAGGACTTGTCGGCACTATGGAAAACCTGCTCGCCCCAACGATTAAAAATACGGATCTCAAAATCGTAAAGGAAGGGCTGCAGGGTTTCGGGAATGCCGAACCCGTCGTTGAGACCGTCACCTTTGCTGGGAGTGATGGTGTTGGGAAGAAACAGCTGCAAAGCGCAACCCTCTATCTGGATATGGGCGGTCGCCCGGCAGCTGTTCCCCGAGGCAGTTACTGAATAGACACCAGGAACGGTCACCGTGATGTTCGGAGAATGCTCGCCCGTGTTCCAGACGTAGTCCTCGAAACCGGTGACCACCATCAGCTCCGCCGACATGTTCTCGCAGAAATCCTCCGTAAAGGAGACGATGGACAAAGCCGTATCCATAACATCCAAATGCAGCTGCACCACACTGTCACAGCCATCCGCCGACTGGAGGAAGAGTGTCCGCTCCAAAGAATCCACGCCAACAGTCTCTACCTCGGGAATCACAAAGCCTTGGGCTGTATAGCCATCCCCTTCGCAGATTACGTCGTTAAGAACAATATCAAACTTCCGATTGACAAACAATTGGTAAACATTCACACTATCCGATCCCCACACAGTCAACAATGTGTCCGTGAAAGTCCCCTCTTCCGCGTACAGGTGCCCGCGCCACTCCAACGGAAGATCCGACTCACATACCGCCGTATCAAAAGTCTGCTCCACGTTATAATACACCAACACCGTCTGGGTGATGACCGAGTCGCACTGGTACTGCGTGGGCAGCGTATAGACAAACTGCTGGAAAGCGGGTGCATCGGAAGAGACAGTTACATCGGCGGAGGCGAAATAGTATGGCAGCTGGTTCTCCACCAGCACGAGTGTATCCGCAACTGCCTCATGATGGTGAATCGCCAAATACAGTGTCACCAAACTGTCACAACCTCCCACACTAGTGAAGGTTCTATTGTAAGTGCCGGTTGTTTGACATAGGGTGTCGCCCCACAGAAAATTCTCGCAAGCCGATGTGTCAACAAAGGAATGTTTCAAAGCCATGTATTGCACATTCACGGTCGTGTCGAAATGACAGCCATAGTCATCATACATATTGAACCGGTAAGAGATGACAGTGTCGTGCGGGAGCGTGGCAGGAGGATTGAGGGTGAATTGCGAGGTTCCGACATAGCCGACCCACGGTCCCTCAATCGTATCATGAGAATAGGAAAACGAAACCACATCCCCGGCACAGACTTTTGGTCCATCACAAATTGCAGAAACACAGGGAATTCTCACTGAAACAAAGACACTGTCAGACACCCATGGGTTGCCATTGCACCCCACCGCCTTCTTAGACCATAGGTAGTAGTAACCGGTGTCGGAGACCAAAGCGTCGTGTATGACAAATGGCTGTTCCCGAAGGGTGTCGCCCGACGGGGTGATGAGATGCACCGAATCGACATTCTGCGCCGTGAAATTGAAGACGATGTCATCGTGAAGACAATAGAACCCAGACAGCGACAACGAGGGATCAGGCACACTCTCGAAACTATTCTCCTCAAGGAACACCCCCGAGTCATAGTTCTCGTCCCCCACGTCACCGATTGTCAGTTTCATGTGGTAGTTCGTACAGGCCTGGACGGGACTGCCCGCCTCCAAAGCTGCCGTATAACCATCGAACTGAATCCCGTTGGTAGCCGAATTGTGGACAAAATACTGGGAATAGGAAGGTTGGGAACCCGGCCCTAACCCATCTTCATGATACCCGTGGTTCACGTTATTGATGGACACTGGGATGCCGTTAGGATTGGCAGCGGATACCGAACCCGGAATGATAGCCACATTCTTTGTGGTATTGACATGAGTAACCGGATCCGGCCCAGTCAAGAAAAAGGCGAAAATATCGTTATATTGCGAATTCACATACTCACAATACTCTTCCGAGGCGAAAATGTAACGGAAAACAAAAGTGTCCGAGTTTGTCATAAAGTCGAAGTCCAAAGAAGCACAATCATACAAGTCCTCAGAAACCATTGGAGTCAACAAGGGCTCCACATAGCTGCCGGTCACCGCAATACCAGCACTGATGGAATTGTTGGGTCCCTGCGCCACCGTCGCCTTGCCCGTACACATCACCAGCCCTGATTCAAAAGGGAACTGCGTAAAGCCATTCCGATGAAACACCCCAATCTGGTTGGAATTTATATTTCCTTGATGGTTGTTGAACCTCCCATTTGAGAGTTGCACCCCTTCTCCAGCCAGATAAAGGTTCAGCACCGTGTCAATGTGCGTCCCCGTCAGCAACTGCACTGAGAGATTCGGACTTTGGGCAAAAACCGGAAAAAAAGCCCAAAGCAGCAAAAGCGAAAAAGCAACATAACGAACATTCATAGAAACGACAGGCTTTTTGTAAAATCCCAACCCTTTCATCTTCAGAATGCAAAAATAAAGGGGACCTCTATTTTTACCATTTTCGCGCCACATCTCCAGACCATGCGAGGTCCGTTGAACAAAATCTGAAAATATGACGCTGCAAATTTACATAATATTCTTTTAGTTCGGTCTGTTTTTTGATTTTTTCTTCTTTTTAATGGGTGATATGTTTCTGATTATCAATTAGTTATTATGTTTAATTCATTCCGAGTCGCATTATTTGCTCGTACCGGCACAGGTTGTAGACCAGGTTTGTCAGGGTGTTGTAGGCCACGTTCTGCGCAAAGCCGACCACTCGGCTGGACATTCCGTGAAGGCACTCTTCCATGTACCCGAACACATGTTCCACCCTCACGCGCAGCTTCGAGTTCTTCCTGTTGATGGTTTCCTGCTATTTGCTGATCTTCTTGCCTCTGGTGTTCCGCTTGATCACCTTGTCCTTCATCCCGAACTTCCGCATCACCCTCTTCACCCCTTTGCCGATGTAGGTGTTCTTCTCCTCCTCGGTGTCGCCCTCTTCCGGGTTCCACAACTCGCCGCCCCTGTCTTCCTTGATTATTTTGTTCTCTTCGCGTGTGTTGTGCTGGCGCGGTACCTCCACGAAGCTCCCGTCTATCATGGTGCCCTCATGCAAGATCAGGTTGTTCTCCTCCAGAAAAGCGTAGAATTCATTGAACAATTGCCCAAAAAGACCTTTCTTTGTCAATTCCTCCTTGAAAGCCCATATTGTTTTCTCGTCGGGCACCTTATCGCCGCTGGCCAGTCCGAGGAAGTCGCGAAACGAGAGCCTGTCCAAAGGGTTGCCCAACTTGTTGAGTTTCTCCATTGTCTCGTCGCTGTCGAAAAGCCCGACGTTACCTTGCTGTTTGTATGTTGGTTTGGTCTGATTCATTGTCCTTTCTAATTTGCGGCAAATATACAAATAATTCTTTGAATGACAATGGGTTGCGAGAAATTTTCATCATAAAAAGTTCATCTGTCGCAAGTTGACCGAAACGGGGATTTTAGGTGTCGTTTTTCAGCGGATTTCAGCTCATAAGAAGCTGTCAATCAGTAAGAAATAATTAGAAGTCCCCTTGTGATTACTGACAACACGAAGTAAACAACACGAAGTAATCAACAGCAGGCTCACCAATAGGTTATCGTTCGCATCTCCACCCGGTCTTCGAAGTGCACGGACGGGCAGTGTGCGACCCGGACGAGCCAGTTGCCCTCTTTGTCGAACTGCTTGTAGGTGTAGGTTGTTGTTGGCGGGGTCGTCTTTGTCACATTGCCGTTCTCATCGTAATAAATGCGGGTGTAGCCCGGTTCGACTTTGACATCAGGGTCGTCGCCAATGTAAATTCCCGTAGACTTGACAGCGACTATCCAGCCTTTGCTGTCATACAAGAACGTCTCTGTCGGGTCGAAATCGCATGCCCCCCAATAGGAGACCTGGGTTATTCTGCCATTCCCGTCCCTTTTCAAAAAGTAAGTTGTCTCATACTCTCCATATTCGTTCGCCACATTTACGAATTCCTCCTCATAGATCTTATTTCCTTGTTCATCTTCCCTCCATTCTTTTTTAAAAACACTGTCCCCGACACTGACCAGTTTTCCCGTCATGTCGAATTCCAAATCGAGGCTTTCCATCGGGTTATGAGTGTATGCGCGATGGTTGAGATCCTCGTTTTGAATCACCTTTTTCACGTTCCCCTTCAACCCGAACGTGGCGCGGTCGTTTTGGGCGGAGAGAACTCCTGCCAAGAGGATAGCCGCTAATAGTAGAAAATGTTTCTTCATCATGTTTTGGTTTTTGAATCGTTTTTGTAAAAAATTGGGGATTCCTTCTACCTGACATTTTTGCAATAGTTGTGCGCAAGGTATGCAACGGAAGGATAGTTCGCCATAGCACTCTCCTGCACCTCCTGTTGCGGGTAGTAATGATCGTTTAAGGAGAACAACATCGGAGACTTCACCGCAACGGGTTTCCCCTTTTCATCGATGATTCTCATCCAGATGCCGTCTTCGCTGACAATGGCTTTCCCGCCGGTGAAAGGACAGGCATACGCATATTGGAAATCGATGACCACTTCCCCTTTTTTGTTGATGAATCCCCAATAGCAGTCCTCGTTTTTCACCGCTGCAAGGTTGGCGCCGGCGAAGGGGAGGGCCACATGCCAGGGGGCATCAATCACCCAGTTCCCGTCTTTGTCTATCCAACCGGCCTTGTCGCCTTTTTTCACCATGAAGAGGTCTCCGTCAGCCTCCATCTCACTGTATTCAAACGGGATGACGCACTTGCCCGTTTTGTCGATGACACCCCAACGAAACGACGGGTCCTTCACAACGGCCAAACCGTTGTGGAATGGCTTGGTTTCGTAGAATTGTTCGGGGATGACCATGTTGCCTTTTGTGTCAATGAAGCCCCAGTGATTTTCTTTTTCCACAGCGGCGAGCCCGTCCGAGAACCAAGCCACCTTCTTGTAGAAGGGTTCGATGGCCACGTTGCCTTTCGTGTCAAGGAAGCCCCACCGGGGGTTGAAAAGATCTCCCGAAAGCCAAGCTGCTGCCAAACCTTCCGAGAAGCAACGGACATGTTTCGCGTCCTTGGCCTCGAACAGCACATTTCCTTTGGTATCGATGGCTTTGGGACAGCCGCCTTCCTCCACCACCCAGGCCAACCCGTCGTTGAACTGTGTGGCGTCCTTATATTGGGGTTTGAGGAGAAAGTCCCCGTTTTCCTTGATGTATCCCAAGCAGATTTTCCCATCTTCCTGTGCCTCCTCCACCAGCGCGAGGCCGTCGCGGAACACATGGCCGTAAACGAATTTCGGTTCAACGACTATCTTGCCGTCAAGCCTGACATACCCGGTTTTTCCGGCGGCATCCCCGAACGGGAACAAGCTGGCCTTCCCCGCCTTTTCCGACGAGGGACCGCAACCGACGAACAGGAAAGCGAAAACGGCTGCAAGAATGATAGTTGTGAGTTTGTGGTTTCTCATAAAGTTTTTTTTCTTGATGATGAATAATCTCCGCGTATCTCGCGTATCTGCGCGGAATGCTATTCTCGTGATTCGCGAGATACACGGAGATTGGTTGTTTGAATGCCTTTAGTTTTGCAGTTAGTCTTTCAAGCAGCGGACGGAATAGGCATTCCACGAATTATTTGTCCCCACAGTCACAGAAGAAGAAGTGTAGCCCAATGATAGCGTATAGATACTTTCGTTGTCATAGGTACCTGTCGTGACGTTGTAATAAGCTCTGGTAGTCCAAAAATAGCCATTGGAATTGAGAGAACTTGCCAGATTGTTACTTGGATTTGTAATTTGTTGGTAATAACTACAGCTGCCGGCACCTCTGGCCGAGAAACCAGAAACGTTATTAGTCTCCAACACCAATCCCACATTACAATTATTATAACCGTAATTTGTCCATCCGACAGTGTCAGCCATGGCTTTGGCAATGTATGTCTGGTTCAAATCACAGATATATTCACTATTGTCGCTTAAATAGTTCGTCAAGGTAGTGAATTCAGCGTCAGAGGGTACATGCCAACCTGTAGGACAAATACCTTGTACTCCGCTCGGAACAGAATTGCTTTGGGTTGCTCCATTCATTACTGCGGTCCAGTTGTAGAGCATACCATAGAAGTTTTTGTTTGTGGGAGTATTGCCGGGATAATAGCAATAAGAAGTGGAGGTGGTCAATATGCTGCCGACAGGAATATTCGTTCCATCCGAATAATGTGTGGTCTTCATGTTCTCCTTCATCCAGCACTGGGTGCCGATCTGCACGGTGTTGTAGGTGTTGCCGTCGTAGTCGGTGACGGTGGGGGTGCCGGGGCAGGAGACGCCGGGCGTGAAGGAGAGGGTCTCGCCGTAGGCCGTGCCCGCGCTGTTGGTGGCGTAGGCCCGCACGTAGTAGGTGGTGTTCACCGTGAGGCCGGCGACGTTGCTGGTGAACTCGCCCAGACCGCTGCCGTCGGAGGAGTGCTGTCCCATGACCGACGGGTTGGCGGAGGTGCTCCAGCAGACACCGCGCTCGGTCACCGGCGCACCGCCGTCAGCGGTCACCATGCCGCCGCACATTGCGTGGTTCTGGATAATGTTGGTCACGGGCGAAGTAATCACCGTGGGCAACTCCGCCACGGCGGTCACATCGTTGGTGGTGAAGGTGACCTGCTGTCCGTAGGCCGTGCCGAGGCTGTTGGTGGCGTAAGCGCGGGCGTAGTAGGTGGTGTTCGGGGTGAGACCGCTCATCAGTCCGGTGAAGCTGCCCACACCGGCGCCTTCGTTCGTGTGTGTGCCGGAGATTGTCGGCTGCGGGTTAATACCCCAGCAGATGCCGCGTTCTGTCACGGGGTCGTTGCTCATGCTGGTCACGATGCCGCCGCAATAGGCCGAGGTCTGGGTGATGTAGCTGACCACCGTGGTGGTCACCATCGGGGTGCTCTCGATGTATGGGTTGGTGAGTGCCTCCACCGTGGCCTGCAGCAGGGTGATGGTGTCGCGCAGGGCGGCGAGCGTATCCTGCAGGTCGCACAGCGAGACGTTCTCGCAACCTACCGCCGTCACGAATCCCGCATCGTTGGTGAGCTGGCTGAGGCTGGTGGGCACTGCAGGTGCGTTGGTCAGGTCGTTGTAGTCGCCGCTGAAACCGTTGCCTGCCGCCTTCGCGTATAGCGCGTATGGCACGCTCAACAGCTGCTGCGTGGAGGTCACGCTGTAGTTGCTCCCGCCGTTGGGGTCGGTCTCGGATTTCAGGAAGTAGGGGCCGTTCGCCCAGTTGATGTCGGCGAAGACGCCCTGCTGCGCGTTGCCGCCGCCGATCTCCACGGTCATCAGGCCGTTGGCGTTCGTGGTGGCCGTCAGGGTCTCCACATACACGGCGCTGCCGCTGGCGCTCCCTTGCAGGATGCTCACGCGGACGCCCACTTGTGTGTTGGTCACCAGCACATTGCCGGCGTTTCTCACCATCGCTTGGTAGGTGAGCTTTTCGGGTGTCTGGGCCATCAGCGTCGCGACGGCCAGCACCATGATTGTCATTGTGATAAGTTTCTTCATTGTTTTATCGTTTTGGTTTGTATTGTTGGTTCCCCACACTGCGCTTCGCTTGTGTGGGGTTAATTGCACTGCGTGCGTTTAGCCTCTCCGAGGCTATGGTTTCGTATTACTTTCGGATGATTTTGAAGGTTTTAAGGATGCGCTTCTCGTCGCGCACTTCCAGGTAGTAGGTTCCGGTGGCGTACTGGCCGATTTGGAAGGGGGTGAGGTCGTCGGTGACGGGGAGGGTCTGCAGGCGTTTGCCGGTGCCGTCGTAGAGGGTGGCGCGGAGACCGCCAGCGGGAATCTCGAAGCCGTTGAGCTGCAGCTGCGCGAGGTTCTCGGTGGGATTGGGATAGACCACCGCGTTGAGCGCAATCTGCGGGTAGTCATCAACCCCCACGGTCATGATTTCGTAGGGTTGTTGCACGCCCTCCGCCACGGAAACGGAGCCGTTGCTATTTGAGGCGGTCTGCACCGCGATCTGCCCGACGGTGTAGCTCACGCTGCCGCCGTTACTTTGGGCGTCGCCGCCCACCGGCACGATGGCCGACTGGGCGGAGACCATCCCTGCAAGAAAGAGCAGGGGAAGGATTAGAAGGATTGTCCTGTTCATAATGAATTGCTATTTTGAGTGTTAATTGATGCTTAGTCTTTGAGACAGCGGACGGAAAGGCCATAAGTAAGACTGTATAGATTATTCCTATTCACACCTATCCCCCCATTATATAAATAAAAAGTGTATCCTGAATTAGCATCTCCCAGCGTTGAAGTCCAAAAATAGGCATTGGTACCAAATGTAGCGTATAATCCATTGGTTCCATTGCGGCGTCCTGCAGGTAAAGCGCCAAAACCGGATGCATTGTTTGCAGACAAATCATTCCCGATTGCACAATTGGAAGTACTGGCGACCCAACCATTTGTACCCGCAAGGGCCTTACCGATATATGCGCTATTATTGTCACACAAATACTCGTTTTGACCACTCATGTAATCGCACAATTGCAGCCATTCTGGCTGACTTGGGACATGCCAACCGGAAGGGCAAACTCCCTGTACTCCAGATGGATTGGCATGGCTCGAAGAAGCACCATGCATCAGAGCGGACCAATTGTAAAGGTAACCGTATGCAAGTAAGTTGTCTGAATTATTATCCGGATAATAGCGATAAGGAGTAGTGGCGCTGGTTTCCGTACCCAATGCGATGACTGTGCCGTCAGAATAGTGCGTGGAACGAATATTTTCCTTTATCCAACATTGTTCGCCTATCTGCACTGTGTTATAGATATTGCCGTCGTAATCTGAGACGGTAGTTTCGCCATGGCAAGGTGAAGGATTAACAGATGATGTGTCAGGAATTATTTCGTCAGCAGCCGTACCACGGACGCAGCGTACAGACTTTCCCGAATATTTTACACTTGTGGAACGCATATCAAGCGAGAGATTGTACCGAAACTCTTCATAGACTGCCGTTTCAAGGCCATTGTCGGTAGCGCTCCAAAATTGCGCACGTTGCCCGAAGTAGTTGTTGGAATAGTAGCTGTTGTAGTACCCGGCGGGAAGGGCGGAGAATCCTGTGGCGTTTGTGGTGGCGGGACTGCCACCAATGTCGCAGCCGCCACTGCTTGTGTTCCATCCGTCTGCAGCCGCCAAAGCCGCTGCTATCCCATCACAATCATAGTCATTTTGGCCAGCCACGTAATTTGTAAGCTGAATCCATTCAAGATTACTTGGAACATGCCAGCCATTAGGACAAATACCCTGAACATCGGATGGATTTGTCGTGCTGGAATTAGCATTCCTCATAACGGCTTTCCAATTGTAGAGATAACCATAAACCGACACATTGTTTGTGTCGTTGTTGGGCGCATAGAGGTATGGGGTAGTGCTGCTGGTGGAGAAATTGCTTTCTATGAGGGTACCATCCGAATAATGCGTGGTCCGCAAATTCTCCTTCATCCAACATTGCGTCCCAATTTGCACCGTGTTATAGATGTTTCCGTCGTAGTCGGTGACTGTCGGGGCTTCTGGGCAAGGAAGCGCAGTCACAGGGGCAGCAGCAGTGGTGAAGGATATCTCTTCGCCATAGGCCGTGCCGACACTGTTGGTGGCATATGCACGAACATAATATGTCGTTTCTGGTTGCAAGTCAGTTAATGCGGAGACAAAAACGCCAGTGTCAACCCCGTCGGTAGTATGGTTTCCATCAAGTGTGGGACTTTGGGAGATGCCCCAACAAACACCTTTTTCGGAGACTTCTGCTCCTCCATCGGATGTGACACGTCCACCTGCCACAGCAGTCGTGGAAGTAACATCACTCACTTCAGAGGTAAAGACGGTAGGCAATTGGATAACAGGGGTCGGAGGATTTTGTCCTTCTTCCAACTCTTCTATTCTGCTGCGCAGACTGTCGATGGTATAGTTTATAGATGCGAGAAAATCAGCAAGTTGTGCTTCGGTAATGTAATGCATATCATTGTTGAATGCACTCACATCCACAGGAATCTGAGGGCGATTGGTCAAGTCGTTGTAGTCCTTGTCCCATGCGGTGAATAGCGGGTCGGTTTCGGAATATGCAGTCAGATACGGCACATCATTTTCAAACGCACTCACATTTGTGGGTACCGTCGGAATCACCGGCTTGTTAATCAGGTCGTTGTAATCTTTGTTCCACGCATTGTATTGCGGGTCTGTTTCAGTGTAGTCGGTCAAATAATCCGCATCATTGACAAAGGCACTCACGTTTGTCGGAACCGTTGGAATTGTCGGCTTGTTAACCAATGAATTGTAATCACCGTCAAAACCGGCCGGCAGCTTCACGAAACTGCCGCCTGTCAGGAAGATGGTGTCGTGGCTGATGCTCAAAATCTGCTGTTCAGCGGTCAGATAGGGGACATCGTTGGTGAACGCACTCACATTGGTGGGAACCGTCGGAATGGTGGGGATATCCTGCGTAGTGATGTAACCCGCATCATTCGTGAACGCGCTCACATTCGTCGGAACGGTGGGAATTACAGGCGTGTTCGCTAAATCGTTGTAATCTCCGCTGAAGCCGTTGCCCGCCGCCTTCGCGTACAGCGCGTACGGCACGCTCAGCAGCTGCTGCACGCTCGTGACGCTGTAGTTGCTGCCGCCGTTGGGGTCGGTCTCGGTTTTCAGGAAGTAGGGGCCGTTCGCCCAGTTGATGTCGGCGAAGACGCCCTGCTGCGCGTTGCCGCCGCCGATCTCCACGGTCATCAGGCCGTTGGCGTTCGTGGTGGCCGTCAGGGTCTCCACATACACGGCGCTGCCGCTGGCGCTCCCTTGCAGGATGCTCACGCGGACGCCCACTTGTGTGTTGGTCACCAGCACATTGCCGGCGTTTCTCACCATCGCTTGGTAGGTGAGCTTTTCGGGTGTCTGGGCCATCAGCGTCGCGACGGCCAGCACCATGATTGTCATTGTGATAAGTTTCTTCATTGTTTTATCGTTTTGGTTTGTATTGTTGGTTCCCCACACTGCGCTGCGCTTGTGTGACCGTCCCCACACTGTACTGCGCTTGTGCGACTGGCCACACACTGCGCTGCGCTTGCGGGGAAAGTCCCACACTGCGCTGCGCTTGTGTGGGGTTAATTGCACTGCGTGCGTTTAGCCTCTCCGAGGCTATGAGTCCGTTTTACTTTCGGACCAGTTTGAAGGTTTTCAGGACGCGCTTCCCGTTGCGCACTTCCAGGTAGTAGGTTCCGGTGGCGTACTGGCCGATTTGGAACGATCAGTCTTTGAGACAGCGGACGGAGCAGCCAACATCAGGCAACCACGGCCGCATGTCCACGGTACTCTTGTCATAGCCCCAAGACACGGAATACGGTCCCAGTTCTTTCCCATACTGTCCACAAGTGGAGCTCCAGAAGTAGGCGCTGACCGTCATGGATTCATAATCACCGCCGTAATAGCCGGCGGGCAACGCGGAAAAACCGGTGCCGTTGTTGGCGGTCATGTCCTTGCAGACGTGACAGTTGGGGTAAAAGCCTAACCCCTCCTCCCACTTCTCTTGCGCAGACAAAGCCTTTGCGATGCTGTTCTTGCTTTTCCCGCTCACCCACTTGGGCTGTGCCTTCACATAGTCGAACATTTTCTGCCATTCTGCCTTGTTGGGAATATGCCAGCCGTTCGGACAGAGCCCCTGCACGCGTTCGGAGGATTCACTGCTCATGGTGATGTTCCGCACAGCCGCAGGCCAGTCATACAGATAGCCATACACGGGTACGTTTGCGCTGTCCCATCCTGGCGACACCATGCCGTCGGGATTCACTTCGGTACCATCCGCATAGCGGGTGGCCCGCATGTTCTCCTTCAGCCAGCATTGGCTGCCGACCTTCACTGTGGCATACGTATTGCCGTCAACATCGCTGACCGTGAACTGCCCACAAGCAGGCTTGGTGCGGAATGCCTGGTCGTTGCCATACAGAACCGCGTCGTTGTCGAGAATGACGTACGCACGGATGTGGAAGTCCGTGTTGGGTTCCAGCCCGTCGAGGACGGACTTCCAGGAATCGTTCTGCACGTCCCAGGAAGCGGTGACGACCCGGTAGTTCTCCACAGTGGGGTTCGGACGGTAGCTGCAACACACACCTTTTTCGCGAACCTTCACGCCGCCGCGGTCGTACAGGTCGTACCCGCCGGTCATGACGGAGGTGTCGGTGATGTTGTAGGCGGCAGTAGTGTTCAACGCCGCGCGCGTGTGAAAGGACTGGTTCTCCCCGTAGTCCACACCATCGGCGTGTTGCACATACGCCCGCACGTAATAGACGGTTCCCGGGTTCAGGTTCGAGAGCGTGGTGGTGAACTTGCCTGTCCCCGACCCGTCGGAAGTGTGGTTTGAGGAGACGGTAGGGTTGAGAACTGTATCGTAGCATATTCCGCGCCCCACTATTGTTTTGCCGACATACTTCTCCCCGTGGATTTCACCACCGCATAGTGCAGAAGTGGCGGTCATGCCTTCCGGGTTCAGTGTCACAACTGCAGGAATCTCAGCCTTGGTGGTGAACTCAACCTGTTCCCCGTACGCGGTTCCCGCCGCATTGGTCGCGTAAGCCCGAACGTAATAATGTGTGCTGGGGGTTAGACGGTCCAGTGTTGCACTGAAGTGTTTCTGACCATCGTTCGATGCCTTGACACAAAAGGCCTTCCCGAGGCCAGGGTCAGCTGTTTTGCCGAAACAGAACCCGCGTTCCGTCAGCTCTCCGCCGTCGTAGTCGATTTTACCTTTCGCCATGGCCGAATATTCCGTGATGGTAATCGGGAAACCCGTCTCTACAGAGGGCAGTTGAATCGTCGGTGTGACGAGGGTGTCGAGCTTTAGAGTGGTGTCGGCCGTTGCTGTTGCCAATTCCGGTTTCTGCTCGACTGTTTTCTCTTGAGCAGAAGAGTCGGCGGCAGACCGTTGAACCGAAGGCATTTCAACAGATGTCGCAGTATTTGAGGATTGTGCCGATTCCGGAGCCGACTTTGGCGCGACAGAGGTGCCCGTCTCTGGAAGCACATATCCATAATGCTCCAGCAACTGCCGTTTCCCTTCCGAAGTTTGCAGGCTGAATCCGATTCCGACCTTGAAGCCTAACGATAACAGATCTTTGAACTGGTAACCACTCGCTTTGCTGTGATTTATGTCATAAAACCCGACAAATTCCGCTGAGAGAAGAAACCCATTCATGTCGAACATGAACCCTGTGGCAAGCATCGGACCCATTTCCACCTCGTCTTTCAGGTGGAAATGCCGCTCGTCGTAATAGAAACTTTTGTAGTTGAACGTCCGATAGCCGAATCCGGCACCGAGCTGCCAAGTCACAGGTTTCCATACGCGGAAAGACATGCCCAAAAGGCCGTCCAAATACGACTTGGAGGCGACCTCCGGATTGTAGTTGCCTGGCACCTCGGTAGAGAAGGCTCCTTTGAAACGGAAATTCGACATGGCGCTCAAATACCAGCCCACATGCTTCATGGTGCCGATCTTGAAGCCATAACCCATGTTCCTGAATGAGGATTGCGCCCATAGTGCCTCCGTGTTGAATGTCATGTAGAAATCCTGCATCGCCGCATACTCCTTTTGGCTCGGAGGACGTTGGGCGGAACCAGTTCCCATTGTCAGTCCGATTAGCAGAACGACGAGGGGCAGTGCACCTCCGACAGTGCACTTCCCCCTGCTGTTATTATTTGTCGCTCTCATAGTCAAGAACCTTTGCATTTACGATCAGAAAAACAGGAGCTTTTTCTTCTTGGCAGAGTTTTGGCCGGAAGAGTTTTTCTCCTTGGTGGGCAGCGGCGAAATCTCGGGGTTATAGCCTTTGCCGGATTTGCCGATATTATAAAGCGTGTTGTTGATCATCAACCAGTCCGCGCTGTAAGTCAATCCTTCTTCCGTTTGGATGTCCATCAGCTTACCCTCCTTGTTGAAAAAGAGGTACAGGTTCTTCGGTTCGCCGTAATAGACTAACTCACCCGTCCACTCATGGCCCTTTCGGTCATAATTGTCGGGTCGGACCTCGCGGAAATAGGTTCTGTACTTGTACAGATAGATGGAATAACCGTCTTTCTGGCGGCTGATCACATCGTAGGGAAGCCCGTTCGGAAGTCCCCCGAACTGTTGCACCACTTGGTCGTAGGTACTCCCCAACTCAAGCGAAAGCACCTTGTCGAGAGGCACATATCGCGGCATGGGTACAGTGGTTTTGCATCCAGTGAAAGTCATGGCAATCATTGCCATGGCGAATGCTGCTAAAAAAAGTCTTTTCTTCATAATTTTAAGTTTTTGATATTAAATTGGATTTTTAAGATTGAATATGCTGCTTGTTTGTTTCAAAACCCTTTCCCCTTCTCCGTCCTGTTGTCGGTGTTTACTTCTGATTTCACACTGGAAGTCGTAGAAGGAGAAACCTGTCTGGGGGACTGCACATGGCTTGGGACATTGCCCTCAGTCCTGTTCGGTTGCGCGGTTGGAGTCGCTTTTTTTGCCGGTTCGGGTTTGCTGGGTATCGGCATGGGTTTCATGTCGGTCGGGGTCACTTCTGATTTCTTGGATGTCGCTGACGTCTCCGTTAGGGATTTGGCATCGGTGGAATCTGAATCAAGCCCCTCCTTCGCCGCCGTTGTTTGGGAAGTTGAGGTGGCGAGGTTTTCATTCTCCTTTCCCGGAAGGGTTTTGACGACAAGAAAAACTATTCCGCACACGGTCGCCACGATTAAGGCTATAAGCATGGCGGACAGGGGTTTCGGCTTCTTTTTGGCAGGTTCTGCTAACGAGTCATTGCCCTGAGCCAATCCGGACGGGTCGATCTTCTGCGCAGCCATTCGGACAATGTCTTTGGCAAACGGGCGCTCCCAGGGGTGGAAGTCCAAGCATTGGGTGATGAGCGCACGGAGGTCCTGCGAGAGTTGTCCGGGCAGTTCAGGGACAGGAGTATCCTCATGCTGGTCCAAGCCACCGCTCCTGAACGGCAGACGTCCGGTCAGCAACTCGAACGCGGATGCCCCGAGAGCCCAGATGTCGCCGGCCATCAAAGGGGCGGAATCCTCCAAGAACTTCTCCGGCGGCATATAAGGCTTGGTGCCTTTCACCACCTCCTCCTCAACCTCTCCGGCCAAAGCGTTTTTCATGTTGAAGCTGATGCCGAAGTCGGTGATGACAAATTTGCCGTGGTCAAGCAAGATGTTGTCCGGCTTTATGTCCTGATGGATGATGGGCGGATGCTGATCGTGGAGGTGAGCCAAACCGGCGGCCACATCGTGGAGGAACTCCCAGCATTTTTGTTCGGTACACTTCCCGACAAGCTTCTCTGCCGAACCGCCCTCATAGTAGGGCATCACTAAGTAAGGACAACCGTCAGCCACACCTAAGTAGGTGCATTTGAGCAGGTTGGAATGGTTGAGGTTGTAGATGACCGTAAACTCGTTACGAAACAATTCGATGCCTCGCTCGTCCAATTGCGCCGACGGAAGGAAAATCTTCAGGGCGAGCTTTATCTTGGCGAAGGTGTCTTCCACATACCACACCTCCGAATAGCCGCCTTCTCCTAATTTGCGCAACAGCTTATATCGCTTGTCAAACAGGGTGTTTTCTGTCAATTTCATATACTGTCCTTGTTGGTTTCGTTTGAATTACTTTCACTCTCATCGTGGGAATCGTTTTTGCCGGTCGAAAAATCACCGCCCGTTGTCTTCCCTTGTTTGCCTTTTCCCATGTTATCCGAGGGGCTGCCTGCGTTTTCCTGCGAGAGGGAGTCCTCTCCGGGAGAGGCGGATTGGAGAGCCGACGTGTCAAGCAGTTCTGTCTGCCGATTCGGAATCTCTTTCTCCCGTATTTTCCCTCTTACGACAAACAACAGGGTGGTCGCCAAGACTGCCAGCACAGCGAATATGGCCAGCCACTTCAGGATGGGCTTGCTTTTCTCCGACATTTTTGTCTGGGTCAGTGTTGTCTGTTCCTCCATGTCGGTTTCTTTCTCCGTGCCGGTGAGGACATCCGTTTCGGCATCGGATCCGCAGTGACTGACGTGGCAGAGTATAGAGGTGACATTGTCGTGCCAACGTTCTTCGGCCGCTTCCCACAACAAGTCGTTCCATTTGTCTAACTGGCTGGGGGCGAACACTTCAGAGGCATGGACGAGAATGCTTTCTATGCTCAACTTCTTGGGTTGCTTACCTGTCAGAGGCTTGTCCGGGATGGCGCCGTGCAATCCGTCGCTACAGAGCAGGAAGACGTCCCCGTTGTGGAGGGGGATGGCCTTTTTGCGTGTTTCCGGCTTCACCTTCTCTGCGGAATCTCCCAGGCTTCGCATAATAATGTTGCTCTTCGGGTGGTTGAACGCATCAGCTTCCGTGATGTCCCCCTCATCGACCAACATCTGCACCAAAGAGTGATCATGGGTGAGCCGTTCCAGCTTCCCCGTGAAGGTGTTGAATCGGTATATCCTGCTGTCGCCGCACCAACCGACGTAGGCATTCCCCCTCAGTAGCCACAAGATGGCTATGGTAGTGCCCATGCCGCTATGTTCAGGGTTTTGCTCGGCATCGAACTTGATGCTCATGTCCGCATACTGGATGGCCTCTTCAATTTTGCGGAGAAGTTCCTCGTCTGTCTTGCCTGAAATGTTCTCCAATTGGGTGCTGAAGAAATTGAAAACAGACTCTACGGCCGTGCGGGAGGCCACTTCACCGGCATTCATGCCGCCCATCCCGTCAGCCACCACCAGCAGACAACCTCTCTCGCCCAGATCCATCATGTCCGAGAGATAGGGGGGATTTCCGTCACCTGAATACATCGAGTCCGGCTGTGACAGGTTGGCACACACCAGACAACTGTCCTCGTTGTTGGCACGTGCCGCCTTGTCACAGTGTGCGGTAACAATGATTTGTGGGATATTCTGCATCTTATGACTTCTGGTTAGTTTCGTCCTCCATCCGGTGAATCCATGCCGCGGTCTCTGTCTCGGGGGGATTCGCCTCCCGTGCTGCGCGGGTCAGGGGAGTTGTTGCTGAAATCCCGTTCATTAGTCGCATTGTCCGTGTATCCCCGCTCTCCTTGCCCGCCACGGCTGTCTGAACGAGGGCCGGCCGGCTGCTGCTTGCCAGACGAGGTGTCAGGACTTTGGATGCCGCTTGCCACCGTTTTTGCCGGTTTGACGACAGCTTGGCCCTTGGCGGAGACACCCGGCTCTGCGCTCACCTTGGCCAATACCCATTGCCCTTGCATTTTCTGCGCCACTCCGAGGAGGAGAATGTCTGGCGTGTCGCCCATGCTTTGCTCCTTGATGAAAAAGCCGGCCACCACATCCCCTTCAGGCTGAACAAGGTCGTAGTAATTCTTGTCCTCCGTGAACGTAATCTCCTCCCAGACAGGATAGACAAATTCACCCGCATAGTTTCGTCCAAACCAAAACACGTAACCTCCCGTTTTCACTTTGTTCACTGGCTTTTTTAGCTGAAAGGAGCTGCCCCCGGAGGATGCCAATGGTGTCTTCAGACAGGCAAAACCAGATGCATACTCGTAGAAAGTCTCCGGCATTGCCAAAGGCACACTTTTTTTGTCCGGGGTGCTGGCCTCCACGTTGTCAACTGTCCCGAGACATTCGGCCACAGGATAATTGTCCTTGTCGAAAAGGTCGGGCAGGTTGTTGAGCAAGGCCACGTCTCCCGACTTCAAAACGAGGGCCAATGCCAAGCGGGAACCTCCGGGGAAAGAGAGATTCGTGCGAACGAGTTGGTCCGCAATGGCAAAGTTGAGTTCGGAGATGTATATATCTTCGTGCGAACAGCCTGGATCGGTTTCGTCTTTAGGTTCCTTGTTGGAGTTTTTGGTGGGCTTGTTCGTGTTGTCCGAGGACTGCACGGTTGTTTTCTGAGTCCTTATTTCTGGCAGTTTTTTCGACTCCTTGTTGGCCTTGGACGGGTTGATGGCCGGCAGTCTTGAACCCGGTGCCTGCCCGAAACCCGTGTACATCAGGAGTACAAAACCCATTAATGGCAATATTCTTTTCATCATGACCGTGTATTGTTGATTACTTGATTTGAGAAATGGGGATAATGACGCTTCCATTATCGCCGATGGTGGAAGAGACCATGCCCACCAAATAGTATTTCCCGTGCCTCTTGCAGAAAACGGGCGAGCCTGAGCTGCCTGCGTCGATATTGTTGTCGGTCACAATCTTGCCTTCTAACAGACCCGTGTTGGAGGTTGTGACCATGCGGTATTGGGGTTCCAGCTTGTTGGCAGTGGCTCCCAAAGAGAACGGGAATCCGAGGATATGCAGTTTTGTGCCAAACTTCATTTTTTCCGACAGCTTTTCGTTGGGGACGATTTTGCTTGGCTGGTTCATCTTCACGTATGCATAGTCGTTGGTTGAAAGCGCTTTGCGGACGAAATCTCCGACATGGATGTTCCGGCCTTTCGGCAGTGCGAGTTCCTCGAACTGGGCGGGGTTGCAGGTGCAGTCGGTAGTCTTGAAGGAAAAACGTTTTCCGTCTCTTGATTCCGCCTCGAATTTGGCGTTCACTCGGCCGCCATATACGGAAAGCACAAGATTCACGTAGCAATACGGGTCGCTGAGATCCGGGTTGCCCCAATCCACCTGGTAATACCACGGTTCTACCACATGGCGTGCGGTGATGAAGCGGTTGTCGCAGGTCATGAAACCCGTGGCTGCCGGCTCCACTTCTCCTTTGTCCATATAGTTGTAGGTGTACGGTTCCCCGTTGTTGATGGCGGGGGAGGTCAAGGTGAACTCTGTCATGCGGACCAGATAAACGTCGTCTTTCAAATTCTCGATGTTAGGGCCTCCGCCGCTCAACAGCAAGTAGGCGGTCACGCCGGCAATAGCGGCGACCAGAACGGCGCACAATGCAATGATGGCGGCCTTGTAGGGACGGAGCGCCTGCTGGCCGAAATCCTTGATGCGCTCCCCGACACCGATGGACTGGGAGTATGAACCATCGGAAATGATAAAGCCCACTCTCGGCCCACCTTCGGAAAGCTGAATCTCGTCACCATTTTGCAAATAGTATTCATTGGTGATTGAAGTGCCGTTTACAAACGTCTCGTTGGTGTTTGAAAGATGCTTCAGCTTCCAGTTGTCGCCGTCCCTGACGATGACGGCGTGTTCGCGGCTGACAGTCGGACAGTTTTCCGTGTCAAAGCGTATCTGGCATTTCGAGTCACGTCCTAAGAAGGCTTCGTCGATGATGATACGCTGCTGGTCTCCACGATGATGGAATCGGGTTTCGTCCTTGTATTCGATGGTGTAGAACTTCTTGCTTTTATTTCCAAAAGCGTTTCTGACTCCAGCGGAAATTGTCCCGGACAGGCTTCTCTTGAATTCGGTAGTTTTGGTGTCTGACATAATTTTTGATTTTTATTGTGAATAATCTGAATTCTCTTATTCTGTTTCCACACGCAACTTCACCTCCCCGATGGAGAGGATATCTCCTTCGGAAAGAATCCTGTCGGATTCCGCGTCGTGAAGCTCCGCAGTGTTAACAAATGTCCCGTTCAGCGAATTGTGCCACTCTCCCCCATACCACTGGCCGTCTCGCAGGTGCCATTTTCTCCCGGCAACATCATATTCCAGGGTACAATGTCTTCTGGAGATGTAGGAGGCGTCTGTGTCTTTCAGTTCCACATCGTTGCTGAATCCGCTGTGTTCCCTGCCGATCGTCACCACGTACTTGCCGGCATCTGCGAACGACCGGAGAGAAATGGTGCGGCCGGATTCGGAGCCATAGACAATCCTTAGCAGACAATTTGTCGTGACTTTCCGTGCAGGATTGCTTGCCTGCCTTGCCACTGAACCGACATTGCCTTGCAGGTGGCAGGGAATCAGGGACAGGATTCCATCAACCGTTTGGATGCGTTTCTGAAAGTTGGGCTGGAGACAGCCGTCCAAAATCTCGTACCAGTATTCGGGACAATTGTGCAAATGGAAGACGGTTTCGTTCCACTTGCCCGCCTTTACCTTTTTGATATAGTTGTCAATGTCCGTTTCCTTTTCCAAATCCCCGAAAGGATATTGGTGGAACAGCATCTCGTAGAGCACCACGCCGAAAGAGAAGATGTCCGTGGTGGGTAGCACGGTGGAGATGGCTTTCTTAGGGTTGATCTGTTCTGGAGACATGTAGGCCAATGTCCCGAAAGTCTGTATTTTGGAGAAAATGCCTCTTCTTTCTGGCTTTACACGACAGTTTCCGCTCGTCCCGAAATCCGACAAGGCGAATGTCCCCGTCTTTTTTCTCAAAATGTTGGCCGGCTTCAAATCCCGGTGTACCTTGCCGTTACGATGCAAGTCTCGCAGTCCGTACAGTATCTCACAGACCACTTTTTCAACGTCGGTATCTGGATTCTTCATGAATCGCTGCAGGCTTGTTTCACTGCATAACTCCATCACAATGTATGGGTTCCCCTTCACCCAGTCGGAGTGATAGGAATAAACGATATAGTCGCTCCGAATCCTACCGGTCTCGAATTCCAGTTGGAAACGGTTCACCAGCTCTTCACGAAGGTGGGCCTCCCGTTTCCACAGCGGAAGTATCTTGAGCGCGAAATGCCGGTCTTGGCGGTCACAGACATCATAAACCATGCCGAAGCTTCCCTCGCCCAGGAGCTTCTTCACTTGGTATTCCCTGTCTATGTATTCGCCAGGCAGGAAACTGCATCGTTCGGGGATTTCTCGCAACATGACTTTCCTATTTGGTTTCTTCGAACACGAACATTCTGTTGCCCAACAGGATGACATCACCGTCTTTCAGCACTGTTTTTCGCGAAGCGCGCACAAATGTCGTCCTTTGTGAACTCCGGTCTTCTATAAACCATTGACCGTCTTCATACGTGACCGACGCTTGCGCCTTCCCCGTGATGGAATTGTTGTCGGGCTCTGTGTTCTGCCGGTTCAGCAAAACAGAATTGCCCGTAAAAGAGACTTTCTCCAAATTCAATTCTTCCCCCTCTTGGGCAACTGGGGTAAGCAAAAAGCCAGTCCCGCCCTTTTTGTCCTTAGGTCGCAGGTATGGATTGTACGTCTTCTTGTCCACATTCTCATTCGTGCGCTCCTCTGCTTGGTTTGCCACTTGTTCGGACGGGTTTCCTTCCGTTGCGACGACCGGGAAGTCTTCCGCCCGAAGTTCATATTTGCATTGAGGACATACGGTCATTCCTCGCAATAACGGATAGCTGCAATTCGGGCAGCGGTGTCTTTCCGATACCGCATCACGGTGTCCTCTCCTGAACACCACGGTCTTTTTGTCATCAACGTCGCCATCGCTTCGTTCAGACGACACCACGGCTTCTTCTGTTCCACCCTCGGTGGGATTCCCGCATTTCTCACATTGGGTTACATGGTCGGGGTTTGACCATCCACAAAACTTGCATCTCATAATCTTCCTTGTTTGTTCTTGAGTTCACTCTATAAAAACGAAAACGGTATCGACGATTTGAATTTATTCTGATTGAAAACCAGTCGGTTACAGAATATTTCCGCTTTCATTCACAGACACAAAAAAATCGTGAGCCTGTTTTGCGCTGCACGAAGGTCTGGACACCTATACCACAAACAAGAAAGCTCACGATCCACATCGCAAGCGATTCGTTTCTTTCTTCGTGGTATTGCTGAAAATTGTCCAGATTTTCGTGCAGCAGAAGAAAAGCGAAAACGCCTTACCTTATTAAATTATGTATAATTATTATCTGTCTATATCCTTGTTATTTGTCTTTTTGTTGATAATCCGTTGAAATTTCGCCGCAAAGATACATTTTTTTGTAATGTGTAGCTCGCGGTTTGTGATTTTTGTTGGCCGTGGCCTTTATTTTCTGACGATGACGCTGCCGCTGCCCTGGTGGGTGGCGAGGATCAGCACTTCGGCAATCTGCACGTGGGCGGGAGCGTTGGCGGCGTAGACGGCCACGTCGGCAATGTCGTCACCGGTCAGCGGCTTGATGCCCTTGTAGACGCTGGCGGCGCGCTCGGTGTCTCCGTGGAAACGGGTGTTGCTGAAGTTGGTCTCCACCAGGCCGGGCTTGAGGTTCGTCACACGCACGGAGGTGCTCGCCACATCGATGCGCAGCCCGTCAGACAGGGTCTTCACCGCCGCTTTCGTGGCACAGTAGACGTTTCCGTTGGCGTACGCGGCGTCGCCAGCCACGGAACCCACGTTGATGACATGGCCTCGGTCGCGCGCCACCATCCCCGGCACGATGAGGCGCGTCATGGTCAGCAAACCCTTGATGTTGGTGTCTATCATGGTCTCCCAGTCCTCGAAACTCCCCTCCTGTTCCGGCTCCAGCCCAAGGGCCAGTCCCGCGTTGTTCACCAGCACGTCAATCTCTTTCCACCCGTCGGGCAGCCCGTTGATGGCGCGGGTGGCCGCCTCGCGGTCGCGCACGTCGAAGGCCAGGGTCAGCACTTCCGCGCCCTTGCCGGACAACTCCTTGCGTATGTCCTCTAAAAGCTGCTCCTTGCGGCCCGTCAGGATCAGCTTGTCCCCGTTTTCGGCAAATTTCCTCGCGCAACCCAGACCGATACCGCTCGTTGCGCCTGTAATTAATACGATTTTATTCATAATCAGTGTTTTAAGATATTTTCTTTCCTTTTTTTTGTCGTTGACAAAGATACTATTTTTTTGCGGCGGCGCAACAAGGTCAGGAAGAATAGCGTGGCAGAGGCCGGAAAAAAGGGAACGCTTCCGGACCTCTTGGTGAAATAACTGTTTCTCGCATGACTGCGTGACCGTTAAAAATTGTATCTTTGCAGCCCCGAAATTAGCAAATGTTTTTAGACTGAAATTGGAAATATGTTTGAAAGTTTATCCGACAGATTAGAACGGTCATTTAAGATACTGAAAGGCCAGGGCAAGATTACGGAAATCAACGTGGCCGAGACCACCAAAGAGATTCGCAAGGCACTCATCGATGCGGACGTGAGCTACAGCATCGCCAAGGAGTTCACCAACAGCGTGAAGGAGAAAGCCATCGGCATGAACGTGATCAATGCCGTGTCGCCCAACCAGCTCATGGTGAAGATCACCTACGACGAACTCATCGCCCTCATGGGAAGCCAAGCGGTCGATATCAACCTCAAGGGTTCGCCCGCCATCATCCTCATGGCCGGTCTGCAGGGCTCCGGTAAGACCACCCATAGCGCCAAACTCGCCAACCTGCTGAAGACGAAGCGCGGCAAAAAGCCCATGCTCGCCGCCTGCGACGTCTATCGCCCCGCCGCCATCGACCAGCTGAAGGTCCTCGGCGACCAGATTGGCGTGGAGGTCTATTCCGAACCCGACAACAAGAAACCTGTCGAGATCGCCAAGAACGCGGTGCGTCATGCCAAGGACTATGGATATGACGTGGTCATCATCGATACCGCCGGCCGTCTTGCGGTTGACGAGGAGATGATGCGCGAGATCACCAACATCAAGGAGGCCGTCAACCCGCAGGAGATACTCTTTGTGGTGGATGCCATGACCGGCCAGGACGCCGTTAACACGGCCAAGGCTTTCAACGACCGTCTCAACTTCGATGGTGTCATCCTCACCAAACTCGACGGCGACACCCGCGGCGGTGCCGCGCTCACCATCCGCAAGGTCACGGAGAAACCCATTAAGTTCGTCGGCATGGGTGAGAAGATGGAGGCGTTGGACGTCTTCCATCCCGAACGTATGGCGGAGCGTATCCTCGGCATGGGTGACATCCGCTCCTTCGTGGAACGCGCCCAGGAACAGTTCGATGACGAGGAGGCCGCCAAACTCTCCAAGAAGTTGGCCAAGAACCAGTTCGACTTCAATGACTTCAACCAGCAGATCCAGCAAATCAAGAAGATGGGGAACGTCAAGGACCTCATGGGCATGATTCCCGGCATGGGCAAGCTGGTGCGGAATATGGACATCGACGACGATGTCTTCAAGAGTGTGGAGGTGATGATTCAGTCGATGACCCCGGAGGAAAGGGCCAACCCCGACATTATCAACGGCTCGCGGCGCAAACGTATCGCTCGCGGCTCCGGCCGTGACATCCAGGATGTCAACCGCCTCATCAAGCAGTTCGATGACATCCGCAAGGTGATGAAGGCCGTCAACAACGGCTCAGGCAAGACCAGAGGGATGATGCGTGCGATGCGTGCCCGGGGCAGAAGATAGGGGAGGTGTCTGGCTGCCTGCAAAAGGGCGCGTCGTTCCTATCTTGCCTGCATTGTGCGGATTTCCGGCACGTCAAGGCGTACTTTCAGCCATTCGCAAAGGCGTTTCTCTGCCTCCGGATGGCTTTTTCCGTCTTTCCAGCTTACGTAAACGACAGGCATCTGCTTGTGGGTCAGGGCATCGGTGTCGTAGCATTCCATTTCGCCAATGGCAAGCTGGTCAATGTCGGGATATTGCGTGTGAATCTCCTTGATCAGCAATTCAGTACCCTCCGCCGACCCGGTCATCTTGCCGATTTTGGTGCGGAGCATGTTGATGGTGGAGTCCTGGGAGGCAATCACGGCATCTTTCTTCTCGATGAGGTCTTCCACCAACTGGGTCTGCTGGGCGATGTCAACAACGCCGCCGGTCTGCCGGACGACCAGCTTGGCGCGCTCCAGTCCATATTCAGTCCGCATGATATGCTGGAGTTTGGCGATATCCTCCACCGACAGCGGTTTCCCGATGACCCGCAACAATACGGTTTGCGTTTTGTTGGTGTACTCCATCTGCGAATCAATGAGTTGTACGTCACTGAAAAGCTCGTGCTGTTGGATTTCGTTCACAAAGCGGATGCTCTGAGACTTGAAAGCGGACTCCCGTACGAGATTGACGGCCATGATGAGGCTGGGTATCATGACGAGAATGGCGAAGGCGTAGATCATCCGTTTCACCGCGTTGAGCCGGGAGTTGTCGATGTAGCGCACTTGCGGGAATCCTAAGAAGCGGATCATGATGAAGGTGGCCATTGCAATGAAGAATGAGTTGATGAAGAAGAGGTAGAAAGCCCCGCCGAAATAGCGTAACTGCCAGGTCGCCAGTCCGTATCCGGCGGTGCAGAGCGGTGGCATCAGCGCGGTGGCGATGGCGACGCCAGAGATTACCGTGAAAGGCTGTGACTTTCGGGAGGTGGCCACAATACCTGCCAGTCCACCGAAGAATGCGATGATGACGTCGAAGATGGTGGGACGGGTGCGCGCCAGCAACTCCGACTGCGCCTCGCTAAGCGGAGAAATCAGGAAGTACAGTGTGGAGGTGACCAGGCTGATGATGACCATCAGCAGGAAGTTCCTCAAGGATTTCCGCAAAAGGTCTTCGTCAAGGATGCCGACGGAGAGGCCGATGCCGGTAATGGGGCCCATGATCGGCGAAATCAACATGGCCCCGATGATCACCGCCGTGGAGTTCACGTTCAACCCTACGGAAGCCACGATGATGGCGAATGCCAGCACCCAAAGGTTGACACCACGGAACTCCACGTTGCTGGAGATGTACTTGACCGTGGCCTCGTAGTCTGTGTCATCTTTCAAGTGCGTGTATTCCAGTGTCTTGTGCCAAAACTTGCGTACCCAAACGTGTAGGGAGCGCAAGCTTTTTTGGGTGGTTTGCTCTTCTCGGGTGGTCTTTTCTTCCATATTTTCTCTTCGTTATAAGATGTCCTTGTGAGATGTGCCTTCGGTATGCGGGGGGCTTGCGCTTCATACCTTAGACGGGATGCTCAAAGAATAGGAATCTGTGACAAATTGTTTTATAGTATATATATTATTATTGTAAACTTACGTTTCAAAATGTCATATTGACAAAAGCACCTCCCGGCCGTCTTCGCCGTGGAGCGCTTTGCGGATTTCGTCGAAACTGCGGGTCTCCATCCTCAGGTAGCAGGGGGCGGTGGCGATGATGTCCGGGAAATGGGCATCGGAGCTTCTGGTAAACATCTTGTTTTTCAAATACTTGTGTGTTTTTAGGATCTCCTCTTTATCTCCGTTTTTGGATAGTTCCACCGCATCGTAGTCCAGGTCGAACGGAATGAAGCCCAACTGTCCGATGAGGCTGTTCTTCTGCTTGTCGATGTGCGCCGGCACGAACAGTCCACCTAATTCGTGCACTTTGTCTGCAATCTGGTTGACGGTCTGGTCAATGGCGGAGGTGAGCAGTTTCGGCTCCTCATACACGATGTTCATCTCCTCGTCAATCTGCACTTGGTCGCCGAAGAACTCGGGGTCGTTGGGAATGTCCGGCAGATGTTCGTCAAGGTAGGTCTGGAACCTGTCCAAAGCCTCGTGGTCACCGAAATAGGCCAAACAATGGGCCTCCTCCTTGGTGGTCACCTCGGCACCGCACAGCACGAAAATGTCGCGGTTGTGGGAGTAGTGTTCGGCCAAACGGCAGTGTCGCGTGGCATTATGGTCTGTGATGGCGATAACGTCTAACCCACGCTCTAAGGCAAGCGCGATGATGTTGTCCGGCGTCATGTCCAAGTCCCCGCATGGCGAGAGCAGGGTGTGCGTGTGCAAATCAGCCTTGTAGATATTCATCCCTTTCAATTTTTATAAAGGGCAAAGATACAATTTTTGCCGATGTCTCCCGTACCTGTAAATTTTCATGTTTTTTCCGCCCTGAACAAAGACGGAGAAAAATCGGCGATTGTGCTATTTGTTGTGAATCACATATTTATGATGGATGAGGCAGAAATCAGTCTATGCTTTCAAGGTCTAAGGCACGCACGGAAAGCGGATTCCCATGTCGCGGTGCGAGGGCAAGGTTCTGCTCAGTGTGCATGCTGCAACGGAATGCGGCTTCACCATTCCAGGTCAATTAGAAAGGCAAAGCGGAGAGACGCCACGGGCCGACCAGGAGGCTGGAGGTGATTGCAGCGGACTTCGAAAAATTGCCCGAATGGCCTGTCCTCGGAACACCTGCCTGTATAAGTGCAACCCCCAGTACGCAAATAGTCATCCTCTGTTTCATATAATTTCATATCTTTGCCGCAGATTTTGGATTACTGTTTTGCTAAATTTAACAGATTGTTTTAGAAATGGATAGAGCTGAAATTGAAGAAAAAGTGAACGCTTTTTTTGTTGACGAGCTGGAAATTGACGAAGAAAAGCTGCATCCGGATGCCTTGCTAAAGGAGCATCTTGGCATCGACAGCCTTGACTTTGTCGATATGGTGGTCATTGTGGAGAACGTTTTCGGGTTCAAGATCAAGCAGGAGGAGATGAAGAACGTGAAGACGCTCGGCCAGTTTTATGATTACATAGCCTCGAAAGTGGCGTAATCTCTGTCGGATGGCGGCTGAACGGGCTTGGCAAGGGAAGACCGACGGCACCTCGTGGATGCACGATGGCCTCGTCAAGGTGATGAGGACGGTGCCACTGCGTGGGATGTATGGTCTTGTTGCCGTCTTCGTGGTCCCGTTTTACTTTCTTTTTTCCAAAGGCCGTCGTCCCATGTACCATTTCTTCCGCAAACGTTTCGGATTCCCGCCGCTGAAGTCATTTGCCTATACCTTCCTGAACTTCAGGCGCTTCTCCCAAATCATCCTGGACCGCTTCTACATGTATGCGGGCGGCAAGTTTGGTTTCGACATCGAGAACTACCACCTCTACCAGGACTGCGCCGCCGCCGAACCGGGATTCCTGATTTTCAGCGCCCATGTCGGCAGCTATGAGCTCGCCGGCTACACTTTGGTCGCCACCGAGAAACGCTACAATGCCCTCGTCTTCTCCGGGGAGGCCGAATCGGTGATGCGCAATCGGCAGAAGATGTTCGACGAAACCAACATACGCATGATTCCCGTCAAGGATGATATGTCGCATATCTTTTTGATAAACAGTGCGCTGAATGACGGGGAGAGCGTGAGCATCCCGGCAGACAGGGTGGTGGGGGACCAGAAGACTGTCACGTGCGAATTTTTCGGCGCCCCGGCGAAATTCCCCCTCGGACCGTTCCTCATTGCCGCGCAGCGCGAAATCGCCGTCCTCTCCATCCATGTGGTGAAGAAGTCCCCCAAACAGTACCAGATTTTCATTCAACAGCTTGAAAACAAAGGTGATGATGTCCGTGAACGTGCCCGAAACCTTGCCCGGCAGTATGCCTCCCACATAGAATCGGTGCTCCGTAAATACCCCGAGCAGTGGTTTAACTATTATGAGTTTTGGGACTTGTGAGTTGTGATTGGTGAATAGTGATTGGTGAATTGTGATCAGAGAATTGGATATACAGGAATTATTGCCGCAGAGGCCGCCGATGTTGATGGTGGATCGCTTGCTGTCAGCCGATGAGAAGTCGGCGGTGACGGTGTTGGAGGTCAGGGCCGACAATATTTTTGTGACGGAAGGGGCGATGATGCCCTACGCAATTGTCGAGAATATGGCGCAGACCTGTGCAGCACATTTAGGGTATGCCGATGTCTATGTCCATGGACATACGGGCGTACGGGTTGGATATATAGGGTCTGTCAAACGGATGCGGATCGAAGCAGCACCCCGCGTGGGCGAGACTTTGCGCACGCGCATCGAAGTGGTCGCGGATTTTGGGGATATGAAGCTGGTGACAGCTGAATCGTTTTTGGACGACCGTCGGATTGCAGTTGCCGAATTGACGATTGCACTGCCAGGAGAAAATATAGGATTATGATTGTCAGGAAGATAGGTGAAAATATCATCTCTCCGATCGGTTTTACGGTGGGGGAGAACTTTTCGGCGGTGTTGGCTGGAAAGTCAGCCCTGCGTCGTTATGAGTCGCTGTGGAACCTGCCATTTCCCTGCTTCGTGTCGCTGATTCCCGAAGCTGCTTTGGAAGCGGCATTGGCCGAAGAGGGCTTGGACACATACGCCTCATGCACGAAATTTGAGAAAATAGCCCTGCTTTCTGCCGTGAAAGCGGTGAAGCAGAGTGGGATAGATGCTAAATCGGAACGCGTGGTTTTCATACTTTCCTCCACCAAAGGCAATGTGGAGCTGCTTTCGCGTGAATATCCTGATTTTGAACGTGTTGCACTGGCGAATACGGCACGGTTCGTGGCCCGCCACTTTTGTAATGCAAATATGCCCATTACTGTGTCAAACGCATGTATATCAGGGTTGTATGCGCAGATAGTGGCATACCGCTGCCTGATATCCGGGCAGTATGACACCGCCGTGGTTATTGGTGCGGATGTGCTGTCGCCGTTCATCGTGGCCGGCTTCCAGTCGCTGAAAGCCCTGTCGGATGAACAGTGCCGCCCGTTCAGCGCAAACCGCAGGGGGCTTAACCTCGGGGAGGCCGCCGCTACGGTGGTCTATCAGGTCGCCGCTGACGAGGAGGGAGGCTGGCAGATGCTGGCCGGCGCAGTGCGGAACGATGCCAACCACATCTCCGGACCATCGCGCACCGGCGAGGGCAGTTACCGCTCCCTGATGTCCGCACTTCACGACAGTGGGTTGAAAGACAGTGATTTGGCCTGCCTCAACGTTCATGGGACCTCCACATTGTACAATGACGAAATGGAGTCGATTGCCATTGGGCGCGCAGGCCTTTCTGGCGTGCCGGTGAATGCCATGAAAGGGTATTACGGACACACGCTCGGGGCTGCCGGCATTTTGGAAACCCTTCTGACGATGAGGGCCCTGGAGAACGGTGTCGTCCCCGCCACACGCGGCTTCGATGGGCAGTTGGGCGTCTCCGTCACGGTGCAGGTCTCCTCGAAAGCGCTGGACACGCAGCGGAATGCCTTTGTGAAGCTGTTGTCCGGGTTCGGCGGCTGCAACGCCGCAGCTGCTTTTTATAATGGTTATAGGTTATAGGTTATGGGTTATGGATTATGGGTTATGGGTGTTTTTCTTTGAGTAGTTCAGGCAGGATAAGAGCGCGATAGCAAAACAGAGGACGTTTATAGAATATGATTGATTAATGAACGGAAGGAAATAGATGGAATCAAGGGTGATACATAGGGTGAAAATGACACCGAAAAGTTTGGAGGTGGATGGGAAGTGCGTGGCAGTGGCCGTCGAGGATGAATCGTTTTTGACGCATCTGTACCGGAAATATCGGATGGATTATCCGAAGTTTTTCAAGATGGATGTGTTGTGCAAGGTGGGGTTCATCGCCTCCGAGATTTTGTTAGAGGCGGAGGGCGCCGAACGATTTGTGCCGCGTGCCGACCGCGCCGTGCTGCTCTTCAACCGACATTCCTCGCTGCATGCCGACCGTGCATTCCAGGAGACCATCGCCGATCCTGCGGAGTTCTACCCGTCACCGTCGGTGTTCGTCTATACGCTGCCCAACATTGTCACCGGCGAAATCGCCATCCGCAACAAGTACCACGGGGAAAGCGGGTTCATCCTCCTGCCCGAGAAGTCGGAGACGGTGATGGAACAGGCGGTTGAACGGGCTTTGATGGACAATGAGACCACCAGCGTGCTGACTGGCTGGGTGGAAGCTGTCGCCGACGATGAGTTTGAAGCGGAAATGAAATTGGTGATCTGAATTAGGGATGGGCAATTAAACGGAATTGGCTTACCCATGTGTCTATTAAAAAATAAAATGTATGGGATGGCTATTGAAAAATAATGTATCTTTGCCACCGATATGACGTGGCATGTTCACTTTAACTCCCGAAACCGCCAAACTATATTGACACTGCTTTGTGAACCCGGTTTCTACCCTGCTTATTTTTGAAACCGCGTATTAATTTGATTGTCAATAAGATGTAGCAATGAGACATTTGCCCATGCAAGGCGAAGAAGCAGACGCGGTGCGGGTTTGGAAATGGCGGAGCGGTTCGGACTTGGAAAGTGTCGCATAAGCTACGGGTCAGAGATTATAAATAACCGAAAAATATGGAACTTACAGAAGAACTGAAAACCAAAATGATTGAGGCGTTGAATCTCGAAGAGATGTCACCGGCTGACATTGACGACAATGCGCCGCTGTTCGGAGAAGAGGGACTTGGCCTCGATTCCATCGATGTGCTGGAGTTGATCGTCCTCTTGGAACGCAACTACGGCATCAAAATTTCCGACCCGAAACAGGGCAAGGAGATTTTCGCCTCAGTGAGGACGATGGCCGACTATGTGGCTGCTAACCGAACGAAATGATGCGGCCGAGGGTTGTCATAACCGGAATGGGGGTGGTTTCCGCGCTCGGAGTGGGGGTTGAGGCGAATGCGGCAGCCTTGGTGCGCGGTGAATCCGGTATCGGGCAGGTGCGCTATCTGCCCACGGAACACCACGAGTTTCCTGTCGGGGAGGTGAAGATGAGCGACGAGGAACTCTGCCACAGTCTGCAACTCGCCGACGGTCCTTGTGTTTCACGCACCAACTTGCTGGGAATCATGGCTCTGCGCGAGGCTCTTGTTCATGCGAACCTGCAGGGTCATCCGGATTTGGCACTCATTTCCGGCACCACGGTCGGCGGAATGGATGTCACCGAACGGCTTTTCCCGGAACCTTTGCCTGCGGGGATGCATGATGTGCACGACTGTGGCGCTTCCACCGACATCATCGCCGACAATTCCGGCTGTTTCAACTACACCTCCACCGTTTCCACGGCCTGTTCCTCGGCCATGAACGCGCTGATCCTGGGCAAGCTGCTGATAGAAAGCGGTGAACGCGAGATTGTGTTGGCAGGTGGCGCGGAGGCGTTGTCCAAGTTCCACCTGAACGGCTTCAAGTCGCTGATGATTCTCGACCGGCAGCGTTGCCGGCCGTTCGATCAAACCCGTGCGGGACTGAACCTCGGCGAGGGGGCGGCCTTCCTGGTGTTGGAAAGCGAGACTTCGGCGTTGCAGCGCGGCGCGGAGATCCTCGGAGTGCTCAGCGGGGGCGGGAACGCCTGCGACGCATACCACCAGACGGCTTCTTCGGAAGACGGTGAAGGGGCCCGTCGGGCCATGACACAGGCTCTTGCGGATGCAAGGTCGTCCCCAGCAGACATCAGCTACGTGAACGCGCACGGCACCGGAACCCCCAACAACGACGCGTCGGAAAGTGCCGCGTTGCGCCGCGTGTTCGGCGACAAGCTCCCGCCTGTCTCCTCCACGAAATCCTGTACCGGCCATACGACCAGTGCTTCCGGCTCCATCGAGACAGCTTTCTGCCTCATGGCCATGCGAAGAGGATTTCTTCCGTATCAAACTGAATACCAAAATCTTGACGAGAAATGCATCGTTCCAGTTTCCGGAAAAGAACCTCCGCAAGCGAATCTGCGCCACGTGATGTGCAACGCTTTCGGATTCGGGGGCAACGACTCGTCCGTCATCTTGTCTCGATATGAATAGAGTGTTTGTTACCGCAATAGTGAAAGACGTTCCGGCCGGGGAATATGCCCGTTACCTGCCGCCGATGAAGGCGCGGCGTATGGGCAAACTGCAGAAACGCGCCTTGGTGACGGCTCTCAAGGCAATGGAAATCAGCGGGGTGGGGGAGCCGGATGCCATCCTCAACGGCACTGCAATGGGCTGCATGGAAAACACCGTGCAGATGCTCGGCGGTTTGGTCTCCGAAGGCGAGGAGGTGAACATGCCCACCTGTTTCATGCAGTCCACCCACAACACGGTGGCCTCGATGATTGCAATCTTTACGGGGAACCACGGTTACAACACCACCTATTCGCACCGCACGATCTCGTTTGAGCTGGCCCTGCAGGACGCCCTCCTTCGGCTGCGCCTGGGACAGATACGGACCGCGCTGGTCTGTGCCAACGACGAGCTTACGGAGTTGCAGTTGCATAATCCGACCTTTTTCGGGCAGTTGGAAGTCCAGGACCGTTCAGAAGCATGGATGCTTTCCGTCGAATCCGGCGAACATCCACTCTATGAGATTGAGAATGTGCGAGTTATTCACCAAAAAGGTGCGGAGGATCGTGCCGAAATCATAAAAAAATCATTATGAGACTAATCGTTTTGGCTGTCATCCAGTCGGTTCTTTTATGTTCCGGACAGGTGTTTCTGAAATTCGCGCTCCAGAAGATGGGCACTTTCGCTTGGAAGGGCTCGTTCTTCTTGGCGCAGCTCACCAATTGGTGGTGGCTCGGTTGCGGCGCGGCCTACGGTGCCGGCGCCGTCCTCTGGATGTACATCCTCAAGAACTACCCGTTCTCCCGCGCCTATCCGCTCATTTCGCTGAGCTACGTCTTCGGAATGATCGCCGCCGTGCTCATCTTCCACGAAACCGTGCCCGCCACCCGCTGGATCGGCGTCCTTCTGATCATGGCCGGGTGCTATTTTGTGGCGCAGTAATGGTTATTGGTTATTGGTTATTGAAGTGAGAAAAACGAAAGATTAGACACGATGTTTGTTAAAATATCCAACATACTAAAGATGTTCTTTCTGCTGCTGTTTGTCACCTCGGCTTCCGCCCAGACCCTCAAGAAGGCCACCCCCGAGCAGTCGAAGAAGATGCTTGAGGCGGTGAACAAGGCCACTTCCTCAGTGAAGTCCATTCAGTGCGACTTCACGCAGGTGCGGCAGTCCGCCATGCTCAAGGATAAAATGACCTCCAAAGGCAAAATGAGCTTCTCGGGCAAAAACCTCAAGTGGGAATACACGGAGCCCAACAAGTTCGCGCTCGTCGTCAAAGAGGAAAACGGGCAACAACAGGTTTACATCCAGCAAGACGGGAAGACCAAGAAGGCCGAAGGGCAGAGCGGGCAGCTCTTCAAGGGCATCGCGCAGATCGTGATGAGCAGCGTCACCGGCACAGCCCTCTCCGGCAGCAGCGACTTCACTGTGGAAATGTACACCCAAGGCAACGTATGGGTCGCCAAGCTAACCCCGAAGCAAGCGAAACTGAAGAAAATGTTCACGAGTGTCCATCTCCATTTCAATGACAAACACAACGCCGTGACAAAGGTTGAGATGAAAGAGGCGAACGGGGATGTGACGGTGATCTCATTCAGCAATGTCAAATTGAATTAGGAAATCAGGTAATATAGGATGTTGTACAAGGATGTCTATACGATTATCGGAAGGTCGGACAACGGGATCCGCGTAAGACTGCTGGCGGACAGCGCGATTTTCAAGGCGCACTTTCCCGGGAATCCTGTCATGCCCGGGGTTTGCCAGGTGGGAATGGTGGGCGAACTGTTGGAAGGCATGACGGGTGAGGGGCTCTCTTTGTCGGAAATCAAGGACCTGAAGTTTATGGAGGCCCTCAAGCCGGACCGCGCACCCGAGTGCACGGTGGTCTTCGACAAGATGGAGACGGTGGACGACCGGCTGGTAGTCAAAGGCTTGGTAAAATCGGAGGAAAGGGTATATACGAAATTCTCACTAATATACGAAAAAGCGTAGGGATGGATTGGCAGAGTGTCTTCGAAGAGAATCGTGCATGCGTGATTGTGCCGACTTATAACAACGAGCGGACTATCGCGGAGGTGTTGCGGCGTATTCAGGCTTTCACCCGCCACATCATCGTGGTGAACGACGGCAGCACGCCCGAAACGTTGTCTGCCATCCGGAACCTGGAGGAAGTGCCGGAGATTGTGGATTACACGCCCAACAGAGGCAAGGGCTACGCGCTGATGCGGGGCTTCCGTCGGGCGCTGGAGCTGGGGTATCGCTATGCGGTGACAATTGACTCCGATGGACAGCACTATCCGGAGGATATTCCCGCCATAATGAGCTGTCACAAAGCGCATCCGGACGCGCTGATCGTCGGGGCGCGGAATCTGACTGCCGACAATATGCCCGCAAAGAACACCTTCGCCAACAAGTTCTCCAATTTCTGGTTCCGCCTGCAGACAGGCATCCCGCTGGAGGACACGCAGAGCGGCTACCGTCTATATCCGTTGCAGCGGATCAACTTGCGGTGGCCCATCACCCCGCGCTACGAGGCAGAGTTGGAACTCCTGGTGTTCTCCGCCTGGCGCGGCGTGCCGGTGGTGTCAGTGCCGGTGCGCGTCTATTACCCGCCCGAAGGAGAGCGCGTCAGCCATTTCCGTCCGTTCTGGGACTTCTTCCGTATCAGTGTGCTGAACACGGTGCTCACTTTCGGTGCGTTGTCCTACTATCTGCCTGTGCGGTTCCTGAGATGGATAAAGGGAAAGGTTGGAGAAGCTAATGGCAAAGACGTGTGACTGGCATATGATTGTGTGATATGGAATTGGACGACAAATATTTCATGCGTATGGCCCTCAATGAGGCCGAAGATGCCTACGCGGAGGAGGAGATCCCCGTTGGGGCGGTGGTGGTGCTGAACGACCGGGTCGTCGCCAAGGGGCATAACCTGACAGAGACCCTGAAGGACGTGACGGCGCATGCCGAGATGATGGCCATCACGGCGGCAGCCAATGCCTTGGGAGCCAAATACCTGCAGGAGTGCACCCTTTACGTCACCCTGGAACCGTGCCTGATGTGCGCCGGCGCCATCGCGCACGCGCAAATCAAAACCCTCGTCTATGGCGCCCCGGACCCCAAACGCGGCTATTCCGTCTTCACGGACGGGAAGTTCCCCTCCAAGGCGGAAGTCCGCAACGGCGTGCTTTCCGACGAATGCGCTGCACTATTGAAAAAATTCTTCAACGAACGAAGAAAGTGACAGCAAAATATTTTTTATCTTTGCGGATTGTTTTTACTTCCAACTACCTTTGACCCTTGAACACTGAACACTGAACTCTCGAATCTTAAAAATAGAAACTTGAAACTTGAAACGATATGCAAAACATCAACCCCCAGAAGAATTACGAGGACAGCAAGGCCGCCATCGGCTATGTTGACCGCAAAGAGGCCACCCAGGCCGACTACGACCGCATCGGTTTCATGTCGGGCTTGGAAGTGCACCAGCAACTGGCCACCAAGGAGAAGCTGTTCTGCCGGTGTCCGGCGGGCATTTTCCAGAAACCCGACGAGTACGACGCGGAGCTGCTGCGCCACATGCGCCCAACCCTCTCCGAGATGGGCGAGTACGACGGCACTGCGCTCATGGAGTTCAAGACGCGCAAGAACATCGTCTATCGCATCGCCCACCGCACGGCGTGCACCTACGAGGTCGATGACACCCCGCCGTTCCCCATCAACCCCGAGGCACTGCAGTACGCCCTCGAGATCGCCCTCGCCTCCAAGCTGAAGATCGTGGGCGAGGTGCACATCACCCGCAAGCAGTACCTCGACGGCTCCATCCCGACGGGCTTCCAGCGCACCGCCATCCTCGGCATTGACGGCGAAATCCAGCTTCGGAACAAGAAGGTGCGCCTTATCCAGCTCAGCGTGGAAGAGGACGCCTGCCGCGAGGTCTCCGACATCGGCCACACGCGCGTCTATCGCACCGACCGCCTCGGCATGCCCCTCATCGAGACCGTCACCTACCCCGAGATGGTGAACCCCGACGAGGTGGAGGAGGCCTGCAACTACATCCGCTTCCTGAACCGCAGCACCGGTCGCGTGCGCACCGGCATCGGCGCGGGCCGCGAGGACGTGAACGTGAGCTGCAAGGGCGGCACCCGCATCGAGGTGAAGGGCGTCTCCCACACCAAATGGATCCCGGAGGTCACACACGTGGAATGCTTCCGCCAGTGGGCCCTGCTCGCCATCCGCGACCAACTCAAGGCCCGCATCAAAAAGGAGGATTGGCAAATGAACTATATGGAACTGAACCCCAAGCAGTTCCACTTCTACTTCGACCCCATCACCGATGCCATCAAGGCCGGCGCGAAGGTCTATGCCGTCAACCTGCCGCAGTTCGCCGGCCTGCTGTCCCACTTCACACAGCCCGGACATCCGTTCTACAGCGAGTTCGCCGACCGCCTGAAGGTCATCGCCTGCTTGGAACGCCCGAACATGGCCACGAGCGAGGACCTGGAGGACGTGGTGAGCCGCAGCGTCTTCGAGAAGGCCGCCCAAGCGATGAACGCCGGCGAGAACGACGCGCAGATCATCTTCTGGGCCGCCGAGGATGACGTGAAGACCGCCTTGGAGACCATCGAGGAACGCGCTCTGATGGCCTTCGACGGCGTGCCGCAGGAGACCCGCAAAGTGCTGTCCGACGGCACCACCGTCTTCGAGCGCGTGCTGCCCGGCGCCGACCGCATGTACCCCGACACCGACTCCGCGCCCATCCCGCTGAGCAACGACTACATCGAGGAGCTCCGCCAGAACATCCCCGACGCCGTCTCCGACCGCTATGCGCAGATGGTCGCCTGGGGCGTGCCGCAGGACTGCTTCAAGTACATTTTCACCCACAACTTCTTCCCGCTCATCAAGCGCATCGCCGACGAACTCGGCGTCTGCCCGAAATACCTCGGCACCTTCTTCGGCCACCGGCTCAAGCACCTGCACGGCCAATGCGGCAAGATCCCGTTCTACGCCGACCGCATCTACGACCTGTTCGCCTTCCTGAAAGAGCAGGGCATCGACAAGTCTATCGCACCCGATTTGCTGAAACTGCTCTTCATGCACCCGACTGCCGACTTCGCGGAAATGCTGAAAGTCACGGGCTATCGGAAAATGACCAAGCAGGAGCTTGAAGAGGGCATGGGCATCATGGCCGAGGTCTTCCAGCCGCGCCGCAAGCGCACCTCCGACGAGGACAAACGCAACTACCTCCTCGGCTGTGCCCGCGAACATGCCGTCGGCAACCCCGCATTCACCGAATTAGCCACCAAGTAATTTGCTGATCCCTATTCTCTATTCACAAATCACTAATCACAAATCACTGTTCACCATTCACAGATATTATGGAAAACAACGACAAAGTAACATTCCAAGGATATAAAGGAAGAGCGTTGGAAATGCTCAAGAAATACGATGTCCACGTGTGGGACAAGGCCGAGGTCGAGACCACCCGCGGGCACTTCTCCGGCAAGATACTGCCCCGCGCCGAGAACACCGACGACATCCACATCGTGATGAAGGTGGCCACGGGCTATAATATCGGCATCGACATCGAAACGGTGACCGACATGAAGGGCGAGCGCGACCCGCAGCCCGTCTTCAAGATTCCGGAGAAAGAGTTCCCCTACACCCCCGGGCTGCCGCACGTGAAGCTGCTCGGCACCGGCGGCACCATCGCCTCGCGGTTAGACTACCGCACCGGCGCGGTGATTCCCGCCTTCTCGCCCGGCGAGTTGTACGGTGCCGTGCCCGAGCTGGCCGACATCTGCAACCTGCAGACCGAGAAGGTCTTCGCGGTCTTCTCCGAGAACATGTCGCCGAAGGAGTACATCGCGTTGGCGAAGAAGATCGGTGACGAGATCAAGGCCGGCATCGAGGGCATCGTCATCGGCCACGGTACCGACACCCTGGCGCACACCGCCACCGCGTTGACCTACATGTGCCAGAACCTGCCGATGCCGGTGGTGTTGGTCGGATCGCAGCGGAGCTCCGACCGTCCGAGCTCCGACGCCGCGCTGAACCTCATGCACGCCATGACTGCCGCCGGCCACGGCGACATTGCCGAGGTGATGGTCTGCATGTTCGGACCCACCAGCGACGACTACGGCTTCCTGCACCGCGGCACCCGCGTGAGGAAGATGCACAGTTCCTATCGTTCCACGTTCCGCACCATCGGCGACACGCCGCTGGCCACCGTGAACCGCAAGGACGGCGTTCAGCCCATCAAGGAGGTCTATAACCACCGCCGCCACGGCGAGCAGCACCGCAAGGTCGAGGTCATCACCAACTACGAGGACTACAAGCGCAGCCTGGCCCTCAACGACCCGAACGTCACCCGCATCGTGCCGACCTTCGACGACCGCGTGGCCATCCTCTACTACTATCCGGGCATGAAACCCGACGTGTTGGATGCCTTGATTGACAACGGCTACAAGGGCATCGTGTGGAACGGCACCGGCTTAGGCCACGTCAACAAGGGCATGTTCGACGCCATCCAGCGGGCCACCGACGCGGGCGTGCACCAGTACATGAGCGTGCAGACCATCTGGGGCTACACCCACATGTTCGTCTATGACACCGGGCGCGACATGATGGCGCGCGGCATCATCCCCGCCGACAACATGCTGGCCGAGAGCTCCTACATCAAACTCGGCTGGGCGTTAGGGTTGACCAAGGAGAGCGGCCAAAAGCGCGAGGACGTGAAGAAGCTGATGCTCACCCCCATCAACGACGAAATCACCAAGCGCGAGCCCTACGACGGCTACCTCGTCTATCAGGGCGGCGTGCCGGAGGTGGAGGAGTTCGTGAAGAAGGTGCGGAAATAGTTAGGAATTAGGAATTAGCAATTAGGAATTAAGGGTCGTTACATTGTGGCGGCCCTTATAAAACAAACAACCAACAGGAGCAAAATATCCATACGATTCTATAACGACCACGAGGTACGCGCCGTTTGGGATGAGGAATTGTCCAAGTGGTGGTTTTCTGTAGTGGACATTGTCGGCGCGATTAATAAGGAGGTCGACTACCAAAAGAACCGCAACTATTGGAAGTACCTTACTGAGTCCACCTGGAAAAGTCAAAATTGACGATTTTTTTGCTTGTAACACATTGACAATCAAATATTGGTTTTAATGAAAACCACTTTTTCAAGCGGACTCAATTAGTGATTGGTTGTTGGTTATTGGTTATTGGTTATTGGTTATTGGTTATTGTGTTATTGGTTATTGTGTTAATGCCTGAATAAGGTTGACCGTTTGCCCCATTCTTT
>CAMHNQ010000008.1 GCA_946186495.1 uncultured Bacteroidales bacterium
CACCGCATCCGTTTCCTACCGGGCTTCTGTCCCTGCGGGACATGCCGGCTGCGGGGCTGCGCTGTCCTACTGGGCTTTAGCCCCTTACGGGGAAACCTGGTCATTTCCAATTGAGGGAAGCCCTTCCGTCACCCCCACCATTGTACATTGTCACACTTTCTCCGCCAAAGAAAAGGATGTTGAAACGGGTTTAAGCTACTTTGGCGCACGCTATTACAGCAGTGATCTGAGCATCTGGTTGAGCGTGGACCCGATGAGCGACAAGTATCCGTCGCTTTCGCCTTACACCTACTGCGCGAATAACCCGGTGAGGTTGGTGGACCCGGATGGGGAGGACTGGGTAGAACGTGTAGTACATGGTCAAAAGGAAATATATTATGATAGGTCAGTGAAATGTCAAGCGGATGTAAATAGAAAATATGGGGAAAAATCAGGGCTTAGGCATCTCGCCGATGGAACAAAAGTGGGCAACGGTAAGTACACCGTTTATAATGATCATGTCAACAACACCGCTGGTGTGGTGAAAGACTCCCGCGGAAATGTTGTAAATCCTGACCGAACAATAATATATGGTATAGGTTATAGGATCTTTGCTGGTGTGACAGAAGAAAGTGTTGATGCCACATCCTTACATAAAAATATTACAGGGACCAGTTATACTGGGCCTAATAATCCGAAAAACTACGATGGGAAAGACAATTATGATTATATTCCTCGCAATTTGAGTGAAATCTTCTCAATGATACATGATAAACAATACGATGCTTTAGGTGTGTCCGGAACTGATGGCGTATTTTATCACACAGAAACTTGGAAAGCTGATTTGCTTTTGGCAGGCGCAAATGCTATTTCAGTACCTTTTAATTTGAATCCAATCGACAAAGCAAGATCCACTGTCACAGCAGTATTGTTTGGATTTATAGGCCTGTCTAAAATGACAGTACACACTGTAAAAAGTATGGTGAAAAAAAACAAAAGATAACGAATACACATTATGAAATTCTTAAATATCCTTTTTTGTCTTGTCTGTGCACAGATTCTGTTCCGATGCGGTTCCGCTTCTTCTGCTGAGAAGTACATTATTTATGCTTCACAACAAGATTTCTTGAAAAAGGTTCATGACTATAAAGATAATCATCCTGATAACAAACGGTGGGCTCAATACGATCATGTCTATGCTCCTTATGAGAAGTCTTTGGCTGACACCACTGTTTTATTTCGCTATTTTGATATTTATATCCCATCTGAACATATAATATTCTGTTGCGCAATCATTCCCTATGATTCTACAAACACGGCAAACCAGTTCTCATTAAGATTTCTATCCATTTCTGATACATTCACATTCGTCAAGAAATATATAAACACTATAGATTTGAATGCACAAGAAAACTCTTATTACAAACATGCTTTTGAAACAAAATTCCTTGAGGAATTGAATGTTAAATGGCAGGTGAATGATGACTCTTGGCGAACGTTATTTAAATGAAACAAACATTTGATAAAACACCATGCCTACAGACCTCACATATCACCCGAAACCACCCGCAGACCTTATCCGCGGAGACACGTGCGATTCACGAAGATTCATGAGTCCCCATTCGAGGATTTCGCCTGTATGTGCAACCGTTGTGGGCTGCTGGTCTGTTGTCCCTGCCGGGACATGGTACTCGGGGATGCCGCTGTTCTGCCGAGCTTTGCTCTCTGCCGGGGCTGGCGATGCCAGTGTCCACACAACTGCCAACTATTCACCGCCATTCCGCCCCACTCCCAACCATCCGTGGTCACGGCAGGCAACGTCTGTGTGGCCGAACCTCGACCAACACCCACGCAGCAACGGAACTTACATCTTCTCCGCCAAAGAACGCGACCCCGAAACGGGCTATTCTTACTTTGGTTCGCGGTACTATTCTTCGGATTTGAGCATCTGGCTTAGTGTGGACCCGATGAGTGACAAGTATCCGTCGCTGAGCCCGTATGTGTACTGTGCGGATAACCCGGTGAGGTTGGTGGATCCGAACGGAAACTTCCCTATTATTCCATTTTTGATTAAGGCAGGCATAAATGCAATGGCTGACTGTCTGATGCAGGCTGCGATGAACTACTATTTCAATCCTCAAACAGCGGGAGATCTTAGGGCTTCCTTTTTAAACATAAATGGCTGGATCACTCTTAAATCGGGTGCGGAAGGTGTAATTCCATGGAAAATTCCGGGAGGGAAGGCAGGACGAGCTGCAGTTACTGCTGCCGGTGACGTTCTCGCATATTTCTGTGCGTCACCTAAACAATACACAACAAAACAAGCTCTTGAAGATTTTACAGTTGGTTTTATTGGTGAATTAGCTGGAGGTGGATTAAGTGACCTCATTGCAAAATATGGAGCGCCAGCAGTTGCAAAAGGACTATGTAGAATACCTGGGTTTAGTGTTAATAAGATCCGTGGTTTAACAGGTTATACCTTGTCTCCGATTATGCACAAAATCTAACAAAGAGATTAAAAGGATCAACGTGCAAAGAAGCCAAGGGAGATGGATTCATCATTAATTATCAAGATTACGTTATTAGGATTATGAATTCTGGTGGAGAAAGAGCTGAACCTTATTTTAGAATCTCAAATAAAAAAGGAAGTATCGATATAAATGGAAGATATAGTTCTGATAGAGGGAAAACACATTGCTCTTTTGATGACGATCCTACCGAAAAAAATTATAGAAATAATAAAAACAAACAAAAACTTATGACTATCAATCAATCAGTTTTGAATACCTTATATGGTTCTTCGATCGAGAATATACATATAGATTTTCTTATGAAACAGATCAGTATTCTTGTCAAGACTGTCAGCAACAATGTTGTTTTATTCCATAACATACATTTTTGCAATGTGACCAAATTCGAGTTGACGAATAATATTCAATATGGAGGGCCGGCGACTTTTGAAGAAATTTTGAACATATCGGAATCGAACAAATTATTAGATTTCGATGATACTCATCTTGAATATGATTATTGTATTGATGGAGACTTCTTTGAAATATATATCAAATCGGATATAGCAAAGATAGAGTCACTATGAAGGAGTCAAGGAATGTTACATAGTTACTTCTTTCCTTGGTAGTTATGGCACAAAAGGAAATTATTACAATCCTATAACAAAAGAATCCTTACATCCAGATTTAGATCATCCTGCACCAATAGGCCCTCATTGGGATTATAAAGACCCTACTGGTAAAAAATGGAGGTTGTTCGAAAATGGAACTTTGATAGAAAAGTAGGTTTTTGTAAATATTAATTTTATAGATATATGAAAAATAATTTAAAGAAGGATTGGAGACTTCAGGGACAAGAAAACTATTTAAAAGGAGTAAGATTGATAAGACACAAGTACCAAATCGCTGGGCGTGATTGGGATCATGACCATTGTGATTTTTGCGGAGCTAAATTTTCAACAAATGAAGGAGATCTCCATTTTGGATACTCAACAATAGATTCATATTATTGGATTTGTGATCAATGTTATAATGATTTCAAGAGTATGTTCAAATGGATAGTAGAATAGGAACACGTTGGTATCCACAATCAATAATGAGAGACCCGAACAAAACGACACCGTATGGAAACATAAGTCAGACATTCCATTTGTTAGTTAACCCCGATGATTATTAAGATTATGAGAAAGGTAGTTGCTTTTAAAATTACGACATTTTGCATACTAATGGCTTTTTTGCTACAGTCGTGTGGTTATTTCTTGCCTGATACAATTCTTAGGGAAAGAAAAAAAAGTGTAAAGTGTTTCTTGCGGAAATATTTTGAATCCTAACAAAAACTCATTTTCTGTTATGAAAAAAAAACAGGATATTTATCTTTTCATAATTATATTGTTTTTTTTATCTTTGTTCTGGTTTATTGTTTGTTTCGAAATAAAAAAAACACGCAATTTCAGAGAAGAGTATAAGAGCCATACTATTAATACATTTATGAATTTGAAATTCAAGGGGAATATTGTTTCTTTAAAAGAATATAATTACGGGGGTAGAATATATGGCTTGATGGCTGTTAAATTAGATTATTGCAATGTGGATAGTTTTTATGTCTTTGACAATATGTTATGTTTGAAAATATCAAAAGGGATGGCAATTTTACCAACAAATTGCATACACCCGTATGACACCTTTGATGAAAGGTCGAATGCACTACTTAAATCGATCTACGTAATGGTCAACATGAAAAACGATAATCAAGTAATCTATGTAGACTCATTAGGATGTCAATTTTCGGAAAATTTGGATTTCCCAAGTAAGCCGTTTAAGAAGGATTTGTTTGATCAAATTTCAAAAGAATTTATTGGTCAGAATTAACACTCAGATTCGACAACGCTAATGGGAAAGATTTTTTGTTAAAAAAAAGAGATGGTTAACGATGTCTTATTTTTTGTAGGAATTGTCAAGGGCGACCGGGCGCGCTATCCATTCAAACTTCGCAGCAGGCCGCTCGTAACCATTCCTATCGTTATAGAAATTTATGTTCATATTCCAAAAATTAAGTCTCATTGAGAATATAATAAAAAAGACTCACATTAAGCAAAAGATAATCTAAAGAACCTTTAATCAATAAATTACAGTCAATTCCATTCAAGAATCACGGCGAAATCTTGAATGGATTTCACCTGTTTTGGACAAAAATTTCGAAAATCTCGGCGGATTTGTAAATTTTGCGGGAAAAATCCCGAAGAACATACCGCTCGAACTTACCCCCTTGAATGGATTCTTGAATGGTTTTTGGAAAAATATGAGAAGCGGGCGGGGAACGCCCGAAAAATACGCTCTTGATTTTCAGTAATTTAAAATGAAAAAGCCCAACCTTTCGATTGGGCTTTTTGCTGAAGAAGAGCGGAAAACGAGACTCGAACTCGCGACCCCGACCTTGGCAAGGTCGTGCTCTACCAACTGAGCTACTTCCGCATTCGGTACCGAAGGTGGGACTTGAACCCACACGCTTGCAATAAGCAAGGGATTTTAAGTCCCTCGTGTCTACCATTCCACCACTTCGGCATTACGCCATCCAATGAACTTGCCATTGCGAAAATGACGGTGCAAAAATACATTTTTTTTCTTTATCTCTGATAGTGTTTCTAAAAAAAATATTCATCTATTAATCAGATAGATACATGGGGTTTTCCCCAGCTGGTGGTCCTCCTTTTCGAAATGTTTGCGCCATTTTGACACGGATTGCGTCTTCAGTAATGCGTTTTCGCCCGTCAGGTTAGCGGCAATGCAGACTCTTGTGGCCGGTTGCAGGACCTTGCAAATCGAGGCCGTCATGCGGTTGTTGCGGTAGGGCGTCTCGATGAACATCTGCGTCTGCCCTGTCTTCACCGCCACCGCTTCCAACTCCTGCAGCCGCTTCTCTCTGTCGTACTGCTCCGCTGGCAGATAGCCGTGGAACACGAAACTCTGTCCGTTCATGCCGCTGCCCATCAACGCGAGGATAAGCGAGCTGGGTCCGATGAGCGGCACCACCTCGATGCCTAACTGGTGCGCCTTCTCCACCGCCTTGTGCCCGGGGTCGGCCACGCACGGCACGCCCGCCTCCGACATCACCCCCACGTTCTTCCCCTCCAAGCAGGGCTGCAGGTAGTCGTTCAGCTCCACCCCCTGCGTGTGCTCGTTGAGTTCGAAGAAGGTCAGCTCGTCGATGGGCTTCCGGATGCCCGCGTACCGCAGAAAACGCCGCGCCGTCCGCAACGCCTCCACAATGTAGTAGTCCGTATCGTTGATGATGTCCGCGTTCACCGTCGGGAAGAAGGTTCCGAACGCGCCCTCCGCAATGGGGGTGGGGATGAGATATAGTTTTCCGTTCATTCCAATTCCTAATTCCTGAATTAATACTTCACCTTTCCTTCGAACCGATTCCAGCGCTTGAACGTCGCGGCCGCGAGTTCCGCATCGTGCTGCTCCGTGGGGATGGAATACTCGCTGACGGGCTTGCCAATCTCTTCGTAGATGAAGGTGTCGTCGAAACCGGCGTCAGCGGCCACTTCGCAAGACGCGCCGAAATAGATGCGATGGGGACGTGCCCAGTAGATGGCACCGAAACACATCGGGCAGGGCTCGCTGCTGGCGTACAGCTCGCAGCCGTCGAGCTGGAACGTGCCGAGGTTTCGACATGCATCGCGGATGGCCTGCACCTCCGCGTGCGCCGTGGGGTCGTTGATCGCCGTCACCATGTTGCGGCCGCGCCCCACAATCACGCCGTCCTTCACTACCACGGCCCCGAACGGACCGCCCTCACCTGCTTCAAAACATTCGTTGGCCAGTCTGACGGCCTCTTCCATGAATTTTTTTTCGTACATGCGGATTGTTTTTAGAGGCTGCAAAGGTAGTATTTTTTTGTGAAAGGCAAACAAACGAATGAGCCAGTCAAGCCAGTCTGCAGTTCCATACAGAGGGCTTGAAGAGGGATTGCCGTATGTGAAATGTCAAGACAAGGAGTGATCGTATGTTTGATCCATTGATTGAAAAAATAATAGACAGAACGAATATTTGTGTATTTTTGCCCACTCAATTCTATAAGAATAAAAAAATGGGAATTATGAATAAAATACGCATTCTTTTGACGACTTGCCTGATGGCATGTGTGTCCGTTTTAGTCTTTGCGCAGACCGTCACGCCCGTGAAATGGACCTACAAGACGGTGAAAGTCAACGATTCCGTGGCCGAGCTGCAGTTCACCGCCACTATCGAGCCGAACTGGCATCTCTACGCGCAGAAGCCCGGCCAGGGGCAGATCGAGCAGCCGCTGGTTTTCAACTTCAACAAGTCGCCGAAGTACGAGCGCATGGGCAAAGTGACCGAACCGACCCCGCAGAGCGACTACGACGACCTCTTAGATGCACACTCCAACTTCTATTCCAAGCAAGTGACCTTCAAGCAGCGCGTGAAGGTGAAGGACGACCAGCCGTTCACCGTGCAGGGCAAATTGGAGGGACAGGCCTGTATTGAGGGCCGTTGCACCCCCATCGAGGAGAAGTTTTCCTTCGACCTCAAGGGCTTCCATCCGGCGGTGACTGCTGCCGTGGCGGAAGAGCCCGAAGCGGAGGAACCGGCCGACAACGCCGCTGTTGAGCCCACCGGCACACCGCAGACGGCGGAAGTCGCCCCCGCCACGGACAGACCCGCCGACAACGCCGAAGAAGAGGAGTCACTGCTGATGTACTTCCTCGGGGCGGTCCTGGGCGGTCTCGTCGGCCTGCTGATGCCGTGCGTGTTCCCGATGATTCCGATGACGGTCTCCTACTTCTCGAAAGACGGCAACACCGGCAAGCGCAATGCCATGCTCTACGGCCTCTTCATCATCCTGATCTTCGTGATCTTCGGTCTGGTGCTGTCGCTGATTTTCGGCGCGGACCTCGGCAACGTGCTGAGTACCCACTGGATCCCGAACATTTTGTTCGCCGTCATCTTCTTCATCTTCGCCTTGTCGCTGTTAGGCTATTTCGAAATCACCTTGCCGAGTTCGTGGGTGAACGGCTCCGCCAAGCGCCAGAACGCGGGCAGTGTTGCCGGCATCTTCTTCATGGCCCTGACCCTCGTTTTGGTCTCCTTCTCCTGCACGCTGCCCATCGCGGGCGCGGTGGCCCTCAACGCCGCCGGCGGTTCCTTCCTGAAACCCATCGTCGGTATGTTGGGCTTCTCCTTGGGTATTGCCGTACCGTTCACACTCTTCGCGCTCTTCCCCAATATGCTGAAGAAAATGCCGAAGTCCGGCGGCTGGATGAACACCCTCAAGGTGGTACTCGCCTTCGTGGAACTCGCCTTCGCGCTGAAGTTCATCAACGTGCCCGACCAGACCTACCACTGGCGCATTCTCGACCGCGAGGTCTATCTCTCCTTATGGATCGTATTGTTCTCGCTGTTGGGCTTTTACCTGCTCGGCAAGATCAAATTCCCGCACGACGACGACTATCCCGTGCAGAAGAGCTGGTTCCGCTTCCTGCTCTCCGTAGCGGTCTTCTCTTTCGTGGTCTATATGGTTCCCGGTCTCTTCGGTGCCCCGCTGAAGGCCATCTCCGGCTGGCTCCCGCCGATGACCACCCAGGACTTCGACATTTCCCACATCGTGCGCACCGAGAGCGGCTCCGGTGGTGCGACCGCCAGCACTTACCAGATGACCGAGGAGCCGATGTACGCCGACAAACTGGAGATTCCCTTCGGTATCAAGGGCTACTTCGACTACGACCAGGCGTTGCGCGTGGCCAAGAAAGAGGGCAAGCCCGTCTTCCTCGACTTCACAGGCCACGGCTGCACCAACTGCCGTAACGTGGAGAATGCCGTGTGGATTGACCCCGAGGTGCGCCGCATCTTCGCCGAGGAGGTCATCGTCTGCACCATGTACGCCGACGACAAGGTGATCCCGCTGCCCGACGACGAGAAGGGCAAGCTCACCGACGCCAACGGCGACCCCATCACCATGCTGGGTGCCAAGAACCGCTACATCGAGCAGACCAAATACCACGAGAACTCGCAGCCCTGCTATTTCGTGGTGGATCCCGACGGCAACGTCCTCTCCGGCCCGACCTACTACGAGCGCGACAAGGACAAGTACATCCAATTCCTGCGGAAGGGAATTGACGCATACAAAGGGAAATGATAGCACGTTCTCTTGCGAGTCGGAGATTCCGCCGCCACTTGTCGTCGGCTGCGGAATGGCGCTACGTTAAAGAAAAGTATTATGAATTGGAACAAATGGTACATTAAATTAGCCCTCAGCGTATTGAGTGGAGTGCTGCTGGCGCTTCCGTGGTATGCGCACGGATTCGTCTTCCTTGTATTTTTCGCCCTCATTCCCCTGTTCTCGCTGAGCGAAATCTCCTTGCAGGAGGGCAAGCGCAACGCCTTCGGGCGCGGCATCCTGCTGTTCTACCCCGCGTTCTTCGTTTTCAACCTGATCACCACCTACTGGATTGCCTACTGCACGGTGCCTGGCGCGGCGGCGGCCGTCATCCTGAACGCGCTGCTGCAGACGCTCACCTTCTCCGCCTGGCATGCCTGCCGCAAACAGGTGAAAAACGGTGCCTTACAGGTTGTTATGCTCATCGCTTTCTGGATTTCCTTCGAATACCTGCACCTTAACTGGGACCTGACCTGGCCGTGGCTCAATCTCGGCAACGTGTTCGCCTACACACCGGATATCGTGCAATGGTACAGCGTTACCGGTACGGCGGGCGGCACCGTCTGGATCATCCTGCTGAACTTCCTGTTCTCTGGACTCATCGGACAGATCCAACAGCATAACCGGAAGAGAATAACCCAGTATGCCATCGCGCTGGCAGCAGCCTATCTGATTCCCGGCGGCTTATCCATGGGCCTGTTTTTTCACGAGGATGCACCTATTGAGCACGACACCCCGATCGAGGCGGTCGTCGTGCAGCAGAACACCGATCCGTGGAAGGAGGAGTACAGCCTCACGAACACGCAGGAAATCCAGCGGGTTTTGGATGTCGCGAAACCCTGCCTGACCGCAAAGACCAACTTGGTGGTCACCCCCGAATCCGCCATCGCGCACACCATCGACATGAACGCCTTGCGGAACAAGACTTTCATGGAAGGGGACACCCGCTTCGAAGGTTTCGCCTTGATAGACAGCACCATCAAACGCTACCCGAGCCTCAATTTCGTGTTAGGGCTGTCCACCGTGGGCATCTCCGACCACAGGATATCGCCCGTGTCACAGGAGGTGCAGCCCGGCATGTTCATGGAATTCTACAACACGGCGGGTTTTTACAACAGGAACGGCTTGGTGGGGCACTACCACAAGAGCCGTTTGGTGCCGGGGGTGGAGAAGATGCCCTTCCCGAAGGTTTTCGGATTCTTAGAGGAAGCTCTGATCCAGTTGGGCGGTTCCAACAGTTCCTTAGGTACCGACACGGTGCAGCGGGTCTTCACGATTGACGTGAACGGCACACCCGTGGGTGTCGGCACAGGCATCTGCTACGAATCGGTGTATGGCGAGGTGATGAGCCGTTTCGTGAAGAACGGCGCCAATGTGCTGGCGGTCATCACCAACGACTCGTGGTGGGACGACAGTCCGGGGCACCGGCAGCACTTCGAGATGTCAAGGCTAAGAGCCATCGAGACGCGCCGCTACATCCTTCGCGCGGCCAATGGCGGTTTCTCCGGCGTGATCGACCCACTGGGGCGGGTATTGGAGAAAACGAACTACGACGAGCGCACGGCCATCAAAGCCACCGTGTATGCCAAATCTGATGAGACTTTTTACGTGAAACACGGCGACTATATAGCGAAAATCGCCATTTTGTTTACCATTTTGGGTGTTCTGTATGCTGTCGTCATGGCTTTTATGCGAAAAAGCCGCAAGTAATCAATAGTAGCCCCCCTGTCCTTGATTTTTTTATTAAACAAGCTTTAAGAAGTTTGGTCAAATAATCCATGAATTTATAATGCTGTTATTATATTAATATATACAATAGATATGAAAACTAAAAATCTTTTCATCCTGATTAGTCTTTGCATCGGTTGCTTGCTCCCCCTGCAGGCGCAGAAACAGATTTCCGCCAAGTTGGATTCCGTCACCGTGTTCCTGCGCGGTGCCACCTTGTACCATTCAGCAAGCGCCACGCTGAAGAGTGGTTCTCAGGAGATTGTCATAGACGGGCTGAGCCCCGACATTGCCCTGAACAGTTTGAAGGTGCAGGCGAACGGCGTGCTTATCTCTGCGATGGAGTTCGAAAAGGACTACATGACCCCGAAGGAGGAGACCGCCAAACTCAAAAAGCTTTCCGACTCTCTTGAATATTACCAAAAACAGCTTCAGGAGGCGCGCGACGAGCTTGTCGTCCATCAGCATCTGCTCAAGATGCTCACCGACGGCACGCTCAACAACATGGAGAAGAAAGACGGAACGGTGACCGTTGCGGAAATCAATGCCAACATGGAACTTTACACATCCAAGGCCAAAGCGCTCCAAAGCAGTGTCAATCAGGACAACAAAAAGATCGAAAAGCTGGTAGAGACCGTGAACAGGCTGAAAATGCAGATCGATCAGGACAAGCTGGACAGCAACGTGGAAACCGGTGTAGTCTATCTCTCCATCAGCGTGCCGAACAACGTCACCACGGTGTTCAACATCAGCTATTATACAGAAGATGCCGGTTGGCAACCCCACTACGACATCAATATCCCCGGGTTGGACAAAGCCATCACGATGCAAGCGAAAGCCGAGGTACAACAAGTGACCGGCCTCGATTGGAACAATGTGCGGATCACACTCTCGAACGCCCGACCAAACCGCACCAATACCGTGCCGGTATTCAGAACATGGTTTCTGCGCTTCGCACGAAATCAATCGGCTGATATGGCGTATTCATCAAGGAGCAATACCGCCTCCAATTACGTGTCGAGTTCAAATGTAAGCGCTGCCTTGTCCAGTCTCGAAGGCGTTTCGGCGACGGATGGGGCGAACAAAAAGGTGGTCTCCACCCGCATGGAGGATTACATCAGCGTTGACGAGCAAGACATCCATGTGAACTACAAAATCGCGGTGCCTTACAACATTCCCGGCAACGGCAACGAGCAACTTGTGGATCTGATGAACTATAATATTGACGCGGAGTACAATTACTATAGCGCACCAAAACTCTCAACCGAGACCTATTTGATCGCAACGATTGGCGGTTTGGAGAAGTACAATCTGCTTTCGGGTTACGCGACCGTCACCTTCAACAACACTTTTGTGGGGGAGGCCTTCCTGAACCCGAATTCCACACAGGACAAGGTGACCCTGACCCTTGCCACCGACCCGCGCGTGACCGTCAAGCGCGAACTGCAACGTGACTACAGCAACACGAAGCATGTGGGCAGCACCACCACCGAGACCCGTTCGTACCTGATCACCGTTCGCAACAACCAAAACCGCAGCGCGAAGCTGACCCTCAAGGAGCAGTATCCCATCTCCAACGACAGAGACATCGAAGTGAAGGTGTCGGAGGTGAAGCCAGCTGCCACTTACGACAAAACCGATATTGGCGTGTTGACTTGGGAACTGAATCTGGGCGCCGGCGAGACCCGCACCTTCGTGGTGACCTACAGCGTGAAGTACCCGAAAGACCGGGCAGTCGCATGGTAAACGGCTTATATGGTCGGCGAATTATACGAATTATGCGAATTATATGAATTATGCGAATTATGCGAATGTGTTTTGCAAAACGTCGTCAATATTTTAAATGTTTATTGTTAATTATTTGAGCAAAAGGGTATGTTGTTGAATTGATAAATAGTTGTAAATCATTTGATTATATAGAAAATCACCGGAATGTCTTTTCGGTGGTTTTTTTATAGAGAGAAATTCATATTTTTGCCCGCGAACTTAGTATAAACAAAATGTACGTTGATATGAATGACAAAATATTGTTCAGAAATGAATCCTACAACCTTATTGGCGCAGCCATGTCCGTTCATAGCGAGCTGGGATGCGGTTTCACAGAGCATGTTTATCAGGAAGCGTTTGAAAAAGAGCTCCTTTGGAGGAATATCCCCTTTGAGCGGGAAAAGGCATTCAAGGTGTATTACAAAGGTGTTGAACTAAGCAAGCGCTTTGTTCCGGATTTCTTTTGTTATGGGAAAATTATTGTAGAATTGAAAGCGGTGTCTGATTTGATAGGGGAGCATTATTCTCAGGTGTACAACTACTTGAAGGCAAGTGGTGTTGGTCTGGGACTACTGATTAATTTTGGAAAAACTTCATTGGATTACAAGCGAATCCCATGCGCGACTAAATTTGTAGGCTGCTGATTTTTCGGCGAATTAAACGGATTATGCGAATTGTGTTTACAAAACAGGGCATATATATAGAAAATAAGGGCATATAAAGAGAGAAAATTGGTCACATATATAGAAAATTAGGATACACATATAGTGTAATACTGTTCGTTTATATTGTAACACTATTCGTTCAATTCGCTCAATTCGCCGACTTCCGTCTCCGTTCAATTCGCCGACTTCCGTCTCCGTTCAATTCGCCGACTTCCGTCTCCGTTCAATTCGCCGACTTCCGTCTCCGTTTAATTCGCTCAATTCGCCGACTGTTGATAACTATGGGCTATGCTGTTGAAAAAAAAATCCATAAGGTATTGATTATATGCAAAAAAAGAGTATTTTTGCCGCCAATTTGACAATGTACGCTTAGAGGGTGCTTGTTGAGTAGTTAAGATACTGGATATTAGGCAAATATAAAAAATATTAAAAGATAAAAACAACAATGAGTGTAAAACAGAAAAACGCAGCAAACGCGCGTAAAGAAGCAATGAAAACGGTGTATGTGGCCCGATTAGTGGATAATCCGACCTCACCGCGCAAGACCAGAATAATGGCCAACGTGATTCGTGGCAAGAACGTAGATTACGCCATGAACGTGTTGAAGTACTCCCGCAGAGAGTCCTCCGAGAAACTCCTCAAGCTCCTGAAGTCGGCGATTGCCAACTGGCAGGTGAAAAACGAGGGCAAACGTCTTGAAGACGCCGATCTGTACGTCAAGACCATCATGGTTGACGGCGGCCGGATGCTGAAGCGTATCCGCACCGCTCCCCAAGGACGTGCAGCCCGCATTCGCAAACGTTCCAACCATGTGACCTTGATTCTCGGCGACCGTAACGAAGAGAACGTAAAAGTGGAAAATATTGAAGAATCACAAAAATAAAGAACAGTAAAGTATGGGTCAAAAAGTTAATCCTATCGGCTTGCGCCTCGGAATCGTAAGAGGCTGGGACTCTAATTGGTACGGCGGCAAAAACTTCGCCGGTAAAATCGTCGAAGATGACAAAATTAGAAAGTATTTAAATGCTAAGTTCTCCAAAGCCGGCATTTCAAAAATCTACATCGAAAGAACTCTGAAACTCGTCACAGTGACAATCAGCGCAGGTCGTCCCGGTGTCATTATCGGAAAAGGCGGCGCAGAAGTCGACAGCGTGAAAGAGGAACTGAAAGTGATCACCGGCAAGGAGATCCAAATTAACATTATGGAAGTCAAGCGCCCCGATCTGGATGCCCAGCTCGTGGCACAGAACATCGCCCGCCAGATAGAGGGCCGTGTCACATACAAGAAAGCAGTGAAGACCGCCATCTCCGCCACCATGCGCGCCCAAGCCGAAGGCATCAAGGTGACAGTCGCGGGCCGTCTCGGCGGGGCTGAAATTGCCCGTTCCGAGCACTTCAAGGAAGGCCGCATCCCGTTGCACACCCTCCGCGCTGACATCGACTACGCCCCCGTCGAAGCTCACACCACCTACGGATGCATCGGCATCAAGGTGTGGATTTGCCGCGGCATTGTCTACGGCAAGCGCGACCTCTTCGCCAATGAGGCAGCCAAGGAGCAACGCCCCACGGGCGGCAAGAAGATGTTCCGCGGCCCGCGCAGAGACCGCGACAACCGCAACCGCAATAACAACAACCGCAATCACAATAATTAACCGACGCCAAGATGCCGGTATTTCAATAAACTATAAACAGTAAAAGCAATGTTACAACCGAAAAAAACCAAATACAGAAGGCCGCAGAAAGGCAGAATGAAAAAGATTACCAAGCGTGGCTCGGAAATCGCATTCGGCTCTTTCGCATTGAAAACGCTGGACATGTACTGGATCAGCGCCCGCCAAATCGAGGCTGCCCGTCAAGCCATCACACGTGAGATGAAACGTCAGGGCAAACTCTGGATTCGCATTTTCCCCGATCGCCCCGTCACCAAGAAACCCGCTGAGGTTCGTATGGGTAAAGGTAAGGGTACCCCCGAGTACTTCGCAGCCCGCGTCAGCCCAGGCCGCATCCTTTTCGAAGCCGACGGCATCCCGTTGGAAGTTGCCCGTGAAGCTATGAGACTTGGTGCCCAGAAGCTCCCCGTGCATACGAAATTTATTGTCAGAAGAGATTATTCAGAAGAAATTTAACAGGAGGAGAATAGTATGAAACAACAAGAAATCAATGAATTGACCACCCCTGAACTCAGGGAAAGACTGGCCACCGAAAAAGACAAACTCGTCACGATGCGCCTCAACCACGCAATCTCCCCGCTGGAAAACCCCCAACTGATCAAATCTCAGCGCAGAGACATCGCCCGCCTCATGACCGAATTGCGTAAAAGAGAAATCAACGAGAATAAATAACCCCCCTATCACTGAAACATTATGGAAAGAAATAACAGAAAAGTGAGAGAAGGCATTGTCGTGAGCGACAAGATGGACAAATCTATCGTCATCAAGGTCGAACGCAAAATGAAACACCCCATCTATGGCAAGTTCCTGAAACGTTCCACCAAATTCATGGCACACGACGAGAAAAACGAGTGCCGTATCGGTGACAGAGTGAGAATAATGGAGACCAGACCTTTGTCGAAGAACAAGTGCTGGCGTTTAATTGAAATCGTAGAAAAGGCTAAATAACATTATGATACAGCAAGAATCCAGATTAGCAGTTGCAGATAACAGCGGCGCAAAGGAAGTCCTTTGTATCCGTGTATTGGGCGGCACCAAGAAACGCTATGCACGCGTGGGCGACAAGATCGTCGTCGCCATCAAGAGTGCCATCCCCTCCGGCCAGGTCAAAGCCGGCACCGTGTCCAAGGCAGTGGTGGTTCGCACAAAGCGCCACGTGCGCAGAAATGACGGTTCCTACATCAAGTTCGATGACAATGCCGTGGTCCTGCTCACCGCATCCGATGAACTGCGCGGCACCCGTATCTTCGGGCCTGTCGCCCGCGAACTGCGTGAGAAACAGTTCATGAAAATCGTGTCTTTGGCCCCCGAAGTGTTATAATCAAGTCAATACATCGTTTATTATACAATTGACAAAGACCAATTGACAAACATTAAAACAAAAAAAAGAATGAAACTGAAAATTAAAAAAGGCGATAGCGTGAGAGTCATCGCCGGAGAAAGTAAAGACAAGACAGCCGTGCGCAAGGTGCTCGAAGTCTTCCCTAAGGAGAACAAAGCACTGGTAGAAGGTTGCAACATGGTGTCCAAGAGCACCAAACCGACCGCAGCGGCCCCCAACGGAGGCATCATCCAAAAGGAAGCCCCCATCCACATCTCCAACCTTATGCTGGTTGACGCTAAAGGCAACGCTACCCGTGTGGGCAGACGTTTGAACGAGAACGGTAAATTAGTCAGATATTCTAAAAAGTCAGGAGAGGAGATCAAGTAATGTACACACCGAGATACAAAGAAAAATACCAAAATGAGGTCCTTCCCGCTTTGAAGGAACAATTCGGATTCAAGTCAGTCATGCGCGTGCCCAGAATCACCAAGATATGCCTCAACCAAGGTCTTGGCAAATTCGGCATCGCCGATAAGAAACTCATCGATGCCGGTGTCCAGGAAATGACCCTCATCGCCGGCCAAAAAGCCGTCCCCACCAAATCCAAGAAGGATATCTCCAACTTCAAGTTGAGAAGAGGAATGCCCATCGGCGTCCGCGTGACCCTTCACGGCGACCGCATGTATGAGTTCCTCGACCGCCTCATCACCGTCTCCATCCCTCGTATCCGCGACTTCCGCGGCATCAGCGACAAAGGTTTCGACGGTCGCGGCAACTACACCCTCGGTATTCCCGAACAGATTATCTTCCCCGAAATTGATATCGACAAAGTACTGAAAATTAACGGTATGGACATTACTTTCGTGACAACAGCCCAGAACGACAAGGAATGTCTGGCCCTTTTGAAAGAATTTGGCTTACCCTTCAAAAACCAAAAGTAAGTAATCATGGCAAAAGAATCTTTAAAAGCAAGAGAAATCAAAAGAGCGAAAATGGTCGCCAAATATGCGGCTAAACGCGCAGAACTGAAGAAAATCATGAAAGGCGATGATTACGAGGCCAAAAGAGCTGCCGATATCGCGCTTCAGAAATTACCCCCGAACTCCAATCCGATCCGTATGCACAACCGTTGCAAGCTGAGCGGTCGTCCGAAAGGCTATATGCGCCAATTCGGCCTCTCCCGTATCGACTTCAGAGAGTTGGCACTCGCCGGCAAGATTCCCGGAGTAAAAAAAGCAAGTTGGTAAACCTAAATGAAGAAGATTAAATTATGAATACCGATCCCATTTCAGATTATTTGACTCGTTTGAGAAACGCCATCCGCGCACATCACGAAGTGGTAGAAATTCCCGCTTCCAACGAGAAAAAAGCTATAACCAAGATCCTTTTCGACAAAGGTTATATCTTGAACTATAAATTTGAGGATGATACCATGCCTAAGACAATCAAGATAGCGTTGAAATATCATCCCGCAACCAAACAATCCGCCATCAACGAGATTAAGCGCGTTAGCCGTCCCGGCCTCCGCAAGTACGTGGGTGTCAACGAACTCCCATCTGTCCTTAACGGCCTCGGCATAGCCATCATCTCCACATCACATGGTATGATGACCGACAAGGAAGCTAAAGCCCAGAACGTCGGCGGCGAAGTAGTATGTTACATTAGTTAATAGGAGGAGCAGCTATGTCAAGAATAGGAAAATTACAAATCGCCATCCCCGCTGGGGTTGAGGTGAAAAGAGACGAAAAGTCCAATATCGTAACTGTGAAAGGCCCTAAGGGTGAACTTCAACAGTATGTCGATGAACGTATCACTTTCGAAATCGAAGACGGGCACCTCCATGTGAAACGTCCGAGCGACTCCAAACGCGACCGCTCCATGCACGGCCTCTACAGAGCCCTTCTGAACAACATGATCACGGGCGTCTCCCAAGGCTTCACCAAGAAGATGGAAGTCATCGGTGTCGGCTACAAGGCTGAAGCCAAAGGCGACCATCAACTCGACATGGGTCTGGGCTACTCCCATAACATCCTGTTTGACTTCCCGAAGGAAATCTCGGTGCAAACCATTAATGAAAAAGGTAAGAACCCGATTATTATTCTGAGCTGCATCGACAAACAACTCCTCGGCCAAGTGGCTACGAAAATCCGCTCCTATCGCAAACCTGAACCTTATAAGGGCAAAGGTATCCGCTTTGAAGGAGAGTATGTTAGAAAGAAAGCTGGTAAATCGGCTGAGAAATAATCGTCAAAATTTGTTATTATGGCTTACAATAAAAAAGAATATAGAAGAAACAGGATTAAAAACCGCATTCGCAAAATCGTTAGCGGTACTCCGGTTCGTCCCAGAATGTCCGTTTTCAGAAGTAATCGCGACATCTACGTGCAAGTTATTGACGATGAGGCTGGTGTGACACTGGTGTCTGCATCTTCCAAATTGCCCGATATCGCTTCCCAGAAAGTCACCAAGTGCGAAAAATCCAAGCTTGTGGGCAAGGAAATCGCCAGCCGCGCCCTCGCCGCCGGTATCACAGAAGTGGTTTTCGACAGAAACGGATACTTGTATCATGGTAGAGTAAAGTCTTTGGCTGACGCAGCCAGAGAAGGTGGTCTTAAATTTTAAACATCAAAACTATGGCTAACGAAAATATCAAGAAAGTAAAAGCAGCAGACCTCGAACTCAAAGAACGCGTGGTCGCTACCAACAGAGTTACCAAGGTTACCAAGGGCGGTCGTATCTTCAGCTTCGCAGTGATTGTCGTCGTCGGTAACGAGAACGGCATCGTCGGCTATGGTCTTGGTAAAGCCCGTGAGGTCTCCACCGCTATTTCCAAAGGTGTAGAGGATGCCAAGAAGAACCTCATCCAAGTGCCCATCCTGAAAGGTACCATTCCTCATTCAGGAGACGGCAAGTACAGCGGCGCCCGCGTCTTCATGAAACCCGCCGCTCCCGGTACCGGTGTCATTGCCGGCGGTGCTATGCGTGCCGTGTTCGAGAGCGTTGGCGTGAAAAACGTGCTCGCCAAGTCTAAAGGCTCCTCTAACCCGCATAGTGTGGTGAAGGCTACCATCGCAGCCCTCGCCAACATGCGCGACGCCTATAGCGTGGCTCAAGTCCGCGGAGTCAGCCTCGACAAAGTGTTCAACGGCTAATTCAAAACATTTTCATAACTGAAGAAAGAGGTGCGCTACGGTGTGCCTCTTTTTTTATAGTCTGCCGTACAATTAAGCTGTGTGCAGTATTCATATTTTATGTACCTTTGCACTTTGATTTTGGGAGTTATAATAATAAACAATATGAAAAAAGCGATAATCAGTGTCAGCAATAAGGACGGTGTGGTGCCTTTTGCACAGGAACTTACAAGATTGGGATTCGAGATCATCTCTACCGGTGGTACTCGCAAGGCTTTGGAAGCCGCCGGCGTCCCGACTATAGGAATCAGCGATGTCACCGGTTTCCCTGAAATCATGGACGGCCGCGTGAAAACCCTGCACCCTAAAGTCCACGGCGGACTTCTCTCCGTGCGGACTAACCCGGAACATGTCAAGGAAATGGAAACCAACGGGATAGCTCCCATTGACATGGTAGTGGTAAATCTGTATCCATTTAAACAAACCATTGAAAAAGAGGGGACTTCTTTTGAAGATGCTATCGAGAATATAGACATCGGCGGTCCTTCCATGTTGCGCAGCGCCGCAAAAAACCATGCCTTTGTCACCGTAGTGGTGGACAGTGCTGACTATCCTGCTGTGCTTGAGGAACTTAAAGCGAATGGAGACACCACTTTAGAGACCCGTCGCCGTCTTGCTGCGAAGGTGTTCCGGCATACCGCAGCCTACGACACCTATATATCCACCTACCTGACAGAACAAGTGGGCGAAAAAGAACCTGAAAACCTGACCCTTACATTCACCAAAAAACAGTCGTTACGCTATGGGGAGAACCCGCACCAGGAAGCCGCCTTCTATGCAGGCAAAAAGCAGGGCTATTCCATGGCTTGGGCTAAACAACTACATGGTAAAGAGTTGTCATATAACAATATACAAGATGCTGATGCGGCCCTGCAAATCCTTCGTGAATTTGATGAACCCACAATGGTGGCCGTTAAGCACAAGAACCCTTGCGGCGTCGGTGTCGGTGCCAGTGCCCTCGAAGCTTGGACCCGCGCCTATGAGGCGGACAGCGTCTCTATCTTCGGCGGAATCGTCGCTTCAAACCGCGAAATCGACCTGCCTACTGCCGAAGCGATGAAACCTGTCTTCCTCGAAATCATCCTCGCACCCTCTTTTACCCAAGAAGCCCTTGATTATCTCTCCACGAAGAAAAACATTCGCCTGATGACTTTCAGTACCGACAAGGCAAACGCCGATGAGCGAATGTTTGTCAGCGTCGCGGGCGGCCTGCTCTGCCAATCTTTGGATCGCAAACGTTTTGAAGACTACGAGCTTAAAGTAGTGACGGAAAAGGCTCCCACCGCCAAGGAGATGGAAGACCTGAAACTGGCCATGACCATTTGTAAGCATGTCCGCTCCAATGCCATCACGGTCTCTTGCGATGGCCGTATTGCAGGTATCGGTGCCGGCCAGATGAACCGTGTCGGAGCAGCGCATATAGCCTTGGAAGAGGCTAAGGGAAAGTGTATTACGAATAATCTCTGTCTTGCAAGTGATGCGTTCTTCCCCTTTGACGATGTGGTGAAGATGGCTCAGCAGTATGGGGTTACGGCCATAATTCAGCCCGGCGGCAGTGTCCGTGACGAAGACTCTATCAAGGCATGCAACGAAGCCGGTATTGCAATGGTTTTCACTGGTGTCCGTCATTTTAAACATTAGTCAAGCGGCCACTCGTCGTTTTGTATTAAGGAAATGATAAACCCTAACATAGAAGAGTCATGGAAGAAGGTGCTTTGGGATCAGTTCCAAGCCCCTTATTTTGCAGCCCTGAAACAATTTCTCCAGGAGGAGAAACGGCATTTTCCCGTCTATCCTCCAGGGCCGATGATTTTCAATGCTTTCAACTCCACTCCTTTTGAAAAGGTGAAGGTGGTGATTATCGGGCAGGATCCGTACCACGGGGAGGGACAGGCCCACGGGCTTTGTTTCTCGGTACAAGATGGCGTGCCGGTTCCTAAGTCGTTGCAGAACATCTTCAAGGAGTTAAGTTCCGATGTCGGATTCCGGATTCCGGAGAGCGGTAATCTTCAGCCGTGGGCAAACCAAGGTGTGCTGCTGCTCAACGCCACACTGACGGTTCGCGCTCACCAGGCAGGTTCGCACCAACGTCACGGTTGGGAGACGTTCACTGATTGTGCCATACAAAGGCTCTCCGAAAAAAGGGATGGTTTGGTTTTTCTCTTATGGGGTAACTATGCTATTGAAAAGCAACATCTTATCGATACCAATAAGCACTATGTCCTGACAGCGCCTCACCCGTCCCCATTGTCCGCATCGCGGGGATTCTTTGGCTGCCGGCACTTCTCTAAGACCAACGATATATTGGCTTCTTTGGGAAGAGAACCGATAAACTGGCAGTTGTAGCTGAAAATTGAAGGGATGGTTATGGGGTACCATGAGTGGGTGTGATGAAGTTTAAGTCTTAGGGTTAAGATATGGAGCAATCTTTTTTAGAGCAAATAATCGGGAAGATACTGGATGACAAGAATGTGCCGCTGCACGACGTTGTGGTCGTGCTTCCGAATCGCCGTGCCAAACGCTATTTGCAGCGTGGACTTTTGGCGTCCAATCATTTTCAGACGATGTTCCTGCCTCAGATATTCCCGATGGAGGAGTTTGTGGAATGGCTTTCCCCGCTCAAGTCCATTGATTCCGTAACACAATTGTTCCGATTGCAAACGGTCACCCGCGAGATGAAAGGGGAACGTTTTGAACAACACGCACTTCTGTCTTGGGTTGTCCCTTTTTTGAAGGACATCAGCGACATGGATATGCAGCTCCAGGATGTGCCTGCCATTTTGAAGGAATATGCCAAAGCCGCCAAGTTTGAGATTACGTTCGGGAAGGACGAGGCTTCGGAGGCTGATCGCGAGAGAATTTTTTTCAACGAGCTTTTGGGTGAGCTTTACGAGAAATATCGTAAGCTACTCTATGAAGCCAATGAGGCTTATGAAGGGATGATTTATCGGGATTGTGCAGAACATATCGAACAATACGCCGGCAAACTCCCTTTCCGTCGCTTTGTCTTCGCCGGCTTCTATGCTCTGTCGCCTTCAGAACTGGAAATTATCCGTTACTTTAAGGAACACTTTTCCACGGAGGTCTATTTCGACATAGACCCTTTTTACTGTCATCTTGAAGAAGAGGGAGACGTTATGCAGGGGAACGCGTCTCGGCGTGACACCTCCTTTTTCATCCATAGAAACTGTCAAAAACTGCGGATAGAAGCCGGGGAGCTGTCGTTTAAGGAGCCTCATTTCGCCACGATACCCAAAACTGTGCATATTGTGTCCACGGCCGGCAACATCCGGCAGATTTATGCTGCCATCCAAGCGGTGGAGAGTATTCGTAAACAAAAGGTGCAAGAAGGGAAAACCGCAGATGGGGTGGTGGATATGTCGGACACGGCTGTGGCATTGGCGGATGAGAACCTGCTGTTACCCTTTTTACTGGCATATCGTCCAAAGGATGTGAAGATTAATGCCACCATGGGTTTCCCTTTCGAGGCCACGCCGGTCTACTCGCTGCTGTTGCAGTTGTTAGAGCTCTATGAGTCTGCTTTTGCGCTGACTGCGGATACCGATTCGGAGATGACTTTCAGCGGCGTGCAGGTTGAACTGTTGTGGGAGCATGAACTATTGCGTACAGTGCGGCCTTCCAATGCTTATTTCCCAACCCTCGTTAGAAGTGGTCAACTTCCTCATAGCGAATTGTTTGCGGATATGTCCAAACAGTCGTTGTCGCGTCGGCTTCCAGCATTGCTGCTCCGTTTCTCCCAGTTTGTACATGAGAGAACCGAGGATTCGTTCTACCAGAAACTGTGGGAGGAGGTGGAACGTGAATTATGTGGTATCCAGTCTCTTTTTGACGAAAATTTTGCCGATACCGAGGTGGTGGATTTCCCATTTGCCCGTTATGCGGTTGTCAGGTGGCTTCACGACGTGTCCATTTCCATACAGGGGAATCCGGATATAGGACTTCAGGTAATGGGGCTTCTGGAGACCCGTATGATGGATTTTCAAAACGTGATTATGTTGTCCGTGAACGAAGGCATTCTGCCGAAGGGCATCACTTACAATTCTTTGCTCCCATTTGACTTCAAATACAAATTCGATGGTCAGGAGGCCCTGCCCAGCTACCTTTATCAGGATCAGGTGTATGCTTATCACTTTTTTAGACTTCTCCAGCGGGCAAAGCAGGTTTACCTGATCTATAACCAAGCTTCAGATGAGAGCATGGCTGAAAAAAGCCGTTTTATTTCCCAGTTGGAATATGAGATAGTTGACCAGCATCTTGAGAAAGTGATAGAGGTTACGCACCGTCATTTCGATTTTGATTTGAAATTGCCCTTAGCCAAAGCTTTGTCTGTCCCGAAATCCGATGAAGTGATGAAACGTCTGCGGCAATTTCCATTCTCGGCATCATCGCTGCAGTGCTATATAAGCTGTCCCCTGAAATTCTATCTGCGGTATCTGATGAAAGTCCAGGCTTCGCCCGTTTTGGGCGACAACCTTGAAGCGTACGAGTTGGGGACTGTCATCCATGCGTTGTTCAAAAAGGCCCTTGACGAGATTGTGGTGGAGCAAGATCCTACAAAGTACGAATCCATTCTTCAACGTCACATTGATTCTTGCGATGAGAGTATTTGTCTGGAAATAAGATCTTTGAAGAACAGAGAATCGCTGAGTAAATCGGATTTGGAACAGGGACATTGGCTGATTAACCGTCAGATTATTGGAGAGACGGTTAAAAATTACCTGGAAAAGGCGAAAGTCGAGTTGATTCAGACGGACTGGTCCATCACAGACAATGAATTGGCGGTGAACATTCCTGGTTATCAGGTTGAGCCTATTGACGGAAGCACCCCATTCCAGGTGAAGTTGACGGGAAGCCTTGACCGTGTACAGAAAAACGGGGATAGAGTGGCCATTATTGACTACAAAACAGGGAAGGTGGAGGAGAGTCATCTTCACGTGACGCTGAAGAAGGGTTTGATGGGCGACGATGCGGCAGTTTCAGCTGCGTTGGATTCCATTTTCACGGACAGCAAGTATGACAAATTGTTTCAACTGGTGTTCTATGTCCTTATTTATGAGCATTATGTGAAAGAAAAAACAAATTATGTGGAGGTGGGTATCATCAGTACCCGGGAAGTGAACAAGAACAGTGACTCGTATTTTTTGTCAGGGCAGATTTTAGGTGAAAGAAACATTCTGACTTACAAGCGGGAGCTGTCGGAGCGTCTGAATATGCTTTTCTGTGATATTTTTGATGCGAAGAAATCGTTTAAGCAGACCGACGACAATAAAAAATGCAGGCTTTGTGATTTCCTGCATTTATGTGGACGGCAGACTGCCGCAGAAAGTCGTTAGTGTATTCCTTATAACTTTAACATTCTCGCTTTCAGCGTGTTTTGGAGTAGGCATGCTGTTGTCATAGCACCAGTGCCGCCTGGGACTGGGGTGATGGAACCGCAAATTTTGGAAACATCTTCGAAAAGGACATCGCCGCAGAGTCGGTAGCCTTTGGTTTGGTCGGGGGCGTCGAGACGGTGCACGCCCACGTCAATAACCGTGGCGCCCTCCTTGACGTATTCCGCAGTAATCATTTCAGGTTGTCCGATGGCTACGATGAGAATGTCGGCGCGGCGACAGATTTGCGGAAGGTTCTGGGTATGGCTGTGGCAGACGGTTACGGTCGCGTTGATGCTCTTTTGTAGCATAAGCATGGCCATTGGTTTTCCGACTATGTTGCTACGCCCCACGATAACACAGTTTTTGCCTTTTGTCTCGATGTTGCAACGTTGGATCAGCTCGATGACACCGTGCGGAGTGGCCGGGAGATAGCATTCCTTGCCGAGGAGCAGATTGCCCATGTTTTCGGGATGGAAGCAGTCCATGTCCTTAGCAGGGCTTACGTGCGCTGTCACCTTGTCGATGGAAATCTGCTTCGGTAGAGGCATTTGGATGATGTAACCGTCGATTTCATCGTCTTGGTTGAGGAAGTCGAGGGTTGTGAGGAACTCCTCTTCAGAGATGTTAGGGGAAAGGTGGTAGACAGAGGAGACGAACCCCACGCCCTTGCACTGTTTTTCAATGCTGCTGACGTAGCTGAGTGCCGCCCCGTCGTCGCCGGCGATGACTACGGCGAGGTGAGGGGCGCGTAATCCTTTGTCTAAAAGACCTTTGACTGTTACGGCAATTTCCGTTTTAATTGTTTCGGAAATGGTTTTTCCGTCAATGATAGTGACCATGGCAATGATATTGGACTATTGGAGGGATTTCAGTTCGGACTCTTTAGCAGAGGCGTTTTTCTTGTTCTCCTCAATCTTTTTCTCCAGTTTGTTCAGATCGTTGTTCATTTTCAACACGGATTTCTGCATGCTGGACTGGGCCTTTTGGAGTGTCAGCCGCTCTTTGGACGCTTCGTCAATTTGGATTTTCAAGGTTTCGTCGTGTGATTCGGTGAATTTTTCTTGCAGTTTATTGATTTCGTCGTTTTTCTTCTCGGCCATTTCGGCGGTGCTTCTCAAGTCGTTGTTCATATTGGCGAGTTTGTCTTTGGTTTTGTTTCGCTCTTTTTCAAGGTTCTGGCGCTCCTTTTCAAGATTGTTCAGTTCTTTTTTCAGCTGTTCAATGCGGAGGTTGGTCTTGTAGATTTCCACTTCGGGAGGGAAGTTTTCAAGGAAGGCGGTGATGTTTCGAGAGGTACGCGGGTCGTTGGAGTAGGTGATGCAGTTAAGGTTGCCTGTGGAAACCACAAGGGTCAATTGCGTGGCCTTGTTTTTCTTTTTGCCGATTTCCGCGGATGTGAAATATATGTCGTACCTTGCGTCGCCGAATGCGCTGCAGGGGTAGTTCTCATACACATAGTACCCTTTTTTCTTTGAACTCTTCATTTTGAATCTGCTTTCGAAAAGGCTGCTGAGGGCGCCGTTCACCTCTTTCGGGGTGCCGTTGCTGATGTTGATGGTGAAACCTGTGAGTTGGTCTTTACCGAATAATACAACGGTTTCGTTGACCCTTTGTGCTGACAATGAGGTTAATACACCCACAAGAACGAATAATGCAAAAACTTTTTTGATCATAATTTTATTGTTTTTATTGTCAAATGAATCGTTTGAAATCAAGCGGCAAAGATAAAAAATTTATTTTTGCCGTTGATTATGCCAACGATAAAAGAAATACTCCAACGTTTCGACTTCCCGGTCTATCTTGCTCCTATGGAGGGTGTTACGGACAGGGCTTACCGTCGTATTTGCAAACAATACGGTGCCGATATTCTCATCTCCGAGTTCGTCTCCTCAGAAGCGCTGTCGCGTGAGGTGGAGAAAAGTTTTCGAAAAATGAACTTTGAAGAGGACGAGCGGCCGTTCGGAGTGCAGATATTCGGGGGCAATGAGTCCGCGTTGGTGACCGCAGCGCAGTATGCCGCGGCGCAGCATCCCGATTTTATTGACATTAACTGGGGTTGCCCTGTGAAAAAGATTGTCAGTAAGGGTGCTGGTGCGGCGATGCTGCAGGATATTCCAAAGATGGTCTCCCTGACCGCCGCTGTGGTCAAGGCCGTGGATTTGCCGGTGACCGTGAAGACGCGTCTGGGGTGGGAGAGTGCCAACAAACCCATAGTGGAGGTTGCGGAGAGGTTGCAGGATGTCGGCATACAGGCCATCACCATCCATGGCCGCACACGTGCGCAACAATATGGCGGGGAGGCGGACTGGACGCTCATCGGCGAGGTGAAAAACAATCCGCGCATGGTGATTCCGGTAGTGGGTAACGGGGACATTGACAGTGCCGCGCGAGCTGTCGCCTACAAGGAACGGTACGGAGTGGATGCTGTCATGATTGGGCGCGCTGCCATTGGTAACCCGTGGATTTTTCAGCAAATCAAGGCGTTAAGAATGGGGAAAACCTATCATGAACCCACCTATGCGGAACGGGCGCAATTGGTGTCTCGCCATCTTCGCGAAAACGAAAAGGAAAAGGGTGAGCGTGTCGCCGTACTTGAAATGCGAACCATGTATTCCGGTTATTTTCGTGGAATCCCACATTTTAAATCCAAGAAAATCAGGTTGATGTCCGCGATGACTGTGGCTGAATGTGAAGAGATTCTGTTCGAATAAAAAAAGTCATTTTTTTGAGCCGTTAATTCGTTTTTTTTTATATCTTTGCCCCCTTATTTGTATATTGGTGCTTTTTTGGAATTGACGGGAATGCGCCAGTAGAGGTGGGAATGGCTTGTTGGCGTGACAGACAAGTATGTAGAACTGTTGTAAATCGCTGATTATAAATATATTGGAGAAATATAAAATTAAAAATATGAAAAAGCTGTTATTCATTTTAATGGTTGTCGTGGTCCCGTTTTTGGTCATGTCGCAACCTATGAACGTTGTCACCATTTTCAGTGAGAACTTTGACGGTACCACGTCGCAGTTTTCAACGTCCACAAACTCAACCCTTGGTGGTTCGTTGGGAGACTGGCGTGTTGTGGGGGCAGGAACGACTTATCCCAACTGGGACACCCTGCAGCTCTACAAGTCTGCTCCGAATTGTTTTCACTCCCCAGTGTATAATGCCACGGCCACTGCTCAGGCCACCACTTCCGCCATTCCTTTGAGTTCTCCTGGAGTGGATGTGAACTATGTCTATCTGGATTTTGACCACATATGCAAGGTCAACCTTTTGGACAGGGCAACCATCTATATTTCGACATCGAGCGGAGTCGATGAAGATGGGAACTACATGTGGACGCCTTGGACGCATCTGAGTTTCAGCAACAGCAGCGACTATTACTATGGTGAAGCCAGCAACCCTACGGGGACGGCTATCGTGGGCGGTTCGTTTTCAGACCAGACCTACTCGAACTGGTACTCCAACTCCATGACAATAAAGCCCAACAACAATTGGTGGCATCATGAGATGTTCGATGTGACCTCGTTTGTCTTCGCTTCCGGCAACACCCCCACGCACTTCCGCCTCCAGTTCCGTGTGAACAAGACCTCCCCGCCTACGGCCGGCACCCAGGATTGCGCCGGTTGGTATTTGGACAATGTGGAGGTACGTCTTTCCAACTGCGAGCTGATTCGCCCCGCAATCACTATGCAGCCTCCGTTCTACTACAACACGAACAACTCTTTCATCAACAACGTGGGTCCCTATACCATCAAGGCCAAATTGACGGATAACGATACGATTAACGAGAGTTCTGTGGTGTGCTGGTACAGCATCAACAGCGGCGATACGGTTCATGCACCGAACATATTCACCAGCAATGTGTTGAATGCCAATGGACACACTATCCAGGCACAATGGGTGTTGCCCAGCATCTGTTACCAGGATACGATTTATTACCATATTTACATGGAAGACGTCCACGGAAGTCCGGCACGCTTCGACACATTCTTGGTGGCTCACCACAACTACCCGAGTATCCACGACAACGATGTACGTGTGGATACTGTCAGCCCGATGCCTCACTGTCTGATTACGGGACAGCCCCAGCCCATCACTGTCTATTTCACGAACCGCAGTGATGCACTGCATTCTCCCGGCTCTGCTTACATGACTTCTGCGTCTTTCACTATGGTGGTGCGCGACGAGAACGGGAACGAAACCCACAACAGCACCCATAACTGGACCGGTGACATCTGTTTCGACATCCCCGACTCCCTCTCGTTAGGCACTTTCACACCGACGCATGGTTACAACTATGTAACAGTCTATGTGACCACGCGAAACGGTCAGACGGACGGCTTTCATGGGAACGACACGATAAAGATAAGTCCCTATTCATGTGACAGCCTGATGCGGGGCGACTATACTATAGGCGGCTCGAATCCGGATTTCGCGAATTTGGAAGCGGCCAAGACCTCACTGCAGTATTGCGGTTTGGGAGGTCCCGTGACGTTCCACCTCCGTCCCGGCACTTACTCCGGATTCACTTTCGACGAGAACTACATCGGACAGTCGGAGGTGAACACTATCACGTTCCAAGGCGATGACGTGAACACAGTGGTGCTGACCAACAACAGCACAGATGTCGGTGCCAACGTCTTTGGCGCGGTCACCCTCGTGAATGTCAAAAACTATACATTCAAGAACCTGACCATCCAGGGCAACAATCTCGCTACGGCATCGAGGGGTGTTGTGGTACGCGGGAACGGTAGCACCAACATTCTGTTTGACGGCTGTAGAATCACTGCGCACAACACTCACTCCACGGCTGCCACCAGCGCTGCCGTGGTACGTTCCGCTGCCGCCGCCACGTATCCGGACACCATCGTTTTCCGTAACTGTACCATCGAGGGCGGAAACTTCGGCATACATTATGTCGGCTCAGCTGCCCGCCGGAACAACATCACGGTTGACAATTGCGACATCGCATCCTGTTATCGCGGTATATTCGCAAATTATTACGTGGGTACGATTTCCCACAACCATATCAAGCAGGTGGCCTCCACCAACCCGCAGAACTTCACCGCCATACATGCCAATTATCTCTACGGTGGTGCCATAGACGGCAACAACATAGATTCCATCCTGAAGATGGAGTACGGCATCTACTTGACCAATGCGACCACCGGGAACTTCTCCATCAGCAATAACCACCTGCGTGCGGGCAACGGATCGGCCGGCATTTACGTCAACAGCAGTTCATCCACGGCTTCAATCACAGGGTCTATCTACAACAATGAGGTTATCCTCTATCCTGTGACGGCAAACAACAGCTATGCTGTCCAAATCAACAATAGTAACAATCTCCATCTCATCAACAACAGTTTCATTGCGAAATCCGATGCTCCATACAGCAACACGGCAGCGTTGTACATTTCCAATGGCAACAATAATACTAATATATACAATAATATACTGTTAAATCAGGTGGTGAACACTGACAACACGGATTATCCCTTGTACTTGAACGGCAACGCCACAGCGACGGGAAGCTTCAACGACTTGAACTCCGGGTCTGGCGTAGTGGCCTACAAGACTGTTCCGCGCAATACTATCGCCGAACTGGCCAGCGCAGTCACCACCCTCACCGATATGATTTCGTATCTGCCTCCGATGGTCAACAGCTCCCAGAGCCTTTTGCCGACCAACTTCTCGGGTTTGGAGTGCTGGCGCAATGCCAGTGTGATGACAGATATCCGGGGAATCAACCGCTCAGAGGTGACCTATATGGGTGCATATGCCGACATGATCCCCTCAACAGATGCCGCCATTACGGCGTTGGTCAGTCCTGCTCTTGGTGTTTGTCCGCAGAACACGTATGACATCGTGGTGGAAATCACCAACAAGGGTTCCCAGACAATCAATTTCGCCAATAACCCTGCCGTGATCACGCTTCAGTCAACTGCATTAAACCTCAACCAGACCTTTAACGTGAATGCAGGTACGGTCGCAGCATTGGCCACCATCAACCAGCAATTGTCGCAGAACGTCCCTGTCCCGGTCAATTCGCCCGTGGATTTCCTCATTACCATCACCACCAACGGAGACAACAACCATCTTAACGACACTTTGGTGCAGACGTTCATCATGGAGGCCATCATCCCCGATTATGAGGAGGATTTCAGTAACGGGACCCAGCAGACGTGGACAATAGAGCAGGTGTCGGGTGCCGGTAACTGGACTTTCCAAAACGGTACCGGTGCGAATCCGACCATCACCCCGGTGTATGGCACCGGCCGTCTCTTCTTCAATTCCAAGAACTTTGCCGCTAACACGACATCCCGTGCCATTATGCCACCTGTTTCGTTGACAAATGCTTTCAACCCGATTCTGGAAATCTGGTTTGCACACGACAATGCCAACAGTGCGAACAACAAGCAGGATGAATTGTATGTGAAAGTCTCCACAGACGGAGGGCAGACCTATACGAACATGACGGCACAAGGGCAAAGCCAGGCCGTCATCAAGCGTTACAAACAATCCGCCACCACACCCGTCTGGGAACTCTACACCTTCGACTTATCCAACTATGTGAGCAATGGTTGTGTCTATATTGCGTTTGAGGCTGTCTCTAAAACGGGTAACAACATGAACGTAGACCGTATCCGAGTGAGAAACCTCTACGACAATGATGTCGCCGTGTCAAAGATTTATGGAGTTGGCGAAACCCCCACGGAATACGGCATGCGGGAAGTGGTCAGCGCTATGGTAAAGAACGAGGGCGCTTTGTCGCAGAACAATGTGAAAGTCTACCTTAATGTGGTTGGTGCGACCGAGCAGTGGCATGACTCCGTGACGGTCTCCACCTTGCCGTACAATGCCGAAACCATGGTTACGTTCCCTGACCACCAGTACAGTGTCGCTGAAGTGAAGGATGTGGAGGTTCGCGCCGCTAACGACCAGTTCAACGGAAACAATGCCATGCATTGGCGCATGGTGACCACCTCCAACGCAGCCACCATCGCCGATACCACCTCCGACATCGTTTTTCTGGGGGACTATGCCAACATCATCCGTCCCTGTGTCCGTTACAAGACAAATGAGGAGCTGGCGGTTACCGCAGTGAAATACTATTATGACCAGACCTACATTGCAGATCCCGAAAATGGTTTCAAGGCTTTCGTGGCTGATGCCTCGGGTACAATACTGGCCACCTCCGAAGTGGTGGATTTCAGCACGCTGCAACAAGGGGCCTGGAACATCATCCCAATCCAGAATTTTGCATTGACCAACACCACTGGCGAGTTCTATGTGGGATTGGAGATGCTTGCTCACGGTAACTACCTCTGTGCCCAAGTGGAGACCCCGCTTCGTGATTCGACATTCTACTATCTTGTCAACGGCACCTATGAACCCCAGCAGACGGGCCGTTTCATGCTGGGCGCTTTGGTTGACACCCCCTACGTGCACGATGTCGCGTTGCTCAGCCTTGTCCATCCAGTCAGCAACTGCGATCTCGGTCACGAACATCTCAACCTGCAACTCACAAACAACGGTACCACCGACATCGTTCCGCCGATTCAGTTGCACTATACCATTAACGGAGGTGCCGAGGTCACGGAGAATTTCAATGACACCCTCCGTAGCCACGAGACCGTTGTCTTCACATTCAACAGCATATACGATTTCACCAACAATCAGATAGACATTGACGATAACTATGCAATCAAGATCTGGGCCACCAAACTCAACCAAGACCGTCTTGCCTTTAACGACACTTTGGGCGTGACGGTAGTGTCAAGGGGTAAGTCGGCCATGCCGATTGTCACCGACACGGTTATTGTGAACTACCATAACACGACCACCCTGACGGCACAACTCCCGGCCTCGATCCCGCAAGGAGTGCTCGGATGGTTCACCAACTCCGGTTTCGAGACTTGGAACCTGCTGAGCTACAGCCCTACGTATACTACACCTATCATCTATTTCGACACCGTCTATTATGTGAACGCCAACCCCGGCACCGTTGACGACGTGATTGTGGGAACCGGCACAGGTTCGGGTACAGACCCCATGACTTTTTCCAACGGATACTCCCGGGGTCGTATGCTCTATCTGGAACAGGAAGTGGGCCACGGAACCATCACGGCATTCGCTCTGAATGTCAAGACCGCACACTCTTCATCGGTCACGGAAGGCATCCCGTTGAAAATTTACATGAAGACCACGGACGCCAATGTCTATGGATCAACGGCTGTCAATTGGGACGACGAACTCACCGGAGCCACCTTGGTGTTAGACGAGCGTGTGATTTTCGACCATACAGGCTGGTTCTATTTCAATTTGCAGACACCGTTCGAGTTCAACAACGGGAATCTGGAAGTTTATATGGAGACAAACTGTGCCGATTATTGCACGGGTTCTGGCAACCAATGCAACAACTGCGGTCAGCATGTGGTGGGTGCAAACAGCTATCCTCAGTTCTACCAGACCAACACGACAGGCAGTACGCTTTGCCAAAAGAAGTCGGGAAATACGGCCGCTGCCATGAACGGAGCCTACACGAACGTGTCGAAACGTCTTAACGCCCGTTTCACGGTTGCCAACTTGGACTGCGGAAGTGAGAAGGTCCCGATCTACATCCACGTGCCGGATATTCCGGACTATGATGTGGAGACGCAGGAATTGCTTTATCCCGAATCCAGTTGCGCCTTGTACGATGAACACATCCAGGTGCAGGTCAAGAACATGCTGAACACTCCGATTCCCGCCAACAAGGTGGTGATCCATGCGGTGTTCAACGGGACGGAGGTCACCCATACCGTGGACGAGCCTTTCGCTTCGGAAGAGGTCAAGATTGTAGAGTTCAACACCCCGTTCGACTTCAGTGCCCCCACGGCCAATATAACGTTCAACTATACGATTTATACGACTCTTAACAACGAGGCGACGGTTTATACCGGCAACGATACCATCACTGGTCAGTTCGTTTCCACCCGTACTGCCTATTTGCCGGACAGCATTGTCTATACCGGTTCCTTCACACAGCCTTATACCATATTGCAACCTGCTGACAGACCGTCAGATATTACCCAATATTATTTTTATGCCCATGAAGCTGACGACACCCCGCTTCATACTACGACGACAGCCCAGCAGTATTACACCACTCCGGCATTGTATGACACTATGGTCTATTGGATGAGCGGAAAGACTCAGGTCAGTAACTGTGTGACAAAGCGTATCAAGGTCATTGTCAATGTTTTCAGGCCACAATACGATTTCAGCACGGATGAGTTGCTCTATCCTGTTTCCTATCAGTGCGCCAGCACGTTGAGTCCTAATCTCAAGGTCACGGTCACCAATCAGGATACGACCTCCAACACGCAGATTCCGGCTGGCACGTTCAATTTGAACGCGCAGTTCACCGGCAGCGGCAACGTGAATGGTACTCATCTCATTAGCACACCGGTTTCCTCCTTGGTTCAGGATACGGTTACCTTTGCCAACGGTATAAATCTCGGCTCTCCTACCCAGAACCGGATTTACCAATATGTGATTTACACCACTCCCGTTGATGCCAGCATGCCTGTCTACACGGCTAATGACACCATTAGCGGCTCCATGTACTTCCCGGCATTGCCTGTCGCACCACAGCCGTTGACCTATACGGTCCCTTACGGCGGCACGCAGACGGTCACGCCGGGAACTTCCGTGATGAACCATTTCTATTTCTACGAGAATCAGTCTGACGCCCAACCGGTGCATGAGGGCGGCAGTTTCACTACGGAACCCATTTTCGCCCCGACCACCTACTACTATAGCGGCCGCATTGAGTCCAACGGTTTCAACAAGGAGATTGTGGCTGGTATAGCCTCGGGAGCGGGTGCTATCACCAACCAGACCAATGCTGCTCCGTTCACTCTTTCCAATGGCCATTCTTATGCCAAGATTTTGTATAACAAGACCGATTTGGAGGGAGCTGGTGGCCGTATTGACAGTATTTATCTGCATGTTTGCGCTGCTGAGGGTAACGGTGTAGGCATCCCGATGAAGTTCTGGCTGGCCAACACCGCCGATGCTACCCACATTGCGACAGGAAATTCCAGCGTGAACTGGACGACCGAGACCGCCAACGCCACCTTGGTCTATGAAGGTGAGATATTCTTGGATCAGACCGGATGGGTCGGCTTCCCGGTCCTTGGAGGTTTCGACTATGCAGGCGAGGGCTTGTATCTCTATGCTGAGCATAATTGCGGTGATGCCAGCTGTGTCGCCACCTACGGTATGAATCCGACACCGAAGTTCACCAATATCCAGTTGGGTAACGGTGCCAAGAAAATGCTGACCAAGGCTCAGAACACGGCTCTTACCACCGCAACCAATTTCAGCCTGTCTTCCTATCGTCCCACCACAAAGTTCAAGATGAACTACACCTGCGAGTCTCCCAAGTCCACGATTACCATCAACACCACTGTTCCTCAGCATGATGTTGGCGTGGTGGCGATCACCGCTCCTGTGGAACAAAACAACAACTTCTCAGCCACAGAGGCTGTGACGGTCACATTGCAGAATTTCGGCACGCAGGCCGCTTCTAACTTCCCGGTGACCTACCAGTTGGGTAGCAATGCACCTGTCACGCAGAACTATAGCGGTTCTTTGGCGGCGGGAGCTACGGCGAACATGACGTTCGGCACTAATTGCGACATGACTTCTGTCTATTACGCTACTCCGTTCAAGGCTTACACTGATCTGAACACCGATACCTATCATGCTAATGATACCACCACGATATATGTGAGAAAGGAAGATCCGTGCGTGTCGGGTCCGTTGGCCGTGAGCACAGGAGCCCACATCACCAACGTCACTTTCGCCTCCCTCAACAATGGCACGGGTGCACCCTACACGAACCACCCGGTCGAAGCTGGCGCCAATGGAAGATATACTGACTTCACGCAGACGGTTCCCCCTGTGGTGGTGATTCTCGGTCAGGAGTACCAACTCTCTGTCACCCATGCTTTCTCCAATGCCACCGCAAAAACAGTCTACAAACGAGCCTATATCGACTACAACCGCGATGGTGTTTTCCAGAATAGCGAGGAGGTTCTGACCACCACGGCCATTCCGGCAGGCGATACCAACGCTACGGTCACGCAGACCGTAAACATCCCCACCATCGGCAATGCAGAGGTTGGGTTGACTCGTATGCGTGTGATTTGCTCCTCCACTAACCAGACCTCCCCGTGCGGATACTTCAACAACAACTCCACAACTGCTGAAGGCGAGACAGAAGACTATGCCGTGATGTTGAGCTCGCCCATGGAAATAGACTTGGGCATCCCGGCTGTCTTGCACCCAGTTGGAGACATCTGTGCGGATGATCATGCCAACATCCGTGTCAATGTCCGGAATTACGGCACCCAGACGCAAGTGCTGAGCATGGACAATCCGCTGACTGTCACCGCTACCGTCAGCGGCGCCACGACAGGCACTTATTCAGAGACGGTCGAGAGCGGATCACTGGCACCCAACGGAGAGATGACTGTGAAGATTCCCAATGTCAACTTCAGCTCAGCGGGTGTCTATCACGTCGATTTCCAATTGACCTATGCCGCAGACCAATATATGACCAACAACACCAGAAGCTCTTCGGCTGAGGTCACCTCCACAGTCGTGTCGCAGCTGCCGTTTGTGGAAACCTTCGTTCCTCAAGGTACGGATATAGCCAACCCTCAATTGCCTGACAGTTGGGAGTTGACGCAGTCTCATGGCAACTATTACTGGCGTGAGGTCACTGGTGCATCGCAGAACAATAACGTCGGCGGCGGCCCAGCCCACGACCACACTTATGCAGGTACTTCCATGCAGAATTCCGGTGGCTATGTCTCCGTGAACGGGGTGAACGGCACCACAAACAGAGACAAGTGGACTTCTCTCACCAGCCGATGCATCAATCTGCACTATTCAGACATCTATCCCGCCGAGTTCAACTTCTACAAATATTTCGCAGGTTCCTCCAACGCCGATTTCAATATGAGTGTTCAGGTCGGCTCAGGAGAGTATTATCAAACTGTTGAGACGTTGACCAAGGCCGACGGTGGTCAGGTGGGCGGTGATGATGTATGGAAGAACCATCTTGTGGTGTTGCATTCGGTGGATGAAGTCGCCCGCTTGCGCTTCACGGTCACCAATCAGGTCAACAAAATCGACCCGTCCATTGACGATATCAACATCGTTATCGGTCAGCCTGACATGGCCATAAACCGCATCGTCTATCCTTTGGATAAGAACGTCGCCGACGCCTGCTTGGAGGTCAATAGCGTGATCAGCCCGGTCATCGAACTGTACAACAACGGCAATTCAGCAGTCGAGGAGTTCGATGTCCTATTCAATGTGGGTGTAGGTAACGATATCGTCACTCAAACGGAACACATCGTGCACCATCTTGCCCCTGGGGACACTTTGGTTTATACCAGCACCAACGAATTTGTGGTGACAAACCTGACCTCCAATTGGGAAGTGAAGGCAACTGTGGTCATTGAGAACGACAAGAACGAGTACAATAACACCAAACGTTCTCTCTCTTGCACGAATGTGGGGGTTGATGAGTATGACGGTGGTGTCTATCTCGGACAGAACGAGCCTAACCCGGCAGTGACCACAACCCGTATTCCGTACTCTGTCATGGAGCCCGGCAAAGTCACCCTGGAACTCACCAACTCCAGCGGCCAGCTGATTTACACGGACGTTCAGGAAGCCCTTGAAGGGACCAACTATTTTGACCTGGCTACGGCCAATTTGGCGGCTGGTGTCTATTACTACACCATCCATTATAAAGATATTGTATTAACCAAGAAGATGGTTGTTGAAAAATAGCCCTCTTTTTAACAGAAGAAGCTACCCTTACGGGGGTAGCTTTCTTTTTATAAAGGATAAGCGAATGATGATGAGACATTTGATGATGGTGTTGTGCCTGGTTTTCGTGACGACAGCCTGCGCACAGCCAGGGGACTCCTCTTCAAGACGGCAGGAGTCGCAGGCGAGTCTGCGAACCGGCGCGGAACGGCTGGAAGCCTACTTGCCGGAGCTTGCAGGCAAACGTGTGGCGTTGTGCGGGAACCAGACTTCCGTGGTCGCAAGCACCCATCTGGTAGACACCCTTATCGCAAGCAAGGTCAATCTGGTGAAGCTGTTCTGTCCCGAACACGGTTTCCGCGGACAGGCGGAGGCCGGCGCAGTGATAGCTTCCGGCAAGGACCCGAAAACGGGTCTTCCGGTCGTTTCCCTTTACGGCAAGAACAAGAAACCGTCCGCCGAGCAACTGCAAAATGTGGATGTCATCCTTTTCGACTTGCAGGATGTGGGCTGCCGTTTCTATACCTACATCTCCACGCTGCACTATGTGATGGAGGCGGCAGCGGAGAACGGTGTGCGGGTCATCGTGCTCGATCGCCCGAACCCCAACGGATTCTATGTCGACGGGCCGGTGCTGGACCCGCAGTACAAGTCTTTCGTGGGCATGCACCCTGTTCCGGTGGTCTATGGCATGACGATAGGGGAGTACGCGCTGATGATCAACGGCGAGAAGTGGCTTGCCAACGGGCGGCAGTGTGACCTGTCTGTCGTGAAACTGGAGGGATACTCGCATAAGACGCGCTATGATCTGCCTGTTGCGCCGTCGCCGAACCTGAAGACCCCGGAAGCGATCTATCTTTACCCGTCGCTTTGCCTCTTCGAGGGCACGAATGTAAGTGTCGGGCGCGGCACCGAGCATCCGTTTGAGATGTACGGCGCACCCGGGATGCAGGCTGGCGACTACCGGTTCACGCCGCATGCCATCCCAGGTGTGTCGGAGAACCCGCCCTTCAAGGACCAGGAGTGCCGGGGGCGTCTGCTTGTCCTCGGTGACCATTGGCGGACTGTCACGTCCGGTAAATTTGATCTGCGCTATCTTCTCGATGCCTATCGGAATTGCTCAGACAAGGCGGTGTTCTTCCTGAAGAACAACTTCTTTGATAAACTTGCTGGTACTGACCAACTTCGAAAACAGATTGTCGCGGGCGTTTCCGAGGAGGAAATACGTGCTTCCTGGGAAGAGGGGTTGAATGCATTCAAAAAGGTGCGGGAGAAATATTTGCTGTATGAGTGAATAACGGACACTTTGAAATTCAGAGATAAGTTTCTTAACAACCTGATAATTAGGCGATATAGTCTCTTTTTTGCTTTAATATCCTGTATATCAGCAAAATGTGAATCAATTAAGCGTTTTAAAGGTTTTTTTGGAGGGTTTGCGTAATAAAAGCCTTCGCAAGTGCGACTAACCTTATGTAAGTAGAACCCTTTTCTGGTTTAGACAAGTAAATAATATTAATAGTAACAGTATGAAAAAGACAGCATTGACAATGATGATGATGGGCGTGATGCTCATCGGGTTCGCGCAGCGGCATATTCCCATGAGCGAATATTACGTGGCACCGGAGTTGCGGGAGGAGCTGACATCCGCCGTGGTGGACGATCTTCTGGCCAACAATCCGGAGGAACTGGTGCGGACGAGTTACACGATGTTCAACTATGCGTTGGTCGTTGCCAAGTTATGGGACGGCAATTTCCAGCAAATGGGCGCATTAGAGCAGTATCTTCCCGAGGGTATGACCTATTTGGAGGAGGACATGATTCAGAAAGGATATGTCAACCCCTACAAGTGGAACCTGCCTCAGGACACGTATCGCTACAACCTTTACAAATTGCGCCGCGAAGGCTATTATGTGGTTGTGATGCCCAAGGTGATTTGGGATGAACGGCTAAATGCGCATTTACGTCAGTTTGGTTTTTAAGAAAATTTCGGAAAGATGAAAAAGATAGTAGCTCTATTTGCAATAATATGCGGCCTTGTGTCGCTTCAAGCCCAGGTAATCACGCTGGGTGTCAGTACGCAGACCTCTGTGACCGGTTGCTCGGTATCCGTCTATGATAACGGCGGCCTCAATGGGGATTACAGCCCCAATATGGACAATTACGTCACCATCTGCTCCAATGACGCGAACAATCACTCAGTAAGAGTGAACATTAATCTGGCTTCTTTCGATGTGGATTGTTCTGACACGCTGTTTATCTATGACGGACAATCTGTCAACGACCCGTTGTTGGTTGCGTTGACCAATTGCATCACCGATTCGATTTCGGCCACAACCTTGTCGTATGCGGCTACGGTGTACAATACTTCAGGATGTTTGACCATCCGCTTCAAGACGGACGGTCAGGATGAAGGAGCCGGTTTTGCCATCACTACGGACTGTGTTCGCCCTTGCCAGCGTATCAATGTGACCCTTGACACGTTGTTGAGCAGCAAGTATCCGAAAATAGACACGACCGACGGTTACCTTTACCTGGACGTCTGCCCCTATGATACCATCCACTTGGTCGCCAAAGGCGATTACATAGACAATGGCTACAGCTATTATCAGTCGGATGCCACAAGCACGTTCCATTGGGATATGAGTTGGGAAACTATTGACACGCTGGGTGGTTCTGCAATTGACTATATATTTCCCGAGGGGCGCGGTTATGATGTGGCCATCTCCATTTCCGATAGTGCTGGATGTGAGTCTTATATACCATACACCTTCCGCGTGAGAACCTCTTCCAACCCGATTCGCGAGGTGCTCGATTTCCCCGCTGTCTGTGCGGGAAGCGAAGTGGAACTCACCGTGGGCTACGACTTCCTGTCCGCTTTGCAGGTTGACACGGTGGGTAGTGAGCAAATCACCGCGCTTTCTGTAAGTGATACGGTCTTCTTGCCCGACGGCGTGCCCTGTAACAATGGTGCCGAGGCGACCGGCCAACTGCAATATTGTTCCTACATCTCTCCGGTCACGTTCACCAGTTTTTCCCCAGCCGCCACGATACAGTCAGCCAACGATATTTTGTTCGTACGTGTTAAATTGGAACATTCTTGGGTGGGTGACATCTGGATTAGGCTGATATGTCCGAACCAGCAGTATGTCTCTATTTTGAAAAAGTATAATTCGGGTCAGACAGCATGTGCTGCCGTTATTCCTGCTTCCGAGTGGGGCTGGAATGGTTCGGGAACCACAAGTGCCTACTTTGGCGAAGCTCATGACCAATCCTCAGGATGCAATCCTCTCAATAGTTCAAACCAGATGGGTATCCCGTGGAACTATTGCTGGTCCAATGCTACCAACCAGGGATATCAGTATGCGCCGGGCAATTATGTGTATAACAGCGCTTCTATCCATAATGGAAAAATAGACTCCACAAATGTCGCCAATATGACGAATGTGTACCATCCCGACGGCTCTTTCGCCAACTTGATTGGTTGTCCGATGAACGGAACCTGGAGTATTGAAGTGATGGATGGCTGGGGCGGTGACAACGGCTGGATGACTGAATGGGAAATAGCCCTTGATCCTGCGCTTCTGCCCCAAGACTGGTCCTACAATGTGCTTGTGGACAGTTCCTGGGTGGTTGGACCTGGCGCCAACGGCCCCGTTGTGATCCCGGATACGGCCGGTCATATCGAGTATCAGCTTTTTGTGCGGGACGAGTTGGGTTGCATCTATGACACGACTAACCACATGGAGGTTGTCGGGCACCCCGAGCCGGACCTCGGCCCCGACTACAACATCTGCTACGGTGACATTACCAAGCTTGCCGTGAACTACGACCAGGGAGGAGCCGCCGGCCAGACGACTGTCTATCAATGGAACACTGGTGACGAGACCGATTCAATTGAGGTCCTGACTGCGGGAGAGTACTATGTGAACGTGACCACGACCAGTGAAAACGGTTTGTCTTGTTCGGGTACGGATACCATCAACATCGGCATTTTCGAGCGGCCGGTGCTGGATTTCGATGCTCCTGAACTTTCAGGCTGCGCCCCTTTGAACGTTCGTATCCAGAACAATTCCACACCCGTGGACGGCCAATATGAATGGTATATCCTCGTCTTTGATGAATATGGCAACTCCCGTCTCGCTTACAGTTCCCTGCAAACTTCCCCCGTCTTCCAGTTCAATGAACCCGGCACCTATTCCATCTTGATGAAAGTGACCACTCCCGATGGCTGTAAGGACTCCCTCATGATGTGGAATGCCATCGAGGTGAACCCGCAGCCGATAGCCGAGTTTGAAGCTGACCCCTTTGTCTCTATGCTCAGTGAGAACGGGGGAGTGGTGAATTTCATCAACTATGCCGACCAGGCCATGGTGACGGGAGGAAACGGAAGCTTCTATTGGGACTTCGGTGATGGAACAATCGACTCGGTGAACTTCTCTGAACCTCATGTTTACACTACGTGGGGCGACTACGATGTCACCCTGCATGTCCAGAGCAATTCTGGTTGCAGCAGCGAGATTACACATACGATTGTCATCGAACAGGATTTGGTATTCCCCAATATCATCACTCCGAACGGAGACGGAATTAACGATGTGTTCGCCATTGAGAACCTGAACACGAACGTCAATGCAGAGGATCCCGACGGATACCGTAACAATCGTCTTAAAATACACGACAGATGGGGCAAGAAAGTATTTGATGCCAAAAATTACGATACTTACGCAAAAGACGGCACCATCTATCCCGGAAGTCAGGTTTTCGACGGCACCGGCCTTGCGGACGGCACCTATTACTATTCTTTCGAGTATAAGGGAAAAGCCAAGACCATCACATTCAACGGGTCGATTACGATTGTAAGATAGGAATTTGAATCTTAGGACTGCGATTTCCTAAGTAAATAAGGTTAATGATTTTTTTGAGAAAGCGAGGTGCGGGGTTTGCACCTCGCTTTTTTTGTCGGTTAGGGTTTAGGAGTTCTCGATGAGGAAGTGCAGGCGGTTGAAGACATTGGCTTCAGAGGTGCCGCCGTCGAAATCGAGGAAAAGCAGGTTCACGTCAGGATAAAGCTTCCTCATCTTCTTTTCGATGCCTTTGGAAATGATATGGTTCGATATACAGGCGAATGGTTGCAGGCTGATGATGTTCTTCACGCCGTCTTCCGCCAAGGAGGACATCTCCGCCGGAATCAGCCATCCCTCGCCGAAGTTGGCCGCCATGTTGACGATACGCGATGCCAGTTTCGCCTCGTGGAACATGTCTGCGAAGGGGCGGTAGAACGGGAATGCCTGGCAAGCTTCGTCATACGACTTGGCATAGCGGAAGAGGATTTTATATACGACATCGGTGAGGAACAGCGGCAAATCCACGGGCTTGATATGGTTCTCCTTGTTGATGTGCCGGTTCACGAAACTGTTGACGAAGAAATTGTAGATGGACGGCGCCACCACTTCCACTCCCTGCTCGGCTAACCAGTCGAGGACGTTGAGATGTCCGAAGGAGTTGTATTTGATGTAGATTTCGCCGACCACGCCGACTTTCGGGAGTCTCTTTTCGGTGTCGATGTTGGCGGTGAATTCCGCCGCGGCCTGCTTCATCAGCCGTTTCATGCCGCGATAGTCGCGGGCTTCGATGAGCGGAAGGCAGAGTTCTATGTATTTCTGATGCAATGTTTTGGCGATGCCGGGCTGCTTTTCGCGAGGGCGCGAGGCGTAGTAGATGCGCGACAGGCAGTCGGAATAGAGCAGTGTGCAGACGGCCGGTAGGGCCAGTGATTTGGCGTCGAAGGTGAAGCCAGGCTGCTCGTTGGCGAGGGTGTTGCCTAACGCCATGGAGAGCACGGGCACGTTTTCGAAGCCGGCAGCCACCAAGGCCTTCTTGATCAGCATGATGTAGTTGGTGGCGCGGCATTGTCCTCCCGTCTGCGTGATGATAACCGCCGTCTCGTCCAACGGGTATTCCCCGCTTTGCAGTGCCTTCAGCAGGCTGCCCACCACGATGGTGGCTGGGTAGCAGACCTCGTTGTTGGCATACTGCAGGCCGAGATCGACGCACTCCTTGTCGCCGAGCGGCAGGTTGATGAGGTTATAGCCGGCCATCTTGAACACCGTCGGGAGAAATTCCGAGTAGCCTCCGGCGAAGTAGGGTCCGAGGATGGTGCGTTTGCGATCGGCGACGGTGAAAGGCGGGGTGGTGACGTAAGGCTTGTTGACTTTCTCCTGATGGTTGAATTTGAGACTCTCCACCATCGAGCGTACGCGCAGGTGCAGGGAGCCGATGTTGTTGACGTCATCGACTTTCAGCAGGGTGAAACTCTTGCCCTTGCGATCAAGTATGTCGTGGGTTTCGTCGATAATAAACGCATCGGGACCGCAGCCGAAGGAGGTGATCATCATGAAGTGCACGTTGTCGTGGCTGTTGGCGACGTAATGGGCGGCCTTGAATACGCGGTTCGGGTAAGTCCACTGCGTGACGGCCATCAGTTCGCGATAGACTGCCGCGTCCGCGTCGCCTGCCACGAATTCCGTCACCACATCGATGCCCATATCGGCGATGCAGTCGGAGATTTTGTGCTGGATGAGTGGGTCTGAGTGATAGGGCCGGCCGGCGAGGACCACCACCATGCGCCCCTCCTTCTTCGCTTTGGCTACCACTTCTGTGGCTTCGGTGTGCAACTCTTCCAGGTATTCCTTTTGGGCAACGATGGCCAAATCCACCGCTCTGTTAGCTGCTGATTTGCTGATTCCCAGTGTTTTGAGGTATGAAATGCAGCCTTTCCTGAGATAGTCCTCGTTATTCATGGAGATGATGGGTGCATCGGTGGGGATGCCGAAGCGCTCCTCCGTGTCGATGGCGTTGCGTACCACGTCGGAGTAGCCAGCTACGATGGGGCAGTTGTAGCTGTTGCGGGCTTGGCTGTCGGAGGGTGCCTCCATGACGATGAAAGGGTAGAAGATGCGGTCCACTTTTTGACGGGCCAGGTCGAAAATGTGCCCGTGCATTAGTTTGGCGGGGAAACAGATGTTCTCCGACATCACGGTGTGGATGCCCTTTTCGTATTGCTTCACTGTGGAAGGCCCGGAAATCACGGTGCGGATGCCGCAGGCGTGGAACAGCGCGTGCCAGAAAGGGTAGAGCTCGAACATGCCGAGGGCGCGCGGGATGCCGATTATCGGTTTGCCGGCCGCGTCGTTGAGCAGTGGGCGCCGGAACAGCATCTTCAGCCGCCTGTGGTGCTGGTTGAACCCTTTCGTCTGCACTTCCGTGTGGTTTGTGTATATCTTTTCGCAGTTGTTGCCGGCGTAGAATGTCTGTCCGTTGGAGAAATGGTACTCCAGGACGGTGCAGTGGTTGGGGCAGCCGGGGCATACTTGCTGTTTGTTCTCAAACTGTTGAATGGAGAGCAGGTCGTCGAGGGAGAGTACCTTGGTGACCTCCTGTTCGCGGGCGTAGAGAGCGCATCCGTAGGCTCCCATCAGCTCGGGAATGTCGGCGAAGCGCACGTCCTTGCCGGTGAGTAGCTCCAAGGCGCGCACTACGGCGAGGTTCTTGAAAGTGCCGCCTTGCACCACAAGGTAGTCGCCGAGTTCTTCCATTTTTCGTAATTTTAACACTTTGAACAGACAGTTCTTGATGACGGAGTAGGCGAACCCGGCGGAAATGTCTTCTGCGGAAGTCCCCTCGCGCATGGCTTGTTTCACTTTGGAATTCATAAACACGGTGCAACGGGTGCCCAAGTCGTAGGGGTGCTTGGCCTCGCAGGCGATGCGGGCGAAGTCGGCCACCGTGTAGCCCAGCATCTTGGCGAACGTCTCGATGAAGGAACCGCAGCCGGAAGAACAGGCTTCGTTGATTTCTAATCTCCGGATGGCCTGGTTTTCCACGAAGATGGCTTTCATGTCCTGGCCGCCGATGTCGAGGATGAAAGAGACCTCGGGCGACACGCGTTTGGCACCGAGGTAGTGGGCCATAGTCTCCACCACACCGTGGTGCAGCCCGAAAGCCGTTTTTAACAAATTTTCACCGTAACCGGTGACCGCGCTATTGAGAATGTTCGGCTCGAAATCGTGCTCTTTGCAGGCCTTCGCGAACCGTTTCAGCGACCCGTGAAACGCCTCGAAGCTGTTGCCGTTGTTGGAGCAGTAGTCGGAGAAGAGAATGCGCCCCTCCGTGTCCAACACCACGAACTTGGTGGTGGTGGAACCGGAGTCGATGCCGATATAGACTTCGTTGCTCTTCACCTCGTCCCAGCCCACGCGCGACACGAAGAAGTTCTGCTTGTCGGTTTTCCACTGCTCGAAATGCTGTTTGTCGGTAAACAACGGTTCGAGACGGTTGGAGAGCAGTCGCGATTCGTCGCCCATGGCCTGGTCGTGGACGGTGCGGATGAAGTCGGCCACCCGCATCGGTTTCGGACAGGCTGTCTGACTCATTAGGGCTGCGCCGTGGGCAGGCACCACGCGGGCGTCAGGTACGGCCACGCAGTCGTCCTCCGTGAGTCGCAGGTTTTCCAGGAACACCTGCTTCAGCTTGGGCAGGAAGGCGAAAGGACCTCCGCAGAAGAAGACAGGGGACTGCACATCGACTCCGCGTGAAAGTGTGCCCAACACTTGAAGGCACACGGCGTGAAACACCGAAAGGGCGACATCGGCCTTGCTGACGTTGCGGGCCAGCAGGTTCTGTATGTCGGTCTTGGAGAACACGCCGCATCTCGATGCGATAGGGTAAACGCGCTCGGCCTGTTCGGCCAGCGTGTTCAGCTCTGCGGTGTCAACGTTGAGCAAGCTGGCGGTCTGGTCAATAAAAGCACCGGTGCCGCCGGCGCAGTTGCCGTTCATGCGGATGTCGGGCATGCGGCCTTTGTCGAAGAAAATCATCTTGCTGTCCTCGCCCCCGATGTCGATGAAGGTGCGGGTTTGCGGGAACGACTCCTTGACGAGCGTGGCGGCGGAAATCACCTCCTGCACGAACGGGAATCCCCATAGGTCGGCATAGCCCATGCCGACGGACCCGGTGACGGCCACACGGACCGTTGCGTCGGCAAAACGTTCCGCAACGGGTTGCAACACCGTGTGCACGGTTTCCCGCACGTTCATGTTGTGTCGGCGGTAATCGGCGTGAAGTATCTGGTTTTCAGTGTCTAACACCACGATTTTTACAGTGGTGGAACCGATGTCTATTCCAATTCTCAGATTTTTCTCCATAAATATTTTTGGCTCGCGAAAATACGATTTTTTGATGAAGGGTGATTAGTGATTGGTGATTAGTGGTTGGGAGTTGGGGTCAGTCGGTTCAGGATGAGGGCGATGTTTTCCTGTTTCCTTTTTTCGTAGTATTTTTTGTCACATTTCTGGCATTCGATTTTGTGCAGGGTGGGGGCGGCAAGGTGGAAGAAGAGATTCAGGGCCAGAATGTCTTCTAAGAGCATTCGTGCGTCGGTTTGAATGATGGCACCTTTGGCCGCTGTTCGGTCAAGTTCCTCCTGCAATGCCGATGATAGTTGCCTAAGTCCTGCTTGCACGGCTGCTTTGATTTCCTCAAACAGCTCGGGATGCCGTTCCATCTCCTGAAACTGGAAACGGAGGTAGTCGGCGTTCTCCATGACGAAGTCGAAATGCTTTCCGATGATTTCGCTCAGTTTTTCCAGGAGGCCATTGTCCGAATCCGTCCAGCTGACGAGGATGGCTTGCCGCAAAAGGTCTATTTTCTGCTGTACCACGCATTTGAATAGCTCCTTTTTGGTCTTGAAGTGATAGTGGAGCAGAGAATGGCCTATGCCGGCTTTTTCGGCGATTTCCATCGTGCGGGCCCCGTCATATCCTTTCGCCACAAACTCCTCCTGCGCCGCCTTTAGTATGGCGAGTTTTTTGCTATCTTTTTGCTTGTCAGACATATATACGTATTTCTTTGAAAGAATACTGACAAAATTGTCAAAGTGCAAAAATAAAAAAAATGCAGCACGATTTTTTTATTTTCCTCTGAAATTGTTGAGATACGCCATGGCAGGTCTCTACAGCGGCAATTCCATTTGTCTGTTTGTGTCCATAATTTATGTACATTTGCACCCGAAAATGCACTTGGAAGATCTAATGAAGCGTTTTGTCACATTTATCGGGCTTTTGCTTGTGTGGGTGGTCTCTTGTCCGCAGCCGCTTTCTGTGTCCGTATCCGCTTTTCCGAACGGGATTTGCAGTGGGACGGGGTGTGAGTATGAGGGGCCGACCATTATGATTAACGAGGTGATGCTGAAGCCCGTGGAAGGGGATGGCTCTATCGTGGGAAGCGCCTATTTTGATCAAGAGATGTCTGGCGAATGGATTGAGCTGTATAATCCGCACAAGTGCGAATCGGTTGACATCTCTTGCTATTTCTTGGGCAATAATGCGCGGGATGGCTATTATGATTATGAGAATTATGGCGGTGGTTTCGCGCTTCCGCAAGGCACGGTGGTCCCCCCGCAGGGTTTCTGCGTAGTGAGGGGTGAGAATGCGCCGGCGGTGCCGTCGAGTCTGCTGGTTGCTAATGGCGGGAATGTGGTGGAGGTGGTGGTAAACAGCCGTTATTGCTTCGGTGGCGGATCTCGTTTGTGGTTCCCGAACAACGGCGGATGGTTTGCCTTCTATGACGCAGATGGAATACCCCAGGATGCCATTTATTGGGGACTCTCCTCCAATTACTGCTCCACATGCTCACCTTGCGTGCCGGCTGTCAATGCCTGTGGCTTCAATGGCACGCTCGCTTCTTTTAACAGTATCCCGTCGAACAGGAAATCCTTCATCGGCGGCGATGCTCCAACTGGCATGACCAAGCGGCGGATACCCGATGGAGGAACTTGGTCAACCACCATCGCATCCCCCACTTATGGCACATGTAATGCCGCATGCGTGGACCCTCCGGTGATTACTTGCAACGGATATGCGATTGCAACCGCCTCGGGAGGCGTACCTCCCTATACCTATCACTGGAATGATGCCCAGTCCCAGACCACCGATACGGCTTTCTCCCTGTGTGCGGGCAGTTATGCGGTCACCGTGACCGATGCCGCCGGCGCCTCTTCCGTCGCATACGTGACGGTTGCGGATTTCGAGCCAACCGTGACGCATGCGAGCGTCAATGCCTGTCTCTCCGATTCGGTGGTGGTGCTGCAGGGCTACCCGGCAGGCGGAACATACGATGGGGCCGCCGTCGTCGGGAATGTGCTCCAATTGAGCAGCAATATCCCGGAATACCAGCTCTCTTACACGTATGTGGATGACAACGGCTGTTCCTCCACTGTGCCTTTCTTGGTTTCGGTTTCCCATAACATCTACACAATGGACACGACGGTCTGCAGTTCCGACCTGCCTTTCCAGTGGCATGGCCAGTCCATCACGACGTCGGGTACGTACTATTTCACTCAAAGTATGGAAACGACCTGCGACAGTCATTATGTCCTTCATCTCAGTGTTATACAGCAGCCTCAACTTGTTGTCGCTAATGATTTTATAGTGATTGAACAGGGCGAAAGTGTGACCTTGCAGGCATCGGGTGCGATGACTTACTTGTGGTCTCCTGCGGGAAGTTTGTCATCCTCTTCTGTTGCCAACCCGACCGCAACCCCGGAACAATCCACACAATATGTCCTGAGAGGGTTCAATTCGGAAAACTGTTTTTCTGAGGATTCTGTGAAAGTTCTTGTGAAACAGCATGTTGATACAGTCGTTTGCGACAATGAATTGCCGTTGACCTGGTATGGATGCACTTTTGCGGACACCGTTTCGCAAGTTGTGGTTATCCCCAATGGTAATGCGCTTGAAACGGTGCTCCAGCTGCATGTGCATCTCGTGCCGACCACCTACAGTACCATATACGATACCATTCCTGAGGAAGATTTGCCGGCCATTATGAACGGCATAGAGTTTATGGACGATGTGGACACGGTTTTCGTTGTTCCGAACAGTGCAGGGTGTGACAGTGTGATTTCGTATTCATTGTATGTGTGTCGCAATCAGGAGGTTTCGGTTGACAGTACGGTGTGCGAGAGCAAACTGCCGTTGGTGTGGAATGGGCAGTCTCTGTCCTCTCCCGGCCAGTATCAGTCAGTTTTGCAGACCTCATGCGGCAGTGACAGTGTGGTGAGCCTGTCACTTTCTGTCATTGACACGGCAATACGTATCGTCACGCTCACGGAGGACTTTTGCGAGACGATGTCGATGGAACTTATGGTGGTCACCGATTTTGAAGACTACGTCTGGAATACGGGTGAGCATTCTCCGAACATCACCGTGACTGTCCCCGGGGTGTATTCGGTGACCTCTTTGTTGGATGAATGCCGGATGACTGCCCATTTCCTTGTGGAGGGGTGCGACCTGCAGCTTGTCCTCCCCAACGCAATCTCTCCTTCCAAAAGCGACGGCCTTAACGACGGATTCGGCATTCCCGAAGGCTTACAGCCTTTTCTTTATGACTTCGAGATCCGCATTTTCAATCGTTGGGGTGAGCAGGTCTTCTATAGTACCGACAAGTCCTTCCGATGGAATGGCGAGGTGAAGGGGAAAAGGCTCATTGATACAACATATAGCTACATACTTCGTTACAAAAACTTCAAGGGAAAGCAATATGTGATCAAGGGGGCATTCACGGTATTGTAGGGGTCCCCAAGATTATCGCATTGCAGAGGTGCCTGTTGGTGATCAGGCGCGATGTCAACAGACGAAGCGAGTGTTCCTTTTCTTGGATTGTCGGTTTAATTTGATATCCGGTTTGTTTCTTGTGATGGAGTGGTTGTTCTGGAGAATCTTCACGTCTGCTTTTAGCATGGAGACGTCTTCCCGGATCTCTGAGATGTCCTCTTCCACTTTCCCGATTCGTTCGTTGATTTTCTCGAATTGCCGGTCCATCTTCTCGAATCGTTTGTCCGTTTTTTGTTCCATCTTTTCGAACTTTTTATCCATCTTATGCTCCATCTTTTCGAATCGTTCGTTCATTGTTTGCTCCATCTTTCCGAATCGTTCGTCCACTTTCTTGAACCGTTCGTCCATCTTTTGAAAGCCGTCGCGCATGTCGGAGGCCAGCTGGTCGATTTTTTTTACAATGTTCAAGTGGCCTTGCTCCAAATGTTTTTGGGACATTTCGAGTTTGGTTACCTTTCTTGTGGCAGCGACGACAATCCAAGTGACGATGCCGAGAAAGCTTGCAATGGTGGAGAATGTTCCGACAGGGCTCATCAGAAAGTTTTTTAAAAATTCGACTAATGTACTCATACTCTGTTTTTAAGGTTTGAAAATTTTAGAATTATTTGTTATTTTTAGTGATTAAATATGTTCGTTTAGTTTGTTTGTTTTCGGCGGCAAATATACAATTTATTTTATTATATATCACTCTTTCAAAAAAATATTTGAAAGAAACGCAAATCACGAAAAAGAGCTTGCGGGGTCGGTTGTCAACATATTGTGGTAGAGAATGGGAAAAAGAAAAATCCCTAAAAATGGGGATAGTCTCATTTTGTGGAAATTGCACTTTTGCAGTGTGTAAAAAATCGGATATGAGTAACGAGGAAAGTGTGAAAAAAGTGTTGACGCTCGCCGATGTGAAGACGGGTGAATATGGTGTGATAGTGCGTATTACGGGACACGGGAGTTTCCGTCACCGTTTAATGGAGATGGGTTTTGTGCGTGGCGAGAAGGTCAAAGTCATCCGCAACGCCCCCTTGCGCGACCCTATTGAGTATGAGATTATGCAAGGCCACGTGTCGTTGCGACGCATCGAGGCCCAGCGCGTGGAGGTGGTGCCTGTCACCGAGGAGGTCGCCAACAACTACCTTTTCCACGGCACCATCACCGAGGAGACCGAACGCATTCTTGGCAAGGAGGGCAAGAGGATTAATGTCGCCCTCGTCGGCAACCCCAACTGTGGAAAGACCTCCTTCTTCAACCATGCCACAGGCATGAGGGAGAAGGTCGGCAACTACAGCGGTGTCACTGTCGATTCCAAGCTCGGGTACTTTAAATATAAGGATTACACTATCGCTCTCGCCGACCTCCCTGGCACCTACTCCCTCACCGAATATACACCAGAGGAACTTTATGTGCGCCAGTATATTATGGATCAGCATCCCGATATCGTACTCAACATCGTCGATGCTTCCAATCTCGAGCGCAACCTCTTCCTCACTACCCAGCTCATCGACATGAACGTGCCCATGGTGATGGCTCTCAACATGTATGACGAGCTGGAAAAAAACGGAGACAAGCTCGATCTTGACACCCTCAGCGAGCTGTTCGGCTTTCCTATTGTGCCCACTGTCTCTTCACGGGGCGTTGGCATCGACGATGTGATGGCCAAGATTGTCGATCTTTACGAAAACCTTGAGGAAAGCACCAAGCACATCCACATCAATTACGGTGCCGACTTGGAGAAATCCATCGGGATTATCAAGGAGGAGATGAGAGAACACCTGGACCTTTCGGGTGCATATTCCACCCGTTACTTGGCCATTGAGATGCTGGCCGGCGACAAGACGATTGCGGCATTGGTGGACAAATTCGACGATGACGGCAGCGTTGGCAAGGTGGCTGCCGAACAACGTGCGCAAATCGAAAAGCAGTACCATGAGGATGCGGGCACCATCGTGGCCGACGCGAAATACGGATTCGTGCGCGGTGCACTGCTGGAAACCTATACCCAAGGAAAGGATAAAGACAAACAACCTGCCTACTCAATCGATAAAATATTGACTAATAGATGGCTGGGGTTTCCCATTCTGGTGTTTTTCCTGTGGTTCATGTTCCAGATGACCTTTACCCTCGGGGCTTATCCGCAAGAGTGGTTGGAGATGTTCTTTGGCTGGCTCGGTGGTGTCACCTCCAGGGTCCTGCCTGACGGCATCGTCAAGAATCTGCTTGTCGATGGCATCATCGCCGGGGTTGGGGGAGTTTGTTCTTTTCTGCCTAACATCTTGATTCTCTTCTTTTTCATTTCCATATTGGAAGACACGGGCTATATGGCCCGCGCCGCCTTTATCATGGATAAACTGATGCACAGGATGGGGCTGCACGGCAAATCGTTCATCCCCTACATCATCGGGTTCGGCTGCAGCGTGCCGGCCATCATGGCCACCCGTACCTTGGAGAACCGCAAGGACCGCATCCTCACCATCATCACGGTGCCGTTCATGTCATGTTCGGCGCGGCTGCCGGTTTATCTGTTGCTCATTTCCGCCTTTTTCGCGAAACACCAGGGACTTATCCTTACATTCATCTACCTTCTTGGCATCTTGACGGCTGTCGTCACCTCGTTGGTAGTCAAAAAGGCGGCTTTCAAGAATGAGCGCGACCAGTTCGTGATGGAGCTGCCGCCCTACCGTATCCCGACTTTCCGCAATGCGGTGGTCCACATGTGGGACAAAAGTGTGCAGTATCTCAAAAAGATGGGGACGGTCATTCTCGTGGCCACGGTCATCATTTGGGCGTTGGAGTACTTCCCGCAGCACAGTCCGCAAATCGACGCCTACACTGCGCAGATCGAGCAGGTGGAGGCAGATGGGGCGATGCCTGAGGCTGAGAAGACCGCAGTCATCGCGCAGTTGGAGCTGGACCGTTCGGCCTGCCAGATCGAGAACTCCTATATCGGCAGGTTCGGCAAGTTCGTGGCGCCGGTGTTCCGTCCCCTCGGCTTCGACTGGCAGATGGGGGTTTCCCTTATCACAGGATTCGCTGCCAAGGAAATTGTGGTCTCTTCCATGGGTGTGCTCTACCACAGCGACGCAGAGGCCGACGAGAACTCATCGGCCCTGCAGAAGAGCCTGCAGACGCATACTTGGTCGTCCGGCCCTGACGCCGGAAAGCCGGTCTTCACCCCATGGGTGGCTTTCGGTTTCATGGTCTTCATTCTGCTCTATTTCCCGTGCGTGGCCGCCCTCACCGCCATCAAGCGGGAGGCAGGCACCAGATGGATGCTCTTCAATATTTTCTACACCACCGGAATTGCGTGGTTGGCGGCTTTTGCGGTGCGGCTTCTCAGCGGGATGTTCTGAAACAGGGTAAGGAAAAGGCAGGCGCTTCCTGACAGGCCGTTGCGTCTGTCTTGTAATCTTCTGTATATAAGCTATTTATTTGCATTAATATGGCTTAATGCATTGCTTTTCAGTGTGTTGCGATTTTTCCTGCGCATGGCTTCTGTCTTGGGCCAGTCGCGGAACAACGCACTTTTCCGACAATGTCACCGCCATTATGCGCCTGAAAACCGTTCTCGGCACAAATAAAAGAACAAAAGTGGTGCCGTATGGAAAAAAATTGTACCTTTGCCCCTTGATATTTGTTGTGTGCAATTAACAAACAATCAATAAAGTAACAAACTAAAATATTAAAATTATGGCATTTAAAGGAGCTTTAGTCATCGACACCGAAAAATGTAAAGGTTGTGCTGTCTGCATAACCGGTTGTCCGCAAGACCCGAAGTGCATTGCGCTTTCCCACAAGGTGAATGCAAAGGGTTACAACTATCTGGAAATGGTCAACGAGGATGCCTGCATCGGCTGTGCCAGCTGTGCGGTGATTTGTCCTGACGGGGTCATTGAAGTGTATCGCGCGAAATGCTAATCGCGATTGAATCAGGAAATTAAACAACAATTAATTAAAACATCTATTAAAATGGCAAAAGAATTAGTATTAATGAAGGGAAACCAGGCCATTGCAGAAGCTGCCATCCGTTGTGGCTGCGACGGCTATTTTGGCTATCCCATTACGCCGCAATCAGAAGTGCTGGAGCACCTGATGGCAGAAAGACCATACCTGACCACCGGCATGGTGGTGTTGCAAGCCGAGAGTGAGCTGGCATCCATCAACATGGTGTATGCAGGAGCCGCTGCCGGCAAACGCGTCATGACCTCTTCTTCTTCCCCCGGATTCTCCCTCATGCAGGAAGGCCTCTCCTACATCGCCGGCGCAGAACTGCCCGCAGTGTGCGTCAACGTGGTGCGCGGCGGCCCCGGCCTTGGCACCATCCAACCCTCCCAGTCTGACTATTTCCAGACCACCAAGGGCGGCGGCCATGGCGACTACCGCCTGATCACCCTCGCCCCCGCATCCGTGCAGGAGATGTACGATTTCGTGGAACTGGGCTTCGACCTCGCTTTCAAGTACCGCAACCCGGTCGCCATCCTTTCCGACGGTGTCATCGGCCAGGTGATGGAAAAAGTGATGGTTGACGACTACAAACCGCGTTGGACCGACGAATATATTGAGAAAAACTGCCCGTGGGCTGCCACCGGTCACCGTTCCACCGGCAAACACCGCATCGTGACCTCCCTTGAACTGGAGGCCCTCAAACAGGAAGCCATCAACGACCGCATCCAGGCCAAGTACAGAAAGTGCGAGGAGGAAGATGCCCGTCACGAGGCCATCCAATGCGATGACGCCGAGTACCTCTTCGTGGCTTACGGCTCCGCTGCCCGTATCTGCATGAAGGCCGTCGAAATGGCCCGCGCAGAAGGCATCAAGGTCGGTCTTGTCCGCCCGATCACCCTGTGGCCCTTCCCGACAAAAGCCGTCAAGGAGATTGGCAGCCGCATGAAGAGCATCCTCAGCGTGGAAATGAACGCTGGCCAGATGATCGAGGACGTGAAACTCGCCGTGGACTGCAAAGTCCCCGTGGAGCACTACGGCCGCTACGGTGGCGTGATCCCGACCCCGGTCGAGATTCTCGATGCTTTGAAAAAAATGGTTAAATAATTTAAGCACTTGAAATTATGACAAGAGAAGATATAATCAAACCCGAAAATTTAGTGTACAAACGCACCCCCGTCCTGACGGATGCAACGATGCACTATTGTCCTGGTTGCGGTCACGGCGTCGTGCACAGAATCGTCGCTGAGGTGATCGAAGAGATGGGCATCCAAAACAATGTCGTCGGTATTTCTCCCGTGGGTTGTTCCGTGTTGGCGTACAACTACTTCGACGTGGACTTCGTGGAAGCCGCTCACGGCCGCGCCCCGGCCTGCGCTTCTGCAATCAAACGCCTGCGCCCCGACACTTTCGTGTTCACCTACCAAGGTGACGGCGACCTGGCCTCCATCGGCTGCGCCGAAGTGATGCACGCCTGCAACCGCGGCGAAAACATCACGATGATTTTCATCAACAACGGCATATACGGCATGACCGGCGGCCAGATGGCTCCCACCACCCTGGAAGGTATGGAGACCGTGACCTGCCCCTACGGCCGCGACCCCAAAATCATGGGCCACACCATGCGTCTCACCGAGGCCCTGGCCCAGCTGCCCGGCACCTACTTCGTCACACGCCAGGCTGTCTACACCCCCGCAGCCGCGCGCAAGTGCAAGAAAGCCATCCGCCAGGCCTTCGAGAACCAGAAACTCAACAAGGGTGTCTCCTTCGTGGAAGTTACCTCCAACTGCAACTCCGGTTGGAAAATGACCCCCGTCCAAGCCAACAAGTGGATGGAAGAGAATACCCTCAAGTACTTCCCGCTCGGCGACATGAAAGTTGACGGCAAGTTCGCCCCTGGTTTCATCGAGCGCGTCGCCACCTTCGACCAGCCCAACGAAACCATCTTTTCACTGAGAAAAAAATAAATCATTAAAATCACAAAGCAATGACTGAAGAAATCATTATAGCAGGCTTTGGCGGTCAGGGTGTGCTCTCCATGGGCAAAATCCTGGCTTACGCCGGCATTATGCAAGATAAAGAAGTGAGCTGGTTGCCTTCCTACGGTCCTGAAATGCGCGGCGGTACTTCCAACGTTACCGTTATCCTCAGCGACGAACGCATCTGCTCCCCCTATTTGAACCAGTTCGACACGGCCATCATCCTGAACCAACAGTCGATGGACAAGTTCGAGTCGGCCGTGAAACCTGGCGGTCTGTTGATTTACGACCCTAACGGCATCACCCATCACCCGACCCGCAAGGACATCAACATCTACCAGGTGGCCGCTACCGACAAAGCCAGCGAGCTGGGCATCTCCAAACTGTTCAACATGATCGTGCTGGGCGGTTTCCTGAAAGTGAAACCCCTTGTCACCCCCGAGATGTTGCACAAAGGGTTGATGAAATCCCTTCCCGAACGCCACCACCATCTTATCCCCAAGAACGAGGAGGCCGTGGAGATTGGCAAGGGTCTCTTGCAACCCTACCACACTATCTGATCGGATTCCGAGTAGGACGCGATTATTCGTGTCCCCATAACATGTAAATAATGAGGACGACCGCAATGTCGTCCTTTTTTTATGCCCTGTTCCTGATTTTTTTATTTTTGCAAAATAATAACATTTCCGCCCCTATGATCGATGAGAGTTTCCATGATTCCTACAAAAAGTCCTTTGATGGACGGTCTCTCTGCCACTTGTTCCGTATATGCATTGCGACGCTTGGAAGTGTTGTCTCCGCGACGCTTGGAAGCGTCGTCTCCTAATCCGCGCCGGCTCGCCCAAATAAAAAAGTTGATGCGTAAGCCCTGGCGTTCTGGGCCTCGTTGGTGGCCTTTATGTCCTTTGTGGGGATTCTTGACTTCCTTTCCTGAATATGTCTGCTGATGCAAGAAATCCGCCAAAATATGACGGTTTTATGAGGGTTGACTTAACAGCTTTTCTTTGGATATGCTGTTATGTCGTTAAGAACCAGTTAGATAAAGAATGAAGAAAAAAAATGTCACTTTGGATGAATCATCAAAAAAAATACTATCTTTGCCGCCGTAAATGATTCGGGGTGTGGCGCAGTTGGCTAGCGCACTTGCATGGGGTGCAAGGGGTCGGAAGTTCGAGTCTTCTCACCCCGACGAATTACAAAAAGGATAGAGACGACAGTTGCCGTCTCTTTTTTTGTAATTCTGATTCTTAGACAGGTCGTTGCTTCAACAACTACCGGCAGAAAAAAATCCAAAACCTATGTATTGTTTTTGAATAAAATGTACCTTTGCACCCTCAAAAAAATGTATTCACAAAAAACAGATAGAAGATGAAAAAGATATTGGTCATTGGAGCTTGCGGACAGATTGGTTCCGAGTTAACCCCCGCATTGCGTGCAGTTTATGGTACCGACAACGTAGTTGCCGCCGACATGATTTACCCGTTGAAGGGTGATTTGGCCGATGCCGGTCCATCCTGCAAGATTGATGCCACCAACGCGCAAGACATCGCCGACGCGGTGAAAAAATACAACATCGACGCCATCTACAACCTCGCCGCCATCCTCTCCGCCAAGGCGGAGGCCAACCCCATGCTCGGCTGGAACGTCGGCATCGGCGCACTGCTCAACTGCCTGGAAGTCTCCCGCGAGTTCGGCTGCGCCCTCTTCACCCCGAGTTCCATCGGCGCCTTCGGCCCCGACACCCCCCACGATATGACCCCGCAGGACACCATCCAACGCCCGAAGACCATCTATGGCGTCACCAAGGTCACCGGCGAGCTGCTCAGCGACTACTATTTCAAACGTTTCGGCGTTGACACCCGCTCGGTCCGTTTCCCCGGCCTCATCTCCAATGTCACGCTTCCCGGCGGCGGCACCACCGACTACGCCGTGGAAATCTACTATGCTGCTGTGAAGGGCGAGAAGTTCACCTGCCCCATCGCAAAAGGCACTTTCATGGACATGATGTACATGCCCGATGCCCTCAAAGCCGCCATGGACCTCATGGAAGCCGACCCGGCCAAGCTCATTCACCGCAACTCCTTCAACATCACGGCCATGAGCTTCGAACCCGAGATGATTTTCAACGAAATCAAGAAGCACATCCCTGACTTCCAGATGGAGTACCAATACGACGAACTGCGCCAAAGCATCGCCGACTCCTGGCCGAACCAGATGGACGACCATTGCGCCCGCGAGGAGTGGGGCTTCAAACCGCAATACGACCTCACCTCCATGACCGTCGATATGATCAAAGTCCTGAAGGAACGCTACAACAAGTAATTACTTTTTCCATCATAAAAAACGGCGGGAACAAGACGGTTTCCGCCGTTTTTTAATCACAAAACTCCCAAAACATGGCATACTTCCTTGGAATAGACCTCGGCAGCTCCTCCGTGAAAGTCGTCCTGATGGACGGCGAGACGGGATCCGCGTCGGCTTCGGCCTTCGCTCCGCAAACAGAGGCCCCCATCAACGCCCCGCAAAACGGATGGGCGGAACAAAACCCCAGCGACTGGTGGGTTTACCTGAAAACAGCCCTCCACACTGCCCTTCACACAGCGGGCATTCCACCTGAGGCCATCAAAGCCATCGGCATCACCTACCAAATGCATGGTTTGGTGCTGGTTGACAAGCAGTTGCAAACTCTTCGACCAAGCATCATCTGGTGTGACAGTCGAGCCGTGCCTTATGGGGAGCGGGCATTCGAGACGCTGGGCCACGACTATTGTCTGCAACATTTGCTCAACACGCCCGGCAACTTCACCGCCGCCAAACTGGCTTGGGTACGGGAAAACGAGCCCGGCATTTTCGACCGAGTACACAAATTCATGCTGCCTGGCGACTACATCGCCATGCGGATGACCGGCGAAGTGCGCACCACGGTATCCGGACTTTCCGAAGGCATGTTCTGGGATTTTCGCGAGAACAGGGTGTCGGAACCGCTGCTGCGTTGCCTCGGCATCCCCGAAGAGATGATTCCCGAACAAGTGCCGACTTTTGGAGAGCAGGGCTTCCTGACAGGATCTGCGGCTGCCGAACTCGGTCTGCCCGCCGGCATTCCCATCTGCTACCGGGCTGGCGACCAGCCCAACAATGCATTGTCCCTCAATGTCTTGAATCCTGGTGAAGTGGCCTCTACCGCCGGAACATCTGGGGTGGTTTATGGCATCAGCGACCAAGTCTGCACTGATCCGAAGTCCCGTATCAACATGTTCGCACACGTAAACCACCTTGCCGCAGTCCCCCGTTTGGGTGTGATGCACTGCACCAACGGTGTTGGTATCCAGAATGCGTGGATGAAGCGGATGATTGCATCGGGTAAGAGCTACGAAGAGTTCAACGACATGGCGGCACAGGCTCCGGCCGGCTCGGACGGTGTTTCCATACTTCCTTTCGGAAATGGTGCCGAGCGCATCCTTGAAAACCGGCAGATCGGATCTTCCATCCACGGCATCAACTTCAACATACACGATGCCAGCGTATTGGCGCGCGCTGCGCAGGAAGGGGTAGCCTTCTCTTTCAAATACGGCATGGACATCATGCAGCAGACCGGCATGAGCACGCGCGTCATCCGGGCCGGGTACGCGAACCTGTTCCTCAGTCCGGTCTTTCGCACCACGCTGGCGACAGTCGCCGATGCGGTCATCGAACTCTACGATACTAACGGCGCTCAGGGTGCGGCTATCGGTGCAGCATTGGGAAGCGGTCGCTACTCCACACCCGACGAGGCATTCCGCCCTCTCCGCAGGATTGCCGTTGTGGAGCCCGCCCCTGCTCTCCGCGCCGCATGCATCGACGCTTACGCACGATGGAAAGAACTGCTGCGGCAGCGGATCGCCCAAATTTAAAAGAAAAATGTACTTTTGCAGATTCAAGAGGAAATAAATCAAACAATATGGAATATTATCAAGGTTCAACCGCATTTTTCCCTAAGGTGGGGAAAATCCATTTCGAAGGCAAGGATTCCAAGAATCCGTTGGCTTTCCACTATTATGACGAGAACCGTGTGGTGATGGGCAAGACCATGCGCGAGCACCTCAAGTTCGCGATGGCCTATTGGCACACCCTTTGCGCCGACGGCGTCGATCAATTCGGCGGCCCCACGAAGACCTTTCCGTGGAACGCCGCCGCCGACCCCATATCCCGTGCCAAGCTGAAGATGGATGCCGCCTTTGAGTTCATGACCAAGTGTGGCATACCCTACTACTGCTTCCACGATGTCGATGTGGTGGAGCCCGGCGACTCACTCTCCGAGTTCGAGAAACGGCTGTCCACGATGGTGGAACACGCCCAAGGGCTGCAGCAGGCCACAGGAAAGCAACTTCTATGGTCCACCGCCAACGTCTTCGGCCACAAACGCTACATGAACGGCGCCGCCACCAACCCCGACTTCCATGTCACCGCTTTCGCCGCCACGCAAATCAAGAACGCCATCGATGCCTGCATCGCCCTCGGCGGTCAGAACTACGTCTTCTGGGGCGGACGGGAAGGCTACATGTCGCTGCTCAACACCGACATGAAGCGCGAGAAAGAGCATCTGGCCATGCTGTTGACGATGGCGAGAGACTACGGCCGCAAGCAGGGCTTCAAGGGCACGTTCCTCATCGAGCCGAAGCCGATGGAACCCACCAAGCACCAATACGATGTCGATGCCGAGACGGTCATCGGGTTTCTCAGACACTACGGGCTGGACAAGGACTTTGCGCTGAACATCGAGGTGAACCACGCCACACTGGCCGGCCACACTTTCGAGCACGAGCTGCAGTGCGCCGCCGACGCGGGCATGCTGTGCAGCATCGACATCAACCGCGGCGACTACCAGAACGGCTGGGACACCGACCAGTTCCCGATCGATCCTTACGAGCTGACGATGGCATGGTTAGTGATCCTGCAGGGTGGCGGATTCACCACTGGCGGGACCAACTTCGATGCCAAGACGCGCCGCAACTCCACCGATTTGGAGGACCTCTTCTACGCGCATATCAGCGGCATGGACGCCTTCGCGCGCGGACTGCTCACCGCCGCCGCCATCCTCGAGAACTCCGACCTCGTGAAGATGCGCACCCAGCGCTACGCCTCCTTCGACGAGGGCCAAGGCAAGGCCTTTGAGGATGGAAAACTCACCTTGGAGGACCTGCGTAACATCGCCCTGCAGCTCCCCGAACCGGAACAACGCAGCGGCCAACAGGAACTCTACGAAATGATAGTCAGCATGTACCTGTAATCAATGTATAATGTACAATTATATTTCAGCAACAACATGCCAATAACTCAATAACCCAATATGAAACAGAGCAGATGGTACGTTTTCGCCCTGACCTTAGTGGCCACGATGGGCGGTTTGTTGTTCGGCTACGACACAGCGGTGATTTCCGGCACAGTGGAATCGTTGCGGGTCTTTTTCATAGAGCCGCAAAATTTGCCTACGGCGCAAGCCCACTCATTGGAGGGCTTCGTGGTGAGCAGCGCCCTGATTGGCTGCATCATCGGGGCGTGTGCAGCGGGATGGCTTTCGCAGAAGTTCGGGCGCAAGCCCTCGCTGATTATCGCGGCCGTCCTTTTCCTGCTCTCCGCCCTGCGCTCGGCATGGCCCGAGATTTTCTTCGGGATGCCCGGTGACGGCGACTACACGTTCCTGCGCCACTTCGTCTTCTACCGCATCAGCGGTGGCATCGGCGTGGGCATCGCCTCGATGGTCTCCCCGATGTACATCGCCGAGGTTGCGCCCTCCGACAAGCGTGGCACCTTGGTGTCGTGGAACCAGTTCGCCATCGTGCTGGGGATGCTCATCATCTACTTCGTGAACTATGGCATCGCGCAGCAGGGAGACGCGACCTGGCTTCACCACTACGGGTGGCGCTGGATGTTCGCCTCCGAGATGATTCCCGCAGGCCTTTTCCTCGTTGCACTCTGCTTCGTGCCTGAGACTCCGCGCTACATGGTGATGCGCGGCCGCGACGAGAAGGCCCTGGCCGTGCTGCGAAAAATCTCCGGCGACAGCGCCGAAAAGGAGATGACCGCCATTCGCGAAAGCCTCGCCGAAAAAGAGGCTCCCATGCAGCCGTTCTACGTCTTCTTGCTCACCTGGCTCTTTTTCTTGGTGGCCGGCTTCATCGTTTTGAGACTGTGCCATGTAGCCAGTGCCTTTGAGATCTCGTTGGTCGCCAGCTTCCTGGTCGCCCTCGTGGTGCCCATCCGCAACTACGGAGTCCCCATCATCGTGGTTGGGGTGCTGTTGGCCTCGCTGCAGCAATTCATCGGCATCAACGTGGTGCTCTATTACGCCCCCGAAATTTTCAAGACCATGGGTTCCGCCACCGACACGGCCCTGCTGCAACAGGCCGTTGTGGGTGCGGTGAACCTCGTCTTCACCATCCTCGCCATCCTCACGGTCGATCGCTTCGGCCGGCGGCCTCTGATGATTATCGGGGCTCTGGTGATGGCACTTTCCATGGTCGTCCTTGGCACCACCTTCCACACCCACAACGTGGGTGTCGGCTCGCTGGTCTGCATGCTCGTCTATACCGCCGGTTTCGCCATGTCGTGGGGCCCCGTCTGCTGGGTACTGCTGTCCGAAATCTTCCCCAACTCCATCCGCTCCATGGTGATGGCAGTGGCCGTGGCCTCGCAGTGGATTTCCAACTTCCTGGTTTCATGGACGTTCCCGATGCTCGACAAGAACGAGACGCTCACCAGTCTGTTCAATCATGGTTTCGCCTACTGGCTCTACGGGCTGATGGGCATCCTTGCGGCCCTCTTCATCTGGAAGATGGTGCCCGAAACGACCGGCAAATCGTTGGAGGAGATGGAGACCTATTGGAAAGAACGGCGCCAGTCGCTTCGATAAGCTGCGGGCAACCTCTATTCCGTGCTTTCAGGAGGATTGCGGACCGGGCAAGTGCGTGGTCACATATCTCCGGGCCTCTTCTATTGGATTTTCCTGTTCCATGGTTTGATGTTTGTTCAGCTATATTTTTGCGGAAAATAACGCCTGTAATTATGAAACCGGCTATTGTATTTGTATTCAGCCTTTTGTGTTTGTCGTCCAGCCTTTGTGCCCAACAGGATTCAACACCTCAAGCTGAGAAGCCGATGGTCGGCATCCCCAATGTCCAAAGAATGCGTTCCGTTGGGGACCACGACACCCTTTGCCGGTTAATTTCATTCGCGGATACGGTTTATGTCACCGACGCTGATGCCCATTGGACCGTGGAACGCTATAAACATGCTTGTTTCGGTTTTTCTGAAGAGCAGCTGCGACAGCCGCTATGGGTTTTGCATATCAAAGGGACTCTGTGCAGCAAAATTTCCACGTTGGTGTGCCAAAAGGCCGACTACTATGCCCGAGGCAATCTGCGGTGGCTTCCGTTGAAACGGATGATACCTGTCGTGAGTCCTGCGGTGGACATTACGCTGGAATCTGCCGACTGCCAGCTGTTGTTCCAATTTGAGGAATAATTCACCAAGCCAAAAGGTATAAGACCATACCGATGGGGGTAAAAGTGTCCCCCAATATCAGTATCGTGTGAAGGCGTTACTTTTCTCCCGCAGAACTCGCAGACTTGTGCGGAGAATATCCCGCAGAACTCGCGGATTTGCACAGAAAAAGGTCTTTTTGACTTCTGCGGGAAACAAATTATCCCTAATTTCTGCAAATCCCCTATCGAGAAGAATCACATCAAAGGTTTGGGATGGTCAACTTTCGAATTATGGGCACAAATGAATTGTTCAGGGAGTGCGATGGCAAAGAGTCTTCAAAGACGAAGGCTGAGATGGACCTGTCGTTTGCCATCGCATACAGGATTGATTTCTTGCTGAAAAAGAAAGGGTTGTCAGAAGGAATCAGCACCGAAGCATCTTCTCGCGGAGTTGCGTGTACCCGGCCTCGTTGAAGCGATATTGGATAGGGGAGTGGGGCGACTTCTTTTCCTCGTCGCTTTGTGCCACGGGGGTGAGCATCCCGGAAGCCAAGAATTTCTTCTGGAAGTTACGTCGGTCAAATTCCTTGCAGAATATCTGCGTGTAGAGCCGCTGCATCTCCGGGAGGGTGAAGATGTCGTCCAACAGGGCGAAGGCGACGGGGGAGTTGAGGACGGCCAGGCGGAGTTTCCAGAGCGCCATCCGGCAGATTCTCTCGTGGTCGAAGGCCAGCCGGGGCATCTCGTGCACATTGAACCAGCGGGCTTCCTTGGCGTCGTCGCCGGCAACCGCCGAAGACTGGTTCGGGCGCACGACCGACGCGAATGCGACTGAGATGGTCCGGCCGCGGGGATCGCGGTCAAGGTCGCTGAACGCCCCCACCTCATTGAGGAACTTCGGCGAAAGCCCTGTTTCCTCCTTCAGCTCCCTGCGGGCGGCCTCCTCCAGGGTCTCGTCCTCGTCCAAGAAACCGCCGGGGAAAGCCCATTGCCCCTTGTAGGGCTCGTTGCCGCGTTTGATCAATAACGCGTTGAGGTGTGTGCCGTCGAAACTGAACACCACATTGTCCACCGTCACCGCAGGACGCCAGTAATCATATGTGTAAGTCCCTTTTTCTCCCATAGATTGTGTGATTTTTACACGGCGCAAAAGTACATTTTTTTTTCTTCCCTTTCAAAAGTTGTTTGTTGCCTTACTTAACCATGTGGTTGTTAATGGGTTATCCCGTAAATTGAAAAAAAAATCAATAAAGTGTGTAAATAGTACACAAGGTATCTTAATTTTACTATTTTTGCAGCCGTTTTCCTAAATTGCGAAAAGTATTTATAATTTATTGTGTTCGAGATATTTAACAAATAAAAGAATATGCAGATAATGAAGAAATGCTTAGTTTTCCTGTTGACAGGGGCTATGATATGTGGGATGGCTGCTACAGCGTGGGCTCAGGATTCCGTCCGCATTGACCTGAACAAGGCTCTTGAGATCGCTCTTTCAGAATCCCCCACGATGCGCATTGCCGACCGCAATGTCCAAATCAAGCAGGTCTATAAGAAGGAGCAGATTATGTCGCTCTTCCCCGACGTGTCGATTGCCTCCAACTATAACCGCACTCTTCTCAAGCAGACCATGTCGATGGACATGGGGGGGCAGACGATGAACATCAAGGTGGGACGCGACAACACCTACTCCGTCGGGGCCAACCTGAGCCTGCCGTTGGTCTCTTTCCCGCTTTGGTCGAGCCTGAAACTCAGCTCTATGGACATTGACATGGCGTTAGAGTCGGCCCGCTCCTCCAAGCTGGAGTTGGTCAACCAGGTGAAGCAGGCCTATTACACCTACTTGCTTGCGAAGCAGTCGCATGCCGTTTTACAGGCCAGCTACGACAATCTGGAGGCCAGCAACCGGTTGGTGACCCAGTCGTTTGAGCAAGGCTTGGTCTCCGAGTTCGAGAAATTGCGTTCCGACGTGGCTTTGCAGAACCAACGCCCGTCGGTCAGCTCCGCCGCCAAAGCGGTGAAACTGGCTGCTATGCGTCTGAAAGTGGTGCTGGGCATGGATGTCAACGAGCCGGTGGTCTTCGAGGGGAGTCTTTCCGACTATGAGCAGACGGTGCTTAGCGCCACGATGCCTACGGAACAGGAAGTCCAGTTGGCCTACAATTCCGCTTTGCGGCAGATTGACATCGGCATAGAGCAGTTAGAGCAGTCGAAGAAGGTCGTCCGCGGTGCGTCGCTGCCGATGCTCGCCTTGGCGGGTGCCTTCCAGTATTCCGGCATGGGCGACGACGGCGGCACCTTCGCCAACTACCCCTATTCCTACGTGGCCCTGTCGTTGCAGATCCCGATAGTCGGCTGGGCGGCCACCCACTTCAAACTGCAGCAGTCCGACTTGAACATCGCGAACATGAAAGACCAGCGTCTCGACTTGGAGCGTAACCTCCGCCTCGGGGTGCAGAGCTACCTGAACGACATGCAGCAGGCCATCGAGGACATCGCTTCCGACAGCGAGACCATGCGTCAGGCGCAGAAAGCCTACGACATCGCCCAAAAACAGTACGAAGTCGGAATGAACACCTGGCTGGACCTCCGCACCACGGAGCTTTCCCTCACCACCACACAGCTCACCTACTGCCAGGATATCTTCAACTACCTCACTGCCAAGGCCAACCTTGACGCAACATTGGGGAACGAGTAATTAGTAATTGGGGCCTTCCCCGTAGGAAGCAGGTTCTTTGAGGAAAATAAACAATCATTCTATGAGCAGGTTAAGAGGGACAAAGGCCTGGTAGAGTGAAGTGCAAAAAAGAATAAAAAATAATACCGAATATGAAAAAATCAACCGTTTTATTGGCAATCATCATGTTAGTGTTGGGTGGTTGCAAGAAAAAAGAGGCCGTCACCGCAGGCGACCAGAAAATGACTATACGTACGCAAGAAGTGCACATGGAAGACGTGGAGCAGACCTTCGAATACACCGCTATCGTGGAGGCTAACGCGGTGAACAACATCGCGCCGCTGACCGGTGGCCGTATCGACAAGATCTACGTTGAAGTGGGCGACCGCGTGGCCAAGGGCAAGGTCCTTGTGCAGATGAACGAGAACAGCCTCAAGCAGGCCAAGTCTCAGCTCGACAACCTTAAGACGAGCTTCAAGCGCATCGACGAGCTTTACAAGGTGGGTGGCACCTCAAAGTCGGACTGGGACGCCATGAAGACCCAGGTTGACGTGGCGCAGACCAACTACGACAACCTGTTGGAGAACACGCAGCTCCTCAGCCCGATCTCCGGTGTGGTTACAGCCCGGAACTACGACAGTGGCGACCTCTTCGGCGGTCTCCCGGTGGTGACGGTGCAGCAGATCACGCCCGTGAAGATGAACATCAACATCTCCGAGACCCTGTTCAAGCAGGTGAAGGTGGGCACGCCGGTGAGCGTCAAGGTGGATGCCTACGGCGACGAGGAGTTCAAGGGCAAGATCAGCCTGATCTACCCGACGATGGACGGGGCCACGCACACGTTCCCCGTGGAGGTGCAGTTGGCTAATACCGACAGCCGCGTGCGCCCGGGCATGTACGCCCGCGTGACCATCAACTTCGGCACGCAGAAGCACGTGGTGGTGCCCGACGAGGCCATCTTCCGCCAGCAGGGCTCCGGCAACCGCTACGTCTATGTCTATAAGGACGGCAAGGTCTCCTTCAACCAGGTGGAGATTGGCCGCCACTTGGACAAGGCCTACGAGCTGCTCAGCGGCGACGTGCATGACGGCGACATGGTGGCCACCACGGGCCTCGCGCGTCTGAAAGACGGGTTGGAAGTGAATGTGGAGAAGTAGAAGGGACTCTGAAGTAGGCATCGCCCAGCGGTTTGTACGGACGCGATGAATCGCGTCCGTCCCAAGATTAATCGTGTCCACCACGATGGACATGAGGAACATCCCCGTCGGCGACTATCGTCTGCGCTTGACGGACAATATCGGTAAAGAACACCATCAGAAAATAATGGTCAAAAATTAGCATTTATAATCATTCCTCGGTTACCCGTAGTGAGGACTTAATCTGCAAAATAAAATTGTACTATAAAATATGAGCCTATACCAAAAATCAGTTGAAAGACCGATCATGACCGGACTGATCTACATCGCCGTCGTGATTATCGGTATCTTCGCCTTGACCAAACTGCCGGTCGATCTGTTCCCCCACATGGATGGCAACACCATCATGGTGCTCACCGTCTATGGCGGCGCCAGCGCGGAGGATATCGAGGACAACGTGTCCAAACCCATCGAGAATGTGCTTAACACGCTGAGCGACCTCAAGCACATCACTTCCAACTCCAAGGAGAACTACTCCATCGTCTATCTCGAGTTCGAATACGGGGTGGACATCGAGCAGAAAACCAACGATGTCCGCGACAAGTTGGACATGGTGAAGTCGGCCCTTCCCGACGGGGCCAACTCGCCCTACCTGTTCAAGTTCAGTGCCGACGACATGCCCATCATGATGCTGTCGGTGAAGTCGGGTCAGAGCACGCAGGCGCTCTATAAAATCCTGGACGACAAGGTCTCCTCCCCGCTGTCGCGTATCAGCGGCGTGGGCGCGGTCTCCATTTCCGGCGCCCCGCAGCGCGAGATCCAGGTCTATTGCGACCCCTACAAGCTGGAGAGCTATAACCTCACCATCGAGGCCATCGCCCAGATCCTGGGCGCGGAAAACCGCAATGTCTCCCTTGGTGTGATGGACGTGGGTTCCAAGACCTACTCCATGCGTGTCGATGGCGAGTTTAACAGCGCCGACGAGATGGAGAGCGTGGTGGTCGGCAGCTACAACAACAAGAACGTCTATCTGAAGGATGTAGCCGTGGTGCGCGACACCCTGCAGGAACGTATGCAGGAGTCTTACACCGACGGACAGCGCGGCGCCATGGTCATCATCCAGAAGCAGACCGGTGCCAACACGGTGCAAATCTGTAAGAAAGTGCTGGCCCAACTGCCTGACATCCGGAACTCCCTGCCCGCCGACGTGGAACTCAACGTCCTGGTCGATAACTCCGACAACATCACCAACACCATTGCCAGCTTGGAGGAGACCATCCTCATCATCCTGCTGTTAGTGGTCGTGGTGGTGCTTTTCTTCCTCGGAAGATGGCGTGCCACGGTCATCATCGCCGTGGTGGTGCCCGTCTCCCTGATTGCAGCCTTCATTTATCTGTTGGCAACGGGCAACACGTTGAACATTATCTCGTTGTCGTCCATATCCATAGCCATCGGTTTGGTGGTCGATGACTCCATCGTGGTCTTGGAGAACATCACCACCCACATCGAGCGGGGGTCGAAGCCCAAGGCGGCGGCCGTGTTCGCCACCAGCGAGGTGTCGCTCTCCATCGTGGCCTCCACCCTTGTGATTATCGCCGTGTTCTTGCCGCTGACTTTCCTGACCGGTATGGCAGGCGTCCTGTTCAAGCAGTTAGGCTGGATTGTCACCATCGTGATTGCCGTCTCCTTGCTTGCCTCCATGACCCTGACGCCCATGCTGAGTTCCCTGATGCTGAAAAAGAACCCCAAGAAGAGCAAGTGGTTCGAGAAAGCCTATGCGCCCATCGAGCGTTTCCTGACCTGGCTCGACAACATCTACGCCCGTATCCTGCGCTGGTGCGTGAACCACCGCAAAACGGTGGTGGGTGTGGCAGTCCTCATTTTCCTCGCCAGCCTGTCCCTGTTGCTTATCATCCCCACCGAGTTCTTCCCGACACAGGATAACGCCCGTCTGAGTGCAACCGTGAAACTGCCGCAGGGCACGCGCGTGGAGACTACCAAGGCGTTGGGCGACCAGTTGGTGAAGGAGATGTGGGAAAAATATCCGGATGAAATCAAGACCGTCAACTACTCCGTGGGTATGCCCGATGAGGACAACACCTGGAGCCTGATGCGAGACAACGGCACGCATCTGCTCTCCTTCAACATACGTCTGGTGAAGAAGACCGAACGTAAGAAGTTCATCACCGAAATCGCCGACGGTATCCGTGACATCATGAAGCAGCATATCGAGATCAACTCATATACCGTCTCCACAGGACAGGGTAATATGGGCGGACAATCTACCGTGGATATCGAGCTGTACTGTTACGACTTCAACACCACCGACCAGTTTGCCACCGACCTTGCCGCGCGTATGCGCCAGGTGCCGGGCTGTTCCGAGGTGCTGATCAGCCGCGACGAGTACACGCCCGAACTGGAGGTTGTCTTCGACCGGCAAAAACTGGCCGAGAATGGTCTGAACTCCACCACGGGGGCCAGCTACGTGCGAAACCGCTTCAATGGCTACACGGCTTCCCAGTTCCGGGAGGACGGTGACGAATACAACATCCGCGTACGCTATGCACCCGAGTTCCGTAACGATATCCATGCCATTGAAAACATCCTGATGTACAACAATATGGGTAAGGGCATCCGCGTGGGCGATGTGGCCCAGGTGAAAGAGACTTTCACCCCGCCGACTATTGTCCGAAAAGACCGCGAACGTATGGTCAAGGTCTCTTGCGTGGTGGCCAAGGACGCGGCGTTGAGCGAATTGGTGGCCTCCGCACAGCACGAACTCGACCAGATGGATGTCCCCTCCACGCTCGACTACAAGATCGGCGGTACTTGGGAGGATCAACAAGATGCTTTCGGTGACATGTACATGCTGATGGCCCTGATTATCATCCTGGTCTATGTGGTGATGGCTGCACAGTTCGAGTCGTTCAGCTATCCGTTCGTCATCATGGGCTCCATCTTCTTCGCCCTCACCGGTGTGCTCATCGGCTTGGCTGTGACACAGACCGCACTGGGCATCATGGCTTTGATCGGCATCATGATGTTGATCGGTATCGTGGTGAAGAACGGCATTGTGCTCATTGACTACACGAGCTTGTGTGTGGAGCGTGGCATGAGCATCAAGGATGCCGTGGTCGCCGGCGGCCGCTCCCGTCTGCGCCCGATCTTGATGACTACCCTGACCACCGTGCTCGGTATGATTCCTTTGGCTGTTGATAAAGGTGAAGGCGCTGAGATGTGGAACTCCATGGGTATGGTGGTGGCCTGGGGCCTCACCTTCTCCACTATGGTGACCCTGATCCTCATCCCGATCGTCTTCAGCAAGTTCGCCGAATGGAACGCCCGGGGCGATGCCCGCCGCCGTGCCCGCCGCGAACGCAACAAAGCCCTCGGCGTCAACGAAGTATAGTGATTGGTGATTAGTGATTGGTGAGTGGATATACTTTCCTGGTTCACTGAAATCACGATTCAACGAACCGCTTCGGAGAGTCAAAGAGAAGCGAGAGTCCTGCGAAGCGTGGGACAGTTAAAGAAAAAAACAAACAAAAACGAAAAAAAATGAAAGCAGTCTTCATATCATTATATCAGGCCTTCTACGATGAGGTCATGGAAATTTTGGACAAGAACGAAATACGTGGTTTCACCTTCTGGAACGAGGTGCAGGGACGCGGCTCCGACAACGGGGAACCGCACTATGGCACGCACGCATGGCCGACACTCAATTCGGCTGTGTTGGCCTTCGTTCCGGATGAGCAGGTGCGGCCGCTGCTCCGAGACATCCACGAACTGGACATGTCTGCTGAACAGCAGGGCCTCAGGGCTTTTGTGCTGCAGGCTGAGGAGGTGACTGATAAGACCCTGTAGAGGCCGAACTTCCATCCTCGTAGCAAAACAACGGCCGCAATCCAGATGCAGGATTGTGAAAGTGTACCTGCAACGAGCGGAAATATCGCTCCCTATCTTCCAAAACATAGTAGTTGAAAAAGCTCGCATAGTCAGGCTTTTTCAACTATTTGTATTAAAAAAATGTATCTTTGCCAGTTGTTTGCTTAGATGTTTTTTTGAATCGGATGTTATGTGTAGATATATGATAAACAAGGAGTTGTTAAGGTATTCCGATGCGTTTTCCACATCGGTCAGAAGTTGTGTGCGCGGATTTGTCGCTGCAGCGGCACTCGTGTTGGGCCTCTTTTCAGCCGATGCCCAGCAGTCGCCGTTGACTGTTCATGGTTTCGTGGCCGGGGGTATGACGGAAAACAATGTGTATATCGCTATTGGTCAGCCATTTTACAGACAGTACCATAATGGAGAGGTCGAAATTTCCGAAGGGGTGGCCCAAGCGCAGCTGGTCACCAAAGAGATAGAGGCAGGCATTTGCCAGGATGGGGTGTATGCCGAGAATTACTTCGAACTTGACGGCTTAGCCCCTGGTACCTATCAGTTCGAGAACTATCAGACCAACGTGGATACCCTTTCGGGTTACGATCTCCTCAATAAGCTGACCCTCAATGTGTATGAAATATATAACATGGAAGATGCCCGCATGTACCACGCCGACGTGCTGCCCGTTGTGCCGGGAAACCTGCTAAAAGGAGGCGAGGATGTACAGCTGGTGGAGGGTATGAATGAACTGACTTACCTTTCTGTGCACGGCTGTGACAGTTTGGTGCGCCTTTTCGTAACCATTTGCCCGCTGACGGTCCTGGATGCCGACAACCATCAGTACAATACCGTGGTTATGAACGATTTCTACTGCTGGACGCGTGAGAATCTGCAGACAGAGAATTATGCGGCTTGTGAGGGTGCAGGTAGTCATGCGTCAGGCGGGTATGTGAATAACAGAATCTATAAGAGTATGTTATATCCTGATGTCGCTGCAAATCTGTCCATATATGGCCGTCTTTATTCTTGGGACGATGCAGTGGGAAACCATGCCGTCGGTGACTATGTGCAGGGTATCTGCCCCTGCGGATGGCATATCCCCACTGCGGAGGAGGCCGCCCTTTTCGCCACCTACAGTTCTGAGGAAGTCAACAGCACCGAACATTGGTTGGATCCTAACAACAACATCAACAGCACAGGTTTCACCATGCTGCCTGGCGGCTTCTACAATTCTGTCACTCAACAGTATGAAGGCCTGCGTACCGTAGCTGGTTTCTGGACTGACGTCAACCCGCAAGGCAGTGCCTCCACGGCTTTGATGATTCCCTATTTCTGCGACACACCCGGAGCGGAGGCACACAATGCCGGAGATGCGTTGAGCGTGCGTTGTGTGAAAGACAACCTCACTCGGGAATAAGTTTTTCGTGATAAATCTTGTTGCAATATGCTGGCGGTGAAGGCTTCAACGCCAGAAGCGGCTTGTTATGTCTGTTGTTAACCCGTTGGCGTTGCAGTAAAGCCGCTGGTTTGTGGTTCGCGATCGAAGGCCACCGAGTTCCGGCCGATAGCCGCCTACTTTCAGGTAGTCGAACTGCGCAGCGTTTTGCGGCAGTGTGTCGTTTCCGGAATACCAGGCAACTTTCAGCTTGCTGTGCTGCCGGATGTAGTGCGCCAACTCCGACACCTCTTTCGGATTGCGGTCTCCGCCCATGAAGCACACACATGTGATTTGCCGCCCGTATTTCGCTAATAACGTGTCTAATGTCTTGTGGTCCAATGCTTCCCCGATGTTCTGGTGCAGATGCGGACTATGGCAGCCCTTGCACCTGTGAGGACAGTCCGTGATGTTCACTGCCAAGGTCACCTCGTCAGGAATTTCTTGGAAGACAATATCGTAGTTATAGTATTTTAGCAAAATGGTTAATGGTTAGAGGTTAATGTTTAGTAGTGGCATTAAAGTGTTCGTAGTGTCGGCGGCTGGCCTCTTCTTGGCGGGCTTGGGAGAAGCTGCTGACGCGTTTCATGTAGCCGATGACGCGGGTGAGGTAGTCGAGGTTGGTACTGTGGCAATTCGGGCACTCGTGGAGGTATCGTTTGTCGATGTGGCCGCAGTCGTTGCAGACTGTGTTGGGGATGTTGAAAGTGAAGTAGTTGCAGCCTTCTTGCGCAGCCACGCGGAGCAATTGCCGGTATTGGGCTTGCGAGAGGTGCTCCTCCAAATTGGCGTGAAGGGCGGAGCCGCCCGTCAGGTGTGCGATGTAGCGGTTCCCGTGGAGGCGGAACTTGTCGATGAGGTTCAGCGAGTCGTCTTCCACGCGGTAGAAGTAGCTGTTGTAGCAGTCGCGAGGCACCCGGTAGCCGTCTTCGCGGTCCCACTTGGCGTGCTTCACCCCTACGTTTTCGGCAGGGATCATCTCGCAGTTGAACAGAAGCTCCTTGCTCTTGTACTGGTGGTTGTATCTCTCGATAAGCCCAAGCACGTTTTCCACGAATGTTTGGTACTGCGGGTTGTCGTTGATGGGGATATTGAGGAATTCGGCGGCCTCCACCAGCCCGTTCACGCCGATGGTGAGGTACTGGCGGTTGATGGCGATGTAGTTGGCGTCGAACAGGGGCAGCATCCCATTAGACTGCAGGTATTTGAGGTTTTCGTTGTAAGCGATCTGGACCTTGTGCATCAGGTCGATGACCTCTTCCACGAATTGGAGGTGCGGGATGTTGTTGCGGCATTCGTGCTGGATACAGCGGTTGAGGTTGATGGTGAGCACACTCTTGGAGCCGGTGGAGACGCCGCCTGCGCCGAGGGTGTAGCTGAAGCCGTTGTCCTGAATCTCGTTGCGTAGGCGGCAGCAGCTGCTCAGCGAGTCGGCGTTGTCGCTCACGTAGGTGAAGAAAGAGTGGCCGGCGGCGTACATCTCTGCGGTGAAGTCGGCATACTCGGTGTCGATGATGTCGCCGTCTTTGGAGAGCAGAGCCATCGTCTCGACCGGGAAGGTGAGCACGGCGCGGAGCCGCTCCTGGTTGAACCAGCGCATGAACCGTTTCTGCAGCCAGCTGAGGGACTCCCAAACGGGCTTGGTGCCGTCGGGGAACCGGAATTCGCCGAAAAGGCTCTCGAAATAGTAGCGGTCGTAGTAGGCCACGTTCCAGAACACCGACTGGAAGTTGCGGGCGCCGGTGGGCTGGTTGATGGAATAGACCACCTGCTCGAAGCAGTCGGTGATCATCTTGTCGATGGTGCGCTGCCGCGCGGAGAGGTCCACCACCTTGCTGCTCTCCTTGTAGTACTCGTCGCCGTACTCCTTGCGGATGAAGTAGTCCATGTACATCAGGAACTCGGGGGTGGCGCATGCGCCGCTGAGCATGCTGGAGACCATAAAGACCATGTTGATGAAGCCGCCACAGTAGGACTTGAGGTTTGTCGGTGCGGAGGCGTTGCCGCCGATGCTCTTCGTGCCGTCCAACAACCAAGGGTACATGGTGATGGATGCGCAGTAGTTGGCGATACTGGTCTCGTCGTTTTTGTAGATAAAGTGGTGGTTGAGTAGATATAAATATTTGTCTGATAATTCTTTACCATACAAATCCTTGATCTTGTCGCACAGCATCCTGCGATTGAGGCGGATGAAGTTGGACTTGGGCAGCTCGCCGATGAGGGTGGCGATGTTCTTGCGCTCCACGTTGGCGTTGGCGTCATATTTGCTGCCGGTGGCCGCGTTGGAGGCGTTGCAGTAGTTGATCAGGAAGTCCAGTTTCTCCTTCACCTCGCGGTCTTCGTAATGGCGCTGGCGGTAGAGGATGTAGGCCTTGGCCACCTCGTAGTAACGTTCCGCCATGAGGGAGGTCTCCACCTGGTTCTGGATCTCCTCCACGGAGATGCCGTCGTGGATTTTGAGGCGGCTCATGACGTTGATGAGGACATCCTGCGTCGCGAAGCTGTTCACTGAGAGGAATGCCTTGGAGATGGCATTTTTGATTTTGTCGGCCGAAAAAGGTTCCCGCTTGCCATTGCGTTTGATGATGTACAGTTGGTCCATAAGATGGTTTTTGTTTTGTTGTTAAAATAACAGCTCGGGGAGAAATTGCACAATCCTGCTTTTCTCGTTTGCTCTTAGTCCCGAAAGCTACGATACACACAGCCCAGGCAGGTCTTCTGGCTCACCCCACTCCCCCTTGCCTTCCCGGCCTAAGGCCAGTGGCTTTTTTTGGGTGAGCGCAAATCGGGGTTCACAGCTACGGGTATAGCCGCTGATTCTCACAGCGTTCCCTATTAATCTGCTCAGAACCTGAACCACTGCAAAAGTAACATTTCCTCTGTTTCCCAAAAACAAACGCAGCCTTTTTTATGAACACAATTATTAACACGCTTGATAATCAGTGCATTATGGAAAGAATCCGGATTTTGTCATCTTCTGTGTCACGCCATTCTTTCCTGTAAGCGTTCTCTTCGACAAAAAAAATGTACTTTTGCGATTTAGTTAAAAATAGAAATTCGTAACGATATGGAGAACACGAAATTCATCATTACAATCAACCGGGAAGCTGGTTCCGGGGGGAAGGAAATTGCAGAAAAGCTGGGTGAGATACTTGGCGTGAAAGTCTATGGCAAGGAGATTCTCGCTTCCATTTTGGAAAAGTATGATCTTACCAAAGAGAGGGCCGAGCAAATCAAGGCGGAAAAGAGGAACTGGTGGGCGGACTTTTGTCGGTTCTACAAACAGTTTGGCAGCTCTGCCGCCATCGCCTACGAGACATTCGAGGTGAATTCAGACCAGCTGTTCGATGAAGAGGAGAAGGTTTTGAAGTCTTTGGCCGAGAAAGAATCCTGTATCATTGTGGGCCGCACAGGGTTCCATATTTTCAAGGATTACCCCAACGCCATGCGGATATTCCTCATCGCCAAGCCGGAAGCCCGTATAAGGCGCCTGATGGAGAAACAGGGGGTGGACGAGAGGGAAGCGCGCGAGATTATGGAAAAGGTTGACAAAGCTCGCGAGAATTACACCAAGTCATTTGCCAAGGTCTCCCGCTACGATGCCCGCAACTATGACATGGTCGTTAACGTTTCCCCGTTTACCACCGACCAGGTGGCCCGGTTTCTCGCACAGAACGTCCGGACGATATTCTCCCTGTGACGGCGGCGACCCGCTTCTGACAGCCCGATGCCGAAACGAAAAGGCGCGATAATCTTTTGGGATTTCCGCGCCTTGTTGCATTCGCTTGGTTACGGTCAATTCGTCAAATTCATCGACCTCATTTCGCCGTATAGAACGGCATCTTCACGGTGACGGCCTTCAGCAGACGGTTTCTCACCTTGATGAAAATCTCCGTGCCAGCCTTCGCGAACTCTTTCTTGATGAGTGCGGTGCCGATACCTTTGTTGACGGAGGGGCCGAAAGTGCCGGAGCGTACTTCGCCGATGACATTGCCTTCAGCATCGCACACCTCGTAGCCGTTTCTCGGGATACCGCGGTCGATCAGCTCGAAACCAGCGATTCTGCGGGTCACGCCGTTGGCTTTCAGCTCTTCCATGTACTTGCGGTCGATGAAATCCTTGCCATCCACGAACTTCGTAATCCAGCCCAAACCGGCCTCGATCGGGGAGATCGTGTCGTCAATCTCGTGGCCATACAGGCAGAAGCCCATCTCCAAGCGCAGCGTGTCGCGGGCACCCAAACCTATCGGTTTGATGTCGAATTCGGCACCAGCCTCGAACACGGCGTCCCAAATCTTCATGGCCACCTCGTTCGGGAAATAGATCTCGCATCCGCCGCTGCCGGTGTAACCGGTCGTGGAGAAGAGGATATTGTCGATGCCGGCGAAGGTGATGATCTTGTTGGTGTAGTACTCCATGTCCACCACGTTCGCATCCGTCAGTTTCTGCATGGCCTTGAGAGCGAGGGGACCCTGGACGGCCAGTTGGGAGATGTTGTCGGAGATGTTCTCGATTTCGGCGCCGAAAGCCTTGTTTTGCTCGACCACCCAAGCCCAGTCTTTGTCGATGTTGGCGGCGTTCACCACTAACAGGTAATCCTCGTCGTGGAGGTTGTAGACGAGCAGGTCATCGACGATGCCGCCCTTGCCGTTCGGGAAGCAGCTGTACTGCACCTTGCCCGGGAACAGCGCGGCCACGTCGTTTGTGGTGATGTGTTGCAGCAAAGCCAGTGCTTTGGGGCCTTTCACGGTGAATTCACCCATGTGGGACACATCGAACACGCCCACTTTGTTGCGCACCTGGAGGTGCTCGTTGGTGATGCTGTCGTACTGGATCGGCATGTAAAAGCCGGCAAATTCTTCCATCTTGGCACCTAAGGCCTCATGTTTCGCTCTGTATACGGTTTCTTTCATATTATATTATTTTATTGTGTTTAAAATTTGAAAGCGCAAAAGTACAAAAATAATCGATATGGCGAGGCATGTTTGCCATACTGGTTTAGGGTGTCTCGGGGCAGCCTTGGCCAGAGGGCGAAGTGGGGTGGGGTAGAAAGCGAAAGCGCGGCAATCTTTATGGATTACCGCGCTTTCTCCTGTGAGGCAAAGGGGGTTACCTTTCCAAGCGGATTCGTGCGTCGACGGCGGTGACGTAACGCGGGTTGCCCAATAGAGGGTTGAGGTCCATTTCTGCAATTTCGGGGGCGACCTGCACCAGTGCGCTCACGCGGGCGATTTGGTCCGCATAGAGGTCGAGGTTCACGGGCTCCTGGCCGCGCACGCCTTGCAGGATCTTGTAGCCGCGCAGTTTCGTGAGCATCTCCTTGGCTTCGGCTGCGGTGATGGGCGCTATCGCACTCTGAACGTCCTTCAGCACTTCGATGAAGATGCCGCCCAGGCCGAAGAAGATCTGGTGCCCGAACTTCGGATCGCGGATGGCTCCGATATAGACGTCCGTGCCGTCCAGCATCGGGTACATCTCCACGGCATAGGTCTCGGGGATGACGATCAGCCTGTCGAACTCTTTGGCGACCGTGTCGAGGTCTTTCACGCCGAGGGTCACGCCGCCGACATCGCTCTTGTGAAGCGGGCCGACGACTTTCATCACCAACGGCACGTCCTTGCTGCAGCCTACCTCTTTGGCAAATGCGAGGGCATCTTCTTTCTTGGAAACCTCCACGGACTTCTTTCGGCTGATGCCGGCGGCGTCGAGCAGCTCGTTGTAGTCGGCGATTTCCATGTAGCCGTCCTTGCAGCGTTCAATGGTTCTGCGGATGCGCGGAGCATCGATGTCGGGAAAGTCGGACGCCACGTCACCTTCCTGAATATAGGCTGCAATCTCTGTCATGCCAGTCATGCTGGCAGCACGCAAACGCTTGGCACCTTTCAGGAGGCGATAGCCTCCATCCACAGGGCTGACGGTAATCGGGGTGAGCAAGCCAAGCACGCGTATGGACTCGGCCACTTCGGCCACCGCAGCCTTGTCTGGCTCGTTGGCGGGTGACACAATAATCTTATCAATAGGCAGATTCTCAATGTTGTCCATCTTGGGCTTGGGTGTATTGTACACTTTGCAGATGGCATTGCCAAGCACGCATTCCTCGGGGAAGTTGATACGGCCTTTGGCGATGAAGTCGTTAATTTCGTCCTTCACGTTAATGATACTCGGCAGCACGGGGAAGATGGGCTTCTTGCAGGTCTTCATCTTCTCGTCCAACAGGTCATAGACCTCCTTGTTCGAGAAGAGTCCAGGCGAGCCAAAGATGACGACCGAGAAATCGATGTTGGTGTAGTCGTTCTCCACCGCATCCAGGATGTAACCTAATTGTTCGGCGGTGCCGGTGGCGAGGAAGTCGATGGGGTTGCCCACCGAAGACCCGGGGAAGAGTTTCTCCAAAAGGGCTTTGCTGGCAGGGTGTTCCTTAAGCGAAGGCACTTCCATGCCACCATTGGAGAGCACGTCGGTGAGCATCACGGCGGGGCCGCCGGCGTGGGTCACCACGGCACAGCGATTGCCTTTGATTTCGGGATGCATGAAGACCCCGCACACGGTGGTCAGTTCCTGTCGATTCTGGCAACGCACGATGCCGGCCTTGCGGAAGAGGGCGTCGACGGCTACGTCGTTGGTGGCCAGTGCCCCTGTATGCGAGGAGGCGGCACGCGAGCCTGCAGCGCTGCCACCGCTCTTGATGGCGGCGATATGGCAACCTTTGTTTATGAGGCTGCGCGAATGCTTCAGCAACCGTTGCGGGTCGCCGATTTTCTCCATGTAGAGCATGATCACGCGTGACGACTTCTCGGGGTCGAATGTTTCATCCAAATGTTCCAGCACATCTTCGATGCCGATTTGGGCGCTGTTTCCAACAGCCCACACACTGTTGAATTTCAGGCCGTTACTCATGCCATACTCCTTGATGAAGACGGCCGTGGCGCCGGAACCGGTGATGAAATCGACACCCGTGTGGTCGAGTTTCGGGATCGGCGCGTCGAAACAGCCGCTGTAGTTGGTGTTGAGGAAGCCTGTGCAGTTGGGGCCGATGAGAGACCCTCCCACCGCGTTGATGGCATCGACAATATGTTTCTCGATGGCGGCCCCTTCGGCGTTCTCCTCCGAAAAGCCCGCACTGATGATAATGAAGCCTTTGGTGCCTTTCTGCTGGGTCAGCACATCAACCGTCTGTGCGCAAAACTTGGCCGCGATGCAGAGGATGGCGCAGTCGACTTGGGGGAGGTCGTCGACCTTGGCGTAGCATTTCACGCCCTGGACCTCTGTCTCCTTGGGGTTGACGGCATACACTTGCCCCTTGAAGGCACTCTCTAACAGGTTTTTCAGGGCTTTGCCGCCCGGTTTGTGAATGTCACTTGACGCACCGCACACAACGATGCTCTGGGGATTTAATAATTTCTCGTTTATCATTTATATTTTTTAAGGGTTTTAGACTTTCTTTCCAGACCAGAAAGCCGGCTCAACCGCGCCAGGCCATGGTGATGGAATTCATGATTCAGGAGTCGGAAGCCGACTGTCGTTCAGTTCAGGCCAAGGGACTTTTTCAGTGCCCCGATACGTTCGGAGAGCAGGTTGTCCACCTCTTGGATGCTCTGTTCAGGTGGCACAGGAGTGCATACGCTGAAGTAGAACTTGATTTTCGGTTCGGTGCCGGAGGGCCGCACGGTGACTTTGCTGCCGTCAGCGGTGAGGAATTGCAGCACATTGGAAGAGGGCAGTTCAATGCGGTCATACGTTTTGGACTGCATGTTGCAGGTGTTTTTGGTCTTGTAGTCATAGACCCTCATCACCGGCTGTCCGCCGAGTTCCCTCGGCAGGTTCTCGCGCAGGTCGCTCATGCGCTTTTGGATGGCTTGCATGCCTGCCTCGCCCGGTTCTGTCAACGACACCATCTCTTCCTTGAAATACTCATATTGGCGGTAGAGGGATTCCAGTTGGTCTATCAACGATTTGCCGAGGACGTTTTTGCAATATGCCGCCATTTCGGCGATGAGGCAGCACGCGGAGACGGCGTCTTTGTCGCGCACGAAATCGCCGACCAAGTATCCGTAGCTCTCCTCTCCGCCGACCAGGAACTGTTTCGCGCCCTCGTTCTCACGAATCTTCTCTGCGATGTATTTGAATCCGGTGAGCACGTTGAAGCATTCCACGTTGAAGTCGGCGGCAATCTGGCTGATCAAGTCTGTCGTGACAATCGTTTTCACCACGAAAAAGTTGTTGTCCAGCGGATTGAACTGAGTTTGCGAGAGTATGTAATGGAACAGCAGGGAGGCGGTTTGGTTTCCGTTGAACAGTTGGTATTCGCCATCGGTACGGCGCACCGCAATACCCACGCGGTCGGCATCAGGGTCGGTGGCCAGCACGATGTCCGCTTTCACCTTCTTGGCCTTGGCGATGGCCATTTCCAAGGCGGCATGTTCCTCAGGATTCGGAGACTTCACCGTCGGGAAGTTGCCGTCGGCGACAGCCTGCTCTTCCACGATATGGACTTTCTTGAAGCCGAAGTCCGACAATGCCTGCGGCACCACGGAGATTCCCGTTCCATGCAGCGGGGTGTATACGATACTTAGGTTCTTGTTTTCTGCCACCACTTCGGGATTCAGGGAAAGACGACGGATCATGGTAAGATACACGTTGTCAATGTCTTTTCCTATCGAACGAATCAGGTCGGGGCGTCCATCCCATTTGACCTGTTCCACTTCTTTGATTTTGTTGACTTCGTTGATGACATTCTTGTCATGCGGGGGCACTAACTGACCGCCGTCATTCCAATACACCTTGTAGCCGTTGTATTCTTTCGGGTTGTGTGAAGCTGTGATCATGATGCCGGCATTGCACTGCAGGTGCCGCACGGCGAACGACAGCTCTGGAGTCGGCCGGAGGGAATCGAACAGGAATACCTGGATACCGTTGGCGGCCAGAATGTTGGCGGCAATATTCGCAAACTCTGTGCTGTGGTTGCGCGAGTCGAACGAAATGGCCACTTTGATATTGTCCTTGAAACATTTGATCAGGTAGTTAGCCAATCCTTGAGTGGCGAAACCGACAGTATATTTGTTCATCCTATTGGTGCCGACTCCCAGAATGCCGCGGAGGCCGCCGGTGCCGAATTCTAAAGTCCGGTAGAATGCGTCAGACAGCGCGGCAGGGTCTTCGGTCTGCATCCGCCGAATTTCGTTTTTCACATCCTGGTCATAATTGCCTTGCAACCAGGAATCAACATACTGTTGGGTTAAGTCTTTTGTCATAGAGGGTGTTATTTTGGTTATTTATTATGCATGGTAAGGTCAAGCGCGGAGTTCGTCAAGGGCATGGAGGGCGAAGCAGTAGGCCCCGATGGCGGTTGCGCGGCTGGTGCCCAGTTGGGAGAGGGTGATGCCGAGGCGGCGCTGGGTGTCGATGCGTACCCGCTTCCCGGTGCCGAAGACCTCGATTTCCTTGGTCTGTCCGTTGACGAACTGCCCGAATTCCTCAGGATTCCCCAAGTCGTAGATGTAGGAGGGTACGCGCGGGAGGGCGGAGCCGCCGAGCGTGTGCATTTCAGCGCGGACTTCACGCAGGAGGGCGGGCATGTAGAATTTTGCCGCCTTGCTGACGCCGCCGCCGAGGACGATGATGCCGTCCAATATGCAGGCGGCCTGCGCGATGGCATAGCCGGCTGCTTCCCCGAAGCGGGAGAAAGCGTGGCGCGCGGCCTCCGTGTCCCCCTCTAATTCGCCGTCGGCGATGCGGTAGATGTCGTAGGAGTCGTGATATTCAGCGGCCCGCGCGTCGTTCGCCGCTTCGCGGTAGTAGCGCAGCACCGCGCGCAGGGAGACGCCCTCTTCCGCGATGAGCGTCCGGCCCCACAGACTGGGTGAGCAGTATATTTCCGAGCAGCAGTTGTCGCCCACGTACATCTGTTCGCGGGATGTCACCCCGATGCCGAAGCCGGTGCCGAGTATGAAGCCGATCAGGTTGCGGTACTCCTTGACGCCGCCCGCCTCGCGGATTTTCCCGTTGAGGGCCGGCAGTGCGCCCGCAAGCGCTTCCCCGTAGGTGAAAAGGTCTGCGTCGTTGTTGATGAACACCGGCAAACCGAACTGGGCCTCCAGATAGGCCCCCAAAGCCACCCCTCCCTCGAAACAGGGGAAATTGGTGAGCCGACTCGGAAACACCCCGTTGGGGTAGTCCGCCGGGCCTGGGAAGGCGAAGCTGATAGCCACGGGTTTCTCTGAAAGTTGGTCGATAACATGCTGGAAACCTGAGCGAAGATCTTCCAGCAGCCGTTTGAGGTCGTCAGGATGCGTGGGCAGCTCGAACGTGTCGGTAACCGCCTCGCAACCGCGCATCGCCGAAAAACGGAAATGCGTCCCTCCGGCATCCAAAGTGATGACAGTACGTGGATCCTTATTGTACATTGTTACACAACAATTTTTGCCGCAAAAATACATTTTTTTTCTGTTCGTACTATGCACGCATTTTTTCAGCGGAACATCTCCCTAAAAAAAATCACGCCCCTTGCGGACAAAGGGCGTGATGAGCAGGATCCCGTACAAATTAGTTCATGACACAGCGGACGGGCATGCCGGCTGAGCGAGACGTGCTTAGCGAGGTGGAGAAATTCGTCGAATTATAACCTACAGATGGTGAAAAGTAAAACGACGATTGGCTCGACCGCGTGGAAGTCCAGAAATAGGCTATCGAACCAAAATATTCCACAACGTATTGTGAGGAGGGAAAAGACACATCCCCTGCTGGTTTGGCGTTAAAGCCTGTGGTGTTGTTGGCTCCGGGATTGTTGCCCGGCGTGTTCGCCGTGGAAGAGCTTGTCCAATTCGTTGTGCTGGCCAAAGCCTTGGCTGACGGACCGTAAGAGGTGTTCGAGGAGACATAATTATACAACGTTACAAACTCATCTTTGGCGGGAAGATGCCATCCGTTCGGACATACGCCCTGTACCTTGGAAGAGGCAGTGGTGGCGGTTCCTTCGGATATGTTGTTGGCTGCAGCCGACCAGTTGTAGTATAACCCATAGATGGATGGGCTTGAAGAAGGATAATAATACCTTGTCGTGGAAATCCCCTGGTTGGTGGAGCCTTGCGTGATTGCGGCGCCATTTGCATAGTGGGTCGTCCGCAGGTTCTCCTTCATCCAGCATTGCTCGCCGATCTCCACCGTGTTGTAAACGTTTCCATCATAGTCCGTGACCGTAGTTGATCCATAGCAAGGGCGGGATACCACGATGAACTTTACGGCAAATCCGGCATAAGCAGACTGAGACCCGTCACTTCTGAATCTCAATGTAAGGTTACTGTTACTTGGCGAAGGAGCCAACGGGACGACACTGCCGCTTCCGCCGAAGCGCTTCAGATAACCCGTTGTCGCATTGCTGACATCACCCTCATAGACCTCCAGATAGTCATAGTTGGCACTCTCCGTGGCGTAAGTACCCTCCACCATCATCACTTTGTAGTTCTGATTGTTGGATGCAACTGTCAAGTATCCATTCAGGTTGTCTTCATTGTAGTTGCCGTTCGGACCGCCGACGTCATACACCCAAAGTTCATCCCCTTCATTCAAGTAGACGATTGATCTGCCTGAACGCGGCACCGAATAGGAATTGTTCCTGTGAATCGTGATCTGGTCACTATACGATGTGCCGCTTGCATTCGTGGCGAACGCCCGGACATAATAGGTTGCCGTCAGGTTGGTGAGGCTTGTCAACAAGGCCTTGAATGTGAAAGTGGTTGTATCAACGATTACATAATTGTTGCTCTGGATGGAAGGATTCTGTGTGGTACTCCAACAGAACCCCTTGGCCAAAACGAAATCGCCCCCCGTGGAGGTCACTTGTGCGGTCACTGACGGGAAGTTGATCTTATCTCCAGGATTGTTGGACGTAATGGTAACCGTCGGACGCGTACCCACGAGCTCCTGCAAGCTGTCAATGCGCGCCTGCTGTTGCGCGATTAGGTCAGAGAGGCCGCCCACGCGCTGATCGATCATCGCCTGGATGTCGCTTTGCGTGGGAATGGAGGGCTTGTTCAGGATCTCGGCCACGCCGCTGGTCGCGTTCCAGTCGGAATTCACCTGGGAGGCGAAATTGTTGGTCACCGTGAAAGTGGTGGACGTCCCATCCGTTAAATGGATGGTATAGGTGTCTGTGGAGCCGCTGCTCACGGGGCCTGATACGGACTGGATGCCGACACCGGCAGGGCCCTGCGGACCCGTAGCACCTGGCAAGCCTTGCGGACCGGCGGGACCTTGCGTACCGGCAGCACCGTTGGTCACCACGTAGGTGGAGGTAGTTCCATCGGTGTAGTGTATCGTGTAGGTATCTTCCAGGCCATTGCTCACCGGCCCTGTGACGGACTGGATGCCGACACCAGCAGGACCTTGTGGCCCCTCAGGACCGGCGGGGCCTTGTGGACCTGTGGCACCAGGCAAGCCTTGCGTACCGGCAGCACCGTTGGTCACCACGTAGGTGGAGGTAGTTCCATCGGTGTAGT
>CAMHNQ010000009.1 GCA_946186495.1 uncultured Bacteroidales bacterium
TGGTCTCCACCGCCTGCGGACTTTTCAGAATGGTCGCCAGCATATAGAGGCCTTTTTCGGTGAAGGCTTTGGGAGGCGCTGTTGAATGTTTCTGTCTGTACCAGCTCCAAAAAGTGGACACGAAAAATATTATTGGTGATTAATGTTTTTCAAAAGTGGACATAGCCGTTTTTTTTCGATATTTTTCGTTTGCAAAAGTAGACATTTTTCGCATTTATAGAAGTTTTTCTTTTTCAAAAGTGGACAGGGAGGTTGTCGGGAGGCTTATCTTTCTCTTTGTCAGAGAGTTTGCGCCTCTCTCTTACGAACTTCGGTTCTGGTGACGGGGTTCTGTCGGCGAAGGTGTTTTTATGCGGCAGTTCCCCTCTTTCGAACCGTCTCCTGTAATTCAGCGGTGTGTCGTAGCCGATGGCGAAGCACGGTCGCTGCTCGTTGTAGAACTTGCGGTACCTGTCGAGAGTGGCCTTGAACTCCTCCCTGCTGCGGCACTGCTCGATGTTGAAGTCGATGACCAGTTCCTCTTTTATCCAGCCGTTCAGAGACTCGTTGACGGGGTTGTCCGTGGGTTTTCCCGCCCTGGACATGGAGCGTATGATGTTCGTGTCCTTTATCAGTTGGTTGTAGGCGAGGGAGGCGTACACACTCCCTTGGTCCGTGTGCAGGATTGTGGGGTCCGGGCTTCCCCTCAGCATCTTCCTGACGTCGTCCAGCCCGTCGATGTACTGGTCTCTGGAGCCTCTGCGCTCGGCCACCTTGTGGGTGAGCAGCTCCTTGGTGAACACATCGAAGTAGAACGTGACCTCGAAGTAGAACACCCAGAACTTGAAGACGGTCATGTCGGAGACGATGACCTGCCGGGGTCTGTCCACTGTTTCCCATGTGGAGTAGATCAGGTTCGGGTACTTGTCCCTTACCTTGCGTGGCATGCGCCGCACCCTGTGCAGTGTCTCCGCCCGCATCCCGAGGTAACGGAAGCACTTGTACGCGTAGTTGTCGCTGATGCTGATTCCCATGTTGATCCTGATAAAGGCCGCTGTCCAGCGGTACCCGTGTGTGCGGTGCTTTTGGTGCACCTCCTTTACGGTGGCTATCATCTGCTCGCGGTTGATGTCTCGCTTCGAGGGGTCGCGTTTCTTCCATTTGTAGAAGCCCGACCGGCTCACGCCCATCATCCCGCAGAGGTCGTTGATGTCGTAGTCGCGGGACAGCAGCTCGATTATTTCGAACTCCTCTCCTTTAAACGAACATACTCCGGTTCCCCATCCTCGTTCATCTGAACGGCATAGCTTTTTTTTAGCCGCTCGTTTTCTATGCGGAGCCTCAAGATTTCCCGTTTGTAGGACTCTTCCGTCCGGTCGAACCCTTCCGGCACGATGGCCTTGATTTCAGAATCGGCGCGCACCAGACCCTCTAGGCCGCCCTCGTCGTACTGGCGCATCCATTTCCTCAGCGATTGCGCCGTGATATGGTTGGCATCGCAGAAATCGTTGATGCTTATTCGCTGGTTGCCCCTATACTGGCGGATCAGGAACTCTTTCTCAAGTGGATTAAGGTGTTTTGGCATAATAGATTCTCCTTTCCAGGGTGGCGTTCGGCCGTATGGTTTACGGCCCTGGAGTTCCCCCTTCCAGTCGGGCTACGCCCTCCTTTCAGGGGGAACTCCAACGGACTCGCAAAGATACAACTTTTTCACCCCCCTCCGTGTCCACTTTTTCGAGAGCAACAGTCTGTTGAACCGGTCAAAAATTTTGACCAGTTCTGATTTCTCCATTTCGATCAATTCGAAAATGTAGCCTTCGGGAAATTTCTCGGGATTGTTCCTCACCGCTTGGTTAATTTCCTTTGTCTGCACACCATACAGTTCTGCCACATCGGAGTCCAATATCACCTGCTGGTCTCTGAGGGTGATGATCTTGTTTTCAACTTCTATAATGTTCGTCATAACACTTTGTTTTGTTGATTGATAAATGATATTTCCGTCTGCAAATATACAACGAAACCAAGCCTTTGTCAAGAGTTTTGTGAATTTTTTTCATTCCTGACATTCAATAAGTTGAAAAATAATTTTAACTATTCAGACTTGATTAGTTAATTTCTCGGGTCAGATTTCGCAGGATTTCGGGAAGAGATTGCGAGGACAATATCTCCGCGGATCGCGGGGATCACGAGAAAATAGATATGCGAATGCTTTAAATATTTCCTTTTCAGGCGTTTTCAGCTAACATATATTCCCCATTCAGCTTCTATTTCTTTGGATTCAATCAATTGCTTCAGCTTTTCTTTGTTTCGCATTTTATGCTTATCTGCTTCGACCATTGTTGCTCATTATTATATGATTGACCAAATAATTTTTCGACCACCCCAGCTTCAATAACCAATAACCAATAACCTGTAACCATTAATGATGGTACGGCTCCCCGCGCAAAATCGTGCACGCCCGGTAGAGTTGCTCGGCGAAGATCAGGCGCACCATGATGTGCGGGAAGGTGAGCTTCGAAAGGGCCAACTGCGCGTTTTGGCGGGCATAGACGGCCTCGGAGAAACCGTACGCGCCGCCAATCACGAAAGTGAGCGTCTTCAATCCCGAGTTGGCGCGCTGCTGGATGAACTCCGCGAACTGCACGGAGGTCTTCTCCTTGCCGCGCTCGTCCCACAGCACTACATATTCGTCCGACTCTATCTTCTTGAGGAGCAGTTCGCCCTCGCGCTTCTTCTGCTCCTCCACCGGCATCGACTTGGCATTTTTCAAATATGGAATCGCCACGGTCTCATACGGGATGTAGGTCGCAATCTTGGCCGTGTATTGCCGGATGGCCTCGTCAAAGACATCACCATCGGGCTTGCCAATCCATATCAGTTTGATTTTCATTTTTTAAGGCAATAGACAATAGTAGAGGCGTATCGCATACGCCCGAGCATCCACCCGAGACCGTTATTCTTCCAACGTTATCGGGAACAATATGTTGTTGTTCAGCATACATTGGGCGCAAACGTTGAGTTCACCCTGGAGGCGGTGCTGCACCATGTTGCCGAGACGGTCGCGCAACGCTTCGATGGCCACGTTCTGCACAATTTCGTTGGCGAAGGCGAACATGAGCAGACGGTTAGCCGCCGCTTCGCCGATGCCGCGGGTGCGCAGATAATACAACGCCTCTTCGTCCAACTGACCTACCGTCGCGCCGTGACTGCACTGCACATCGTCGGCGTAAATCTCCAAGAACGGTTTCGTGGTGACGTGCGCCTTGTCGGTCAGCAGCAGGTTCTTGTTGGTCTGGAAGGCCGCCGTGCGCTGCGAATCTTGCGCTACGAGAATGTGCCCGTGGAAGTTCGCCGAGGCCTCATCATCCATGATGCCCTTGTAGAGTTGGTAGCTCTTGCAGTCGGGCGCAGCATGGTTGACGAAGATATGGTTGTCACAAACCTGCTCTTTGTCAACAAGATACAGACCATACAGCTTAGCTTCCGCCATCGGCTCGTTGAGATTGACGTGGAAGGTGTTGCAGATGTAGCCCGCGTTGAACGTGATGGCCGTGGAGGTGAAGGTCGAATAGCTTTGCTGGTGTACGAACACGTGGTTCAACAGCATGGAAGCGGCATCCTTGTTCTCGGTTTTGTAGTAATGCAGATGCGCATTCTCTCCCAAATAGATTTCCGAAACGATATTGGAGAAGGAAGATTCCTTTTGGATGGAGTCATCGCACTGGATAACAGAAAGTTCCGCATTCTTACCCATTATGATGAGATGGCGGTTGTTCACCAATAGCGGGTCTTCCGTGTTCATCAGCGAGACAATTTGCATTGGCTTCTCAACTTTCACATTATCAGGGATATAGATGAAAGCACCGTCGTTGAAAAGGGCTTCGTTGAGGGCCACCAAACCGTTTTCTTTCTCCAAGTTGGAATGTGCCAACAGCGGCAGCACCAAATCGGGGTACTGACGGATGGCCGCGAACAGACTACCCGTTATCACGCCTTGTTCGTCAACGTTAACTTCTTGCTTTTCAGAAATATACCAACCATTACTAATCGGAAGCACCGTAGGGTGCAGATCCTGCACACGGCATTGGAAATATTCCGCCAACGGACGGTACGGGTCCGGCTGCAGCTTCTGGATGTAGTCGGTTTTCGCTCTTTTGTTCAGCACCGACTGCTGCCAACCCTGTAAACGCTTGTCGGGCAATTCTTTTTGCAGGAAAAGGTCCATCGCTTGTTGACGTAGGTCGCGAATAGCCGCCTGTCCGCCGTCAGGATATTGCGCCTGGTTTTCGTTGAAAAGTCCCTGGATGAATTGTGTGAACGCTCTCATAACTTGCCCTGTTCGTATTCTTCCTTAATCCAGTCGTAACCGCGCTCTTCTAATTCGAGAGCCAGCTCCTTCGGACCCGATTTCACGATTTTGCCATCGAAAAGCACGTGCACCACATCAGGAACGATATAGTCCAACAGTCTCTGGTAGTGGGTGATGACGATGATGGACTTGTCGGCGCCGCGCAGGTGGTTGATGCCGTTGGCCACGATGCGGAGAGCGTCGATGTCGAGGCCGGAGTCCGTCTCGTCGAGGACCGCCAGGTAGGGGTCGAGAAGCGCCATCTGGAAAATTTCGTTGCGCTTTTTCTCTCCGCCAGAGAAACCTTCGTTCACGGAACGGTTGCTGAGCTTGTCGGTCAGCTCCACCACTTTCTGCTTTTCGGCCATCAGCTTGAGGAACTGGGCGCCGTTGAGCGGGTCGAGGCCGCGGTATTTGCGCACTTCGTTGAGGGCGGTGCGCATGAAATTGGCGATGCTCACGCCGGGAATTTCCACCGGATATTGGAAACCGATGAAGACGCCTTCGCGGGCACGGTCCTCAATGGACAAGTCGAGCAGGTTTTTGCCTTTGAACCAGACATTTCCCTGCGTTACCTCATAGCCGCTTTTGCCGGCGATAGCGGAAGCCAACGTGCTTTTCCCGGTGCCGTTCGGGCCCATGATGGCATGCACTTCCCCCGCTTTCACTTCCAAATTGACGCCTTTCAATATCTCTCTGTCCTTGATGGACACGTGTAAATTTTCAATCTTTAACATATTCAAAAATTAGGGTGCAAAGATAGTATTTTTTGGAATGTAGAAGGCTCGCCGTGGACTTATCTCCACAACCTATTGCACTATAGGTATCTGTTTTAGCAACAATCCGTCAGGGGACACAATGCAAGTGGGTACGCCGGCAAAAGGGAAATCGCGAGTGCCTGTCGCACCCCGAACGCTTACCATGACGGGGTAGGCGGCATTTTCTTTCGAAGCTACAATTATCTGATTTAAAACGGAGAAGTTGCAGAAGGCCAGGCTTGCGTCGGCAACGGGTGTCTCTTTCCCTGTTCTCACATCCACACGGCAGAGTTGCAAAATGGGCACTTCGTTGCCTTCGGAATACGTCATGACATTTTGTAATGTATTGTCATACAGACTCCTGATAATGTAGGCATACGGTAGCCCTTGTTTTTTCGCCTCCTTCAGAAGATGGCTTTTGAGCTTGCTGTGGGACACAGTGTTTTTGTACGAGAAATCGAGGCGTGAAGTGCCACGTGTGCCGAAACCGGCTTCTTGATTGATGGCTATCCGCTGAAATCCGTTGCTGTAAGTAGTCGATTTCGTGACCGTTCTATTTCCCATCAACGCGACAAGCTCCCCATTTCGGATAATCTCCGTTTCCTGTGCTTCAGCTCCTTCTGCATCGTTTTGGCAGTGACGGCAAAATGTGGCGGTTCCGAACTCGTCGGCGTTCTTATTGGCTGTAACCGATATGTTTTTCGAAGTGATAATCTTGTCGAGTAAATCTTCAAAATGTGGGGCTGTTGTCCTGCTGTATCCGTATTTCTCAATGGTGGACTCTCTGTACGCCAATAAATTAGGCCGTTCTTCCAGCATCGCTTTTGCCAGAATTTGACCCACGGCATCGCCTTCCACCAACACGGGGCCGTTGTAGGTCTCCGCCATGGAGATGCCGGATGTACGCATCGTTTCCAAATGCGCCAAAAGTTTGTTCATCTCCGATTGGACACCTTGAAGGTTGAAAATAAATGACATACTCGGAAGAAAAACCGTTTTGGCATCCGTAAAAATCTGTCCATCAGGAAGTCTCACAGATCCAAAAAGCTGTACTCCGATGATTTCCACTGGCTCCGAATATTTCACCTTGTCGCTGCCCCAAAAATAGTGATAGCCTGACATGACGTATATATTGATGCCAGAGTTTTCCAAGAAGGATTTTTTGGCAAGTTCAGCAGAGGCTTCGCAGGCAAAATGCTCCAGATTGCTCATGGTTGGGGAACCTACAGTCTGGCCACACATGCCATATATCTGGGAAGGAAGGATGTCGGAGCGTTCCCGGACAGAATTTCTATCCCTTGGTTGCGTGAGAGACTCCTTTAGGGCAAAGTCACGTATGGCTTTCCGATATTCCGATTCAGTAGCTAAACGAAAATCGCGGGCGAACGATTCGTAGTTGTCGTCCGTGGACATCCCATACGCCGACGGGATGGATTTGGCCTCGCCGTACAAGTTGTCATTATTGAACAAATCATTGCCTACCAATACTTTAGGGACCAATTTTCGGACATCTTTCTGGTTGGCGTGGAAAATGCTCCCTCCCGATGCCTCCACAGTGAAAACCTGCACATCTGTCATCAAATAACTTTGATAGTATGGAGCGTTCAGTTGTCCGACTTTGAGAAGAACTTCGTCAATATCTCGCATATCTTGAGCCACTTGGTGAAAAAGGGCGAACGGATCGCCATCGTTTTCCGTTTGAGTGGCGCTGAGGTGCGCAATCATGCGGTCGGATTTAGGCTTAGGCGCATGACGTACGGGTATGCGGCGGAACAGCAAATCGGGCGTCACACAGTGCGTAGGCAACTCGTCACCCTGGCTATGGCAGGTAATGGCTGCGCCGTTGGGAAAATCTCCGCTTGCCATAAGATTGTCGAGCCATTGTTGTGGCGATGCGGAAATCCTAATATCCCGTATCATTTGCTTTGTGCCGTCAGAAAAATGTCTATAACACAATGTTGGGTAAAGTGTCACGATGTCGTGGGCGGTATCGCAAACAATGTCTGCCTTTACAATGCGGATACCGAAAGGCGCCTTTTGCCGATGCAGCTCTTCTTGAAGCTGTTGTTCCAACTGTTCCCGGCTCAAAGGATTGTCCGTTTCCACAACCAGGTTGGACTGACGGGCAGACGGCAACCCCGAAGCGCCGCGTGCATGCCCATTGGGAGAATAGGCGTCCTGACACTGCGTACGCGTGGAAAAGAATCTCTCTAATGTGCCATGGTTGACCATGGTGACCCGTTGACTTTTAACACCTTCGTCATCAAAAATATAACCACCATTCAAATAGTGGTTTCCCAAGCTCTTTTTTGTCGGGTCGCTGATTACGGAGAAAGCCTCTGGCAAGACTTTTTGCTGTAATTGCCCGGCAAAAAGTCCGTTTGCAGGATTTTCCAAGGCATGGCCGACAAGGTTGTGAATCAACGTTGCAGCCGCTTGGTCCGTAAGCCACAGAGGGCATTCCATATTAGTCTGGGAAGGTGCGTTGCAGACTTCATTTGTCAGGATGTCGAGAACATGGAAATTGTCCAACAATGTACCGGCATCGGGAAGTTGCTCGGGCAGCGGGGCAGAAAAAGGATAGTCGAGGTGTTCCAACGTATTGTCGTCTGCAAGCCTTTCAATATGCAGATTCAAGCGGGCTTCGGTGTGGTTCTGTACCACAAAACTGTTCTCGCTGTTAACCAAATAATCACGGTTCACTTGATAGAGAATCTCGGCAAACGCGTCCGTCACATCAGGCGATAGAGACGCATCCGACGTGCAATGCCGTAACCGAGACGCCCAGTCACCCGCATCCCAATGACTGTCCGAAACCGGCGGTTCGTAGTATTGATCCATATCCATCGGCTGGAAGTGGAAAACCTCCGTCTCCGCACTGTCATTGCCGTAGATAGTCGCTCTCACCAAATTATCCGCATATTGCACTACAGACTCCCTATACACTCGCTCCGTTTCGCGTTGCAGAATCGTACGCACCAAAACCGGATTGTCGTCCAACGGCAGTGCCACCCGGTTAACTACAAAGCTCTGTTTATCAAGGTAATGGTAATTATCCGTCTCGGGTTTGCCGACACGCAGCTCGATAGTCAGGTACACAGTATTCTGGAAAGAATTGTCATAAATATGCCCGAACTTGGCCGACACATGGTGCGTTTTCGCCTTGTGAACCCGATAGGCCATGAAATACGGAGGGTAACTCCTCGTCCGGAGGGAATCGTAATTCCGCTTCAACTCTGTTCGCAGGAGTTGTAGCAGCTCATCGCCCTCGCCAGCAGTCTGCGCCTTTGCCGTCACAGCGAACGCCAACAGAAGGCAAAACAGGCCGATGAACGGAATTTTTTTCATAAAACAGGAGTTAGTTGCGGAAGATGGTGCCGTCGCGGTCTGGACTCACAGACACAATAGAAATCCTCGTATGTGTCTTATCCTCGATAAATTGGATATAGTCCTTGAAGGTTTGCGGAAGCTCATCATAAGTCTTGCAACCCGAGATGTCCGCTTTCCAACCGGGCAGGGTCGTGTAGACGGGCTCGATTTCCACGTCGGTGGCGGAGGGCATCCGATCGGTGAGTTCGCCGTTGACACGGTAAGCGGTACAAACTTTGATTTCATCGAATTTGTCGAGTACGTCGGCTTTGGTAAGTGCGATGTCTGTCACACCGTTAATCATCAAAGCATAGCGGAGTGCGACGAGGTCAAGCCATCCACAACGTCTTGGCCTACCGGTTGTTGCGCCATATTCGTTGCCTTCTTTGCGGAGAAATTCACCCGTTTCGTCAAAGAGTTCGGTCGGGAAAGGTCCGCTACCCACGCGGGTGCAGTAGGCCTTCACGATGCCAAAGACGCGACCGGCGAAGTGCGGGGCCAAACCCAAGCCGGTGAACGCGCCAGCGGCGATGGTATTGGAAGAGGTCACGAACGGGTAGGCACCGAACTCGAGATCCAGCAACGTACCTTGCGCACCTTCGGCCAAAACGGTTTTCTCTTCTGTAAGATATTGATATACAACATATTCACTATCAATAAACTGGAATTTACGGATAGTATCGAGCGATTTGCGCCATTGGGCATCCAAGGTGGACAGTTTATCGGCGTAGTCGAAATGGAAATTCTTCAAAATCTCGATATGCTCTTCGATGTTTTTGCAGTATTTGGACTCGAAATCAGGGGACTCGAGGTCGCAGACGCGCAAGCCAGTGCGAGCGGTCTTGTCGGTGTAGGTCGGCCCGATGCCTTTCAGCGTGGAACCGATCTTCGCGTTGCCCTTGTGAGCTTCCTGCGCGGCATCGAGCAGTTTGTGCGTTGGAAGGATGAGGTGCGCCTTGCGGGAGATATAGAGGTTGTCGGTCGGGGTCAGCCCCATGGCCACCAATGCATTAATCTCCTCCTCAAAGATAATCGGGTCTATGACCACCCCATTGCCGATTATATTGGTCTTCTCCTTATGGAAGATGCCGGACGGGATAATGTGCAACACGTGGCGGATTCCGTTGAATTCCAACGAGTGGCCGGCGTTGGGGCCTCCTTGGAAACGGGCAATCACATCATACTTGGGCGTGAGAACGTCCACAATTTTTCCTTTTCCTTCATCGCCCCATTGCAGGCCGAGCAGAATGTCCATTTTCATATTCTCGTTTTTTGAAAAACGGGGCAAAGATACGTTTTTTTTGGGAACAACCACAACAGGAGAAAGCATGTCTAAATTTTGTACTTTTGCACCCAATTTTCAAAATGAACTGGAGAGGCGCGATATACTTGATTATGATGTTGCTCACACTCTGCCACGCACACCTTTGTGCGCAGGGTAGTCGAGATTCCACACGCACCAAGCGGCTTCGGGAGGTCAACATCAATTCCAACGCACCGCAGAAAGTTTTCACCGGTTCCGCTTCGGTGCAGCAGATTTCCGCCCAGCAAATCAAACAATTACCGACTTTGCAACTTTCTGATGCACTGAAGTACATGTCTGGAGTGGTGGTGCGCGACTATGGCGGCACCGGCGGCATGAAGACCGTCTCCGTACGCGGCCTCGGCACACAGCACACCGGCGTGGCCTACGACGACATTGCCATCACCGACTGCCAAACGGGCCAGATTGACCTCGGAAAGCTTTCCCTCGAAAACGTCGCCTCCATCTCCCTCGTGGTAGGCCTGGACGACCGGATTTTCGTTCCCGCACGACTGTTTTCTTACAGCAGTTTGCTGAAAATCAACACCATAAACACAATTCCTGAAAAACCTTTTAGTTTTCGCATCGGCGGGACAATAGGACTTTACGGCCTCTACGAGCTTCAAGCAGGCGTGACACACAAGGTGCAGTCAAAAAAGCGAAATGACCGCCTCTTTTTCTGGAACCTGTCGGCCGAAGCGATGCGGTCCAAAGGCAACTACCCCTACACTCTACACTATGGCGGAGTAAATGACAGTGTGTCTCACGAAACAAGGCAAAACGCTGAAACCAAAACACTTAATACCGAATTTAACGCCGTCTGGCAGATTGACCGGACCCAGCGTCTCAACATCAAACTCTACTATTACGGGTCAGCCCGCGAACTACCGTCCGCAACTATCTTCTACAATGCCACTTCGCACCAAAAGCTGTGGAACCAGAACGCTTTCGGACAAGCACACTACCACAAATACTTCAACGAAAGATGGGCTTTCCAAGCTAACGCCAAATTCAACTACGACTACACCCGATACTACGACCCCGACTACCTCAACGCAGAAGGGTTCTTGGACAATCGCTACCATCAACACGAAAGCTATCTATCTAACACAATGCTATTTATGCCAATCCTGAAGAAAGACTCCCTACGCCATGTCCGACAATTGGAGTTCGCACTGGCGCAAGACGTCTTTTACCAGCAAATGAAAGCCAATTCCATAGACTACGCTCACCCAGGACGATTCACTTCACTTACTTCGCTATCTGGCATCCTGACAGGTAACCGATGGAAGCTCAGCACCAATCTCCTACTGACATACGTAAACAATATCATCATAGAAAATCCTGACATGCAAGACTATACACACTTTTCACCTTCTGTCGGGGCTTCCTTTGATTTGATGAAAAGGTTGCATTTGCGTCTTTTCTACAAGAACATTTTCCGTATGCCCACATTCAACGACCTCTACTACCGCGAAGTCGGCAATGTGAACCTTAATCCGGAAAAAACCCACCAGTGGAACCTCGGATTCGTACTGAAAGAGGCACTCCTTGCAACTGGTCGAATCACCGTCTCCGCTACAATAGACGGTTACTTCAACATTGTGAAAGACAAGATTGTGGCGTTTCCATCGCGCAACCTATTTTCGTGGACAATGCTGAACTACGGCAAGGTATATGTGGCCGGTGCCGAACTGAACACTTTCTGGCAATACCGCATCACTGGCAGATACATCCTTCGGCTGAACGGCAATGTCACCTACCAAAAAGCGGTCGACCGCACTGAACCGGGTGGAAAGACTTTCAACCAGCAGATTCCTTATACGCCGTTGTGGTCAGGCTCTGCCAGGTTGAGTTTGCGAACGCCTTGGATTACGGTTACTTACGCTCTAATCGGATGCGGCAAGCGATATTCGCTTCCCCAAAACATCCCAGCCAACGAGGTGGCTGGCTATGTCGACCAAAGTGTCACGCTGAGCCACGACTTCGATTTCCGGAGCTCCACACTCGGCCTCAAGCTGGAATTGCTGAACATTGCCAACGAGCATTATGAAATCATACGCAACTACCCGATGCAAGGATTCGGCATTCGCTTCAAAGTCGTTTTTGACCTATCGCCATCTTTAAAATCCACTTCGCGCCAATAACCAACAACCATTAAAAAAATGTATCTTTGCGCCCAAATATCCGAGTATGAAAGAAATATCCTCTGACAGCATCAAAAGGGCTGTCAATATCTTGACCAAACACACCGACAGTAAGCTGCTGACGCACCTCAATGCTTGCGTGCACTGCGGGCTTTGTGAAACAAGCTGTCTTTTTTTCAAAACTTTCCAAGAACCGAAATACATCCCTGGAAAGAAAGTGGACATGGTATCGTCGATCTACCGCCGCTATTGCACTTTCTTGGGCAAATCCATGCCTAAGCTGACGAACGCCAAGGAGCTGACAGAGGAATACGTTGCCGAAATGGTGGACTCACTGTTCGGAGCGTGCACCATGTGCGGGCGCTGCGTGAAACACTGCTCTATCGGGGTTGACATCCCGTTTGTGGTCCGCACCGGTCGCCGAATGCTCGCGGCCATGGATTGCGTGCCCGAGACCCTGCAAGCCACGGTCGATGCGGCTTTGAAGACCAAAAACAACATGGCCATCCCGAAAGAGGATTTCGCCGACACCATCGATTGGATGCAAGAGGAGTTGCAAGACGAACTGGAAACGGAAGAGACCCTCATTCCCCTGAACAAGGAGAATGCCGACATTCTCTACACGCTGAACCCCCGCGAACCGAAATTCTTCCCGCTCTCCATCGCCGCCGCCGCCAAAATCTTCCACGTGGCCGGTGCCGACTGGACACTCTCCGATGAGATGTATGATGTGACCAATTACGGATACTTTTCCGGCAACGACGCCCACGCCAAGCAAATCGCACAGCACATGTACGACGAAATGGCGAAACTGAAATGCAAGACCTTAGTGCTCGGCGAGTGCGGGCATGGCACGCGCGCCCTCCGCTGGGAAGCACCAAACTACATGGGCCAGCATCCTGATTTCAAAATGCTTTCCCTTATAGAGCTAATCGAAGAATACATCAAATCCGGGAAAATCAGATTAGACAAGTCGTTGAACGCTAAGAAATACACCATCCACGACCCGTGCAACATCGTGCGCAACGGCGGACTGTTCAACTCCCTGCGTTTCGTCGTGAAGGAGGCTGTACCGGAACTGATCGAAATGGAACCGTTCGGCAGCGACAATTTCTGCTGTGGTGGTGGCGGAGGCATGTTGGCCATGAGCGAATACAACGAGCGCCGCCTGAAAATCGGCAAAATCAAAGCTGATCAAATCAAGGCTACTGGGGCCGACGTAGTCATCACCCCTTGCCACAACTGCGCCGACCAACTTACGCAGATTAACCACGAGTACAAGCTTGGCGTGGAAATCAAGTCTGTGGCTGAGATCGTGGCTGATGCAATCATTCTCTCGAAGTAACCATATAGAAGATTCCACTAAGATGAAAAAGAGGGTGTGTCATAAGTCTGTTTTGGCAAAAATTGCTATTTGATTATCAGATAGTTACAAATCAAAAAATGCCGAATTTTGGACTTTTGACACACCCTCTTTCGCTTTTGTGCAACTCCCTACTTGTGGGAAAGCCTTTTGGCTCCCGCATGAGGCATCATTTGTACCTTGGTCATAGTTACCTTCATCGGAGCTGTGGAAGCTGCATCGACTCCCACAGGATCATTTCCACCGACTCCCACAAAAGCCTCAACCGCCGAAAACATGGTAGCCGTCAAATCAGCTGTGAAAACCATTTTGTTAGGGTCAAACTCATAAATCTGCATCGTGACTACCTTTGCCCAATAGTCCCCTCTCCTATCCTCACCGTCCTCTAAAACAGTTTCATTTGCATATTCAATTCTGCCAAAATTAGGATTCGTCAACTGGCCTTCTGTATTCGCCGATGCCACGAGAACCCCTGGGCTATCCTTATGCATCAAAATCCGCAAACCGGGAAAATCCTCCTCCGACTTGGGATGTGCCAACACACTCCACGAACCGTCGCCACGGTTGTATTCCGCATGCACATCCTCCGCCTCCCACTGCTCATCGTGGAATGACACCTTTACCCCTTCTTCAGAAGGGAGTTCCACGAAGATAGCCGTATAGGTGGCATTGGCCATTACGGTGAACGTTCGTGGGTTTTGGCTGTCGCCATCGTCCCATTTAAGAAAGGCATAGCCATCTTTTGCCGTAGCGGAAAGGGTGACTTGACTGCCCATGGCATACTCTCCGCCTCCACTCACGACACCCCAATCATCGTTGTTGCTATTGACAGTAATCGTATATTTTTTTGTGCAGGAGGACAGAGTCAGCCCTCCAAGCAAAACGGTCATGAAGACCAAATAAGAAAAAAAATTTTTCATACTATAAATACAGTAGATTTTTCAAAATCAATTCAACTAACTACTCCTGAGCTTTTTTTTCAGCTGGCGCATCACCAGGTTTGGCAACTTTCAGCTTCCCTTTGTATTTCTCATCAAGTGCCTTGGCATCCGCTTCGTATGTCACCTTTAAGACTTCGGGAATCTGGATGCTCACCGATGCCTTCCACTGATTGTTGCGTTTCACCATGTCCAACGTCCCTGACTGGACTTGTGAAGGAGTTGTTTTCACATACGAAACTTTCGCCAGCGTGTCAGCTGTTATCGTTATATCCTTTATCTCGATAGTGGCCGGGGTATTATGCTGAATCACGCTGGGTTCGAGATTGGGCATGATGTATTTCTCAATTGCATGCAATGTGTTTTCGATAGTCTCTTCCGTGGCGTATGTCTCAGCCTCCGCTATCCTATAATTGCCCATGGCTGTGAGATAACCCATTGCCGACTCCTCAACCAATGCCTTTTCGCTTTTGCAGCCGGCAAAGAGGAAGAGCATTATCAAGAAGCCTGACAAGAAAGTGATATTTTTCATAACATTGGCATTTAAAAATAATGCTCACGCATAAGCGTGAGCATTATTTCTAATTTCGGTCACTCATTATCTGGCAGCAACCAGTTTTTTACCATTGTGCTTCTTAACCATAGCGCCAGCTTTGGCATTGGTGAGCGTGACGCTGGTTATTGCCTCCGTCATGGGTGCTGTAGTAGCGGCAGCAACACCTGCTCCATCAACAAAAGCTTCAGAAGCGTTGAACATGGTGGCATTAACGTTGGCTGACATGTTAAGGGAAGTGGCGTCAAAAGCGGTAACGTTCACTGTTGCGCTCTTTGCCCACCAGTCACCAAAATGAGTGTCAGGATTAGACTCGTCGTACAAATATGAATCTTTGTAATACTCAATGAAGTTGAAATCGTTGGAAGAGATGGCACCATTTTCACCAGCGGTTCCCGTGAAAGAACCCGTGTTTTTGCCGGTCAACATGGAAACAGAACTGACAGGATAGCTACCATCGCTGTTTTGTGCGGCAGAAACACCCCAACCGGCATAGGCTTGGCCGCTTTGGAGAGTGCCCGTGAAATAGGATCCTGCGTAGTCGCTGGCATCCCAAGTGGAACCGTTGAACGTCACTTTCACGCCAGGGTTAGAGGGAATTGCCTCGAAGTAAGCCGTATAAGTTTCGTTAGCGGTGACGGTGATGGTACGGGGATTTTCTTTCACGCCGTCCTGCCATTTCACAAATTGGTAACCAGGTTTCGGAGTAGCCGTCAAGGTAGCAGTGGCTTGATCGTTGTACGTGCCGCCGCCCGTCACAGTACCCCAAGCGTCATTGTTAGAATTCACCGTGATGGTGAAGGTTTTCGTACAGGAGGTGAAAATCAAACCTCCGGCCAAAACGGCCATGCAAAATGCACTCAATAATTTCTTCATAATAAATTGTATTTAAAAGGTGATTAAATAAGTTTCTTTCATACTGCCGCAATAGACGATACGTTCATGATAACGTTTAATCTCGCATTTTATTGTTCGTCGCCTTGGTGCTCGCGCACGAGCTTGTCGTCGATGAAAATACGTCCGCAGGCTTCGCACACGATGATTTTCTTGTGCAGGCAGATGTCAAGCTGGCGTTGCGGAGGGATTTTGCTGAAGCAACCGCCGCATGCGTCGCGTTCAATCTTCACGATTGCAAGGCCGTTATGGGCGTTCTTGCGGATGCGCTCGAAAGCAGCGAGCAAACGGGCATCAACCTTGGAGCGCAACTCTTCCGCCTTGGCAAGAAGCTCTTCCTCCTCTTTCTGAGTATCAGCCACAATAACTTCCAACTCGGCTTTTTTGTGTTCGAGAATCTCCTGGATTTCTTTGATTCGCTCATTGGTTTCGGTAATCCTGGCCTGCTTGTCAAGAATCTCAGCCTCGTGTTTTTCCTTATGTTTTTCAGCCACTTGGATCTGAAGTTGCTGGAATTCAATCTCTTTGCTCAAGGCTTCATACTCGCGATTGTTGCGGACAGAGTTCTGTTGATCCTCATATTTCTTGATAGAGGCTCTGGACTCTTCAATATTGGTGTTTTCGGAAGCTATCTTAAGCTTGAGGTTCTTGATTTCGTCGGTAAATTTGCTGACACGGGTTTTCAAGCCTTCGCACTCGTCCTCGTTGTCGCGAATCTCTTCGGGCAATTCGCCGCGAATCATGCGAATCTCGTCAATCTTTGTGCAGATTTGCTGAAGATTATACAATGAGAGCAGCTTTTGCTCAATGGAAAGCTCCTCCGCTGTACTTTGGCTGGTCTCGTGCTTCTTCACCTCCACCACACCGTCCGAGGTTTTTTCCACAGTCACCTCATCATTGTCGATAATCGTCTCGACAACAGGCTTTTTGGCCGTCTTTTGCTTCGGCTTAGGAGCTTCCTCCACCATTTGGACTTCTTCGACAACTTCCTCAACCACTTCAACGGACGGTTCTTCCGTAGGCTCTTCCGACTGCGGAACCTTCACCCGTTTCGGGGTGATTTTTTTCATTTTGGGGACGACTTTCTCCACTTTTACCTTTTTTGCACCGCTTTCAACCTCTTCTTCAGCAACTTTTTTCTTGGCCATATTAAATCTAACTATTTAAATATCAGTATCTTAAAAATAATTTATATCTAACTTTTCCCTTTTAGACATTAAGGTGGCAAATGTAGTAAATTTTTCTTTTAGTAAGTTGAAAATTATGTTTTTGATGAAAAATTCTCCTTCATAATGACCTATATCGACCAGGAGAATGCCTGCGTCAGACTTGAAGAAATCGTGATATTTGAAATCCCCGGACACATATGCGTCGGCTCCAGAGGTGATGGCCAGGTCGATGAAGCCGGCGCCGCCGCCCCCACAGACTGCCACTTTACGGACAATCCCTGAGGTGTCGCCCCGGTAACGGAAATGCGTCAACCCCAACTTTTCCTTGAGAAAAGTCAAGAACTTGCCGGATGGCATGTCCTCTGCAAGAGTTCCTATTCGCCCAAGACCTGTTTGGCGGCTCACATTCTCAAGCGGCAGCAGGTCAAAAGCCGGTTCCTCATAGGGATGATTGTCGTAAACGGTCTTGACGACAGCGCGTTGCAGACCGGCAGGATAAATCATTTCCACGCGTTCCTCGTTCACATGCTCCAGCATACCCGTTTCGCCAAGGTAGGGATGCGCACCATCCAAAGGGCGGAACTGGCCCGTACCTTTCTGCGTGTAGGCGCAGCTGTCGTAGCTTCCCGAAACACCGCATCCCATTGCGAAAAGAGCGGATTTGAGCCTTTCCGCATGGTCGGCAGGCACGAACACCACTAATTTTCCGTATAACCCCCTATGCGGCTCCAGCACCTGGACGTTTTGCAGACCAAGTTTCTCTGCAAAAGCATCATTGCCACCGCCCACGCCACTATCAATATTGGTGTGCATCGAATACAACACCATATTATGAGCCAAGGCTTTGCATATCATCGCACCAACTCTGTCCGTTGGTACAATTTTCGTGATTCCACGTCGCAAAATCAACGGATGGTGCGAAATCACAAGGTTACAGCCGTGGAGGATGGCTTCGTCAATCACCTGCTCCGACATCTCGAAACAGACCATAGCACCGGAAATCTCCTGATGGACATCGCCGCACTGCACTCCGCAGTTGTCGAAATCTTCCTGCAGATAAAGGGGGAACTTTGTTTCTAAATATTGGGTTACTTCTTTGATTGTCATCGCTCTTTATATGACTTGTGACTTGTGACAATTCTATTCACTGCTCACAAATCACGATTCACCATTAACTGAAAAGAAGAGCGTCGTGGCAACTCCGCGACGCTCTTCATCAGAACATTAGTCCATGTCGGGGAAATCGGGCAGCTCGCGGCGTTCCTGACGATGCCGCTGGCCATCCTGCTGATTGCTGTTACCGCGGCGGGGTGCGTTGCCGCCACCGTTGCCCCGGTTGCGGTCTCCGCCACCATTCGGGCGGGAATTCCCGCGGTCGCGGCCACCACCGTTACGGCTACCGCCACGGCCGCCATTGCCACGCGGCTTTTCCTCCTCATAACCCTCGGGCTTCGGAAGCAGCACCTTGTGAGACAGGCGGTACTTGCCAGTCTTCTCGTCTATCTCGATGAGCTTGACCTTGATCTTGTCGCCCACATTGAGTACGTCGGCCACATTTTCGATACGACGGTAGGCAATCTCCGACACATGGAGCAAACCGTCGGTATTGGGCAGGAACTCTACAAATGCGCCGAAATCGGTGATCGTCTTCACCGTGCCTTCATAAATCTCACCCACTTCAGGTTCTGTTGTGATGAGTTTGATGCGTTCCATGGCAGCATTGATGTCGTCCACATTGGCGGCTGCAATATCAATGATGCCATATTCGCCCACCTCTTCGATATTAATGACGGTATTGGTTTCACGCTGCATCTCTTGGATAATCTTGCCTCCCGGTCCAATGACCGCGCCGATGAAGTCGCGCGGGATTTGCATTTGGACAATGCGCGGAACGAACGGACGGTAATCTTCTCGCGGAGCCGGCATAGCCTCTTTGATTTTGCCAAGGATGAACATTCTGCCACGATGTGCTTGGGCAAGAGCCTCGGCCATCACTTCGGAAGAAAGTCCCTTGACCTTAATGTCCATCTGGCAGGCGGTGATGCCGTCTTCGGTACCGCAGACTTTGAAGTCCATGTCGCCGAGGTGGTCCTCGTCGCCGAGAATGTCGGACAGGATGGCGTAGCGGCCAGTGGCCTCGTCTGTAATCAGACCCATGGCGATGCCGGAAACGGGCTTTTTCATCTTCACGCCGCAGTCAAGCAGGGCGAGGGTGCCGGCGCAGACCGTGGCCATGGAGGAGCTGCCGTTGGATTCGAGGATGTCGGAGACCAAGCGGACGGTATAGGGGAACGACGGGTCGTCGAACGGAATCATCGGTTTGAGGGCGCGTTTGGCCAGGTTGCCGTGGCCGACCTCGCGGCGGGAAGTGCTGCCGATACGCTTCACCTCGCCCACACTGTAAGGCGGGAAGTTGTAGTGCAGCAGGAAACGGTTGGTGCCTTCCACCACTGCGCCGTCGATGATTTGCTCGTCGAGCTTGGTACCGAGCGTGCAGGTGGTCAGCGACTGTGTTTCGCCGCGGGTGAAGATGGCGGAACCGTGTGCAGACGGCAGGTAGCCGGTCTCAATCCAGATAGGGCGGATGTCCTCGGTGTGTCGGCCGTCGAGACGGATGCGTTCATCGAGAATCATGTTGCGCATGGCATGCCAGAGGATCTCGTCGTAGTAGCGTTTCACCATCACGGCCTTTTCATCGCGTTCCTCTTCCGGGATGGTCTCAATGAAGTCGGCGAGAATCTGGTCGAAATCAGCGTTGCGTTCCTGTTTTCCCTTGAAAGACTTGGCGACGGCATACACCTTGTCATAGAGTTCGGTGTTCATGCGCTCGCGAATGGCCTCGTCGTCGGTCTCGTGGCAGTATTCGCGTTTCGGGTTTGCGGTGGGCACCTGCGCGGCGAGGTCGAGCTGCGCCTGGCACTGCACCTTGATGGCCTCCTTGGCGAAGTTGAGGGCCGCGACCATGTCTTCCTCGGAAATTTCCTTCATTTCACCTTCCACCATCATGATGTTGTCCATGGAGGCGGCCACGATCATGTCAATGTCGGAGCGTTCCATGTCCTCCACGGTGGGATTCACCACGAGTTGTCCATCAACACGGCCTACGCGCACCTCGGAGATGGGGCACTCGAAGGGGATGTTGGAGACGGCGATGGCGGAAGAGGCTGCCAGGCAGGCGAGGCAGTCGGGCAGGAAATTCTTGTCGCCGGAGATGAGGGTCACCACGACTTGCGTTTCAGCATGGAAATTTTTGGGGAAGAGCGGACGTATGGCGCGGTCAACCAAGCGGGCGATGAGAATCTCATATTCCGAAGGACGGGCCTCGCGTTTGAAGAACCCGCCGGGGAAGCGTCCCACGGCGCCGTATTTTTCCTGATATTCTACCTGAAGGGGCATGAAGTCGGTTCCTTCCACTGCCTCCTTTTTGCAGCAAACGGTTGCGAGCAACATGGTGTTGCCCATGGTGACGACAGCGGCACCGTCGGCCTGTTTCGCCAGTTTGCCGGTTTCAATCGTAACCATACGACCGTCGCCGATATCGAAAGTTGTTCTAACTCCTAAGTTCATAATGATTAATTTTTTTAAAGTTGATACGAGTAAGGACAATAGCAAATATTCAAAAAGGCAATTTTCATCAAAATTGCCTTTTTGAATATCACTTTCGTCTTTCCAAAATTATTTTCTTAAACCTAATTCCTTAATCAAGGCTCTGTAGCGTTCAATGTCTTGCTGCTTGAGATACTCCAGCATTTTTTTGCGTTTGCCAACCAGAGTGATGAGGGCGCGTTTCGTCACGCGGTCGCCATGGTTTTGTTTCACGTGTTCGGTCAGGTGTTTGATGCGGTGCGTGAACAGAGCAACTTGAGCCTCGGGAGAGCCGGTGTCATTCTCGTTTTTTCCGTACTTTGCGAAAATCTCTTTCTTAACTTCGTTTGTCAAATACATACTTCTAAACTGCTTTTAATTAACTTTTTTACCTTATATTTTTCGGGCGGCAAAGATACACTTTTTTCTTTTACATTCATCCCGATTTATTTTTATTGGTTTTTTCATACTCCGAACTCGTGACGGCCGGCCGCTTCCGTTCAGCTTCGCGGTTCTTTAGCCGGAAATTTGCGAAACAGTGTCAAAATCTTAACTAATTACTGTTAATTTTTTTCGCCAAAACCGACAAAAAACACTATTTAACACACTGATTTCAAATATAATACAAAAAAAGTTAAAAAAACACTTGACAAGCGCGTTTTCCGTTATTATCTTTGCCATGACAAACAAACAAAAGTTTTCACCTAAAAAATGAAACGGAAATGAACTCATCGGAAACATTCATCATCAGCTATCAGGTTTTTCTCGACAGCCTGCACTCCTTGCCCAAAGACTTATCCAGCTCTGTCACGACGGTGCTTGAGACACTGGCAGGGCGGAAACATCAACCTGAAGACGAAATCATATGCTTCGATCTTGAAGGGCAAGTCAATGTTGTGCTGTTCGCGCACAACGGCACCATAAGCCAGGTGAAGGTCACCTTCCTTCCCGACAGCGGGCAGTACAAACAATCATACATTAATTGATTGAAAAATCGATTCATTATCAACAAAAAAAGTAACTATGGAAAAGAGTATTTCTAACCAGTACAACCAGCTATTCGAAACTATGAAGCTGTCCAAGAAACGATCGGAACTCATCAAAGGAGGCGCGAACGGAGCGGAATCCAGGGCTGGCAATATCGCCACGAAACTCAGCGACAACGCAGCCATATGTGTCTTTCAAGATTGCAATCAAAATTGTAACACAAGATGCACGATTTGTGTGACGGTTTGCACAACCAGATGTCTGACAGGTATATGCGTTGGCTCAATCACTTGGTAAACACTTTATTTAACTCCACCTAAATTTTCAAGACATGCAAACGATAGATGTGAATGAAAGATACGTAGTGAATCCTGCCTATAAGTTCAAAGGGGATTACAACAATGTCATCATCACAAACAACAATTCGGCGCTCTATGATGCCGACTTGTACCGTGAGGACATCACGAGTTCCTTCGCATGGCGAACACATCCCGATTTGGCCTATCTGTTCAGTTTCTTCGACGGTGCCGGCACACTGAACGAGGTGGCGAGACGCTTTTCGGAACAGGAAAAAACTGACATGGAGGCATTTATCGAGTCCGTAAAGCCATGCATCTGCAACGACGAACCCGTTTTAATCCCGGCATACAGGCAGTACTGGGTATCCATCCCAAAAAACTTCCTTATTCCTAACACGATGGGTATCATTCGGGAAGGGTTAATCGCAAATCTGGATTTGCCGTTCATACGACAATCTTTCGACTTGTCAGAGGTGAGGCTCAAGGTACCCAACGACATGACATTGATGCTCAACACCACCTGTGTGACCGACTGCATCTATTGCTACGCTGACAGGCCTCTCATCCAAAATCCCATCCCGTTCCCACGCATCCGGAAACTGTTGAAGGAAGCACATGAACTGGGGATGCCATCTGTGGAGGTGGACGGCGGCGACTTTTTCCTCTACCCCTATTGGGAGGAGATTCTTGATGAAATGCTGAAATACGACTACTTGCCGAATATCTCCACAAAATGTCCTTTAGACGAAAATTCCGTAAGAATGCTGGCGAGTTTAGGCATTAAGCGCATCCAGCTTTCGATTGACAGCGTGGACAAAACGGAAATGTGCCGAATCCTCAACGTGGAGAAATCATACCTCGATAAAGTGCTTAATGGCCTGAGACTGCTGGATGAGGCCGGTCTGGAAATTACTATCAAGCCTGTGATAACCAAACTCAACGATTCCGAAAAGTCGCTGAATGACCTCATTGATCTCTTTACCACTTTCAGAAATGTCAGGCGTATCAATTTCACACCGGCCGATTTCAGTCAGTTCAAACAAGGGCGAGACTTTTTCAGCACCCAGGCACAATTGGCACGGCTGAAAACCATCGTGGACCAGCGGAACAAAGAGTGCGCGACGGAACTTGCTTTCTTGGGATATGGGGAATACCAGACCGTGAGACAACGTGAGGAGAGCTTTCCACACAGATCGATGTGCTCTGGCAACGTTCACGGTTTTTTCGTCCTCCCCGATGGAAAAGTCACCCTTTGCGAACAGATGTACTGGCATCCTTTTTTCATCCTCGGCGACTTGTGCCAGCAGTCAATTCAGGAAATGTGGGATTCGGAGCAGGCCCTCTCCAAATGGAATTTTTCGCAAAAAGAGACGAGAGACATCAGCCCGTGCAAAACCTGCGAAGAGTTTGATGAATGCCGCCGGGGGCTTGGAAACTGCTGGCGGATGGCCATCGCTGCATATGGATATGAGAATTACGACTTCCCGGCTCCTAATTGCCCGAAAGCCCCGCCTATCACCAAGGATTTCTACATACAATGAATATTAAGATTATGCAGTTATTTGTTCTTTCACCTTTATTCATCTAAGCAACAGTATCATGAGCGCATTAACAGACCTCGGCAAAAGGGCAGCCAAAAGAACGGTTTCGATTTTCTTTGATTATTGCATTTTGTTGTTCTGTAGTTTGATGTCAGATAAGTTTGTTCCACATTTCGTGCCTTTTTGGCTGACCTTTGCCTGCTGTTATGCGCTCTTTTACTTTATCTTTCCGCTCCACGCCCGGGAACCGTCTCTTCGGTTTCCGGCTGGAAGTCGGAAAAAGTGCGACATGGAAATGCTCTGCATCACACGCATTGATGGAGTCTTTGATCCTTTGGATTATCCCCATCTTTGTAGCTTTGAAAATATACGAGATACGCTATGAAAGCATTCTTTTTCTCGAATTTACAGCTGTTTACTACCTCGTTTTATGTATACTCCGTATAATTCTGCACACTCCTGTATGGAATTTACCTTTCAAGTGGCGATACACCCAGGAATCAATCGGAAGATTGGAATTTGTTGAACGCCACGTGACCCTATCTGTCATCTTCCTGCTCTCTCTCCTAACCGTGATGGGCTGGAACAACCATCACAATCCCGGACAGTCGAAGATATTGGGTTTTACGGCTCCCTTTAAAATGAAAGAGTATCCGGAAAACAAGAAAGCGAAACAACATGCGGAATTCATACGCAACCAGCAAAACGCTAAAGATTATCTTTTAGGAGCATTCTACACAATGCTTCCAGGCCAATATTCCAAAATCAAGCTACAGGAACTTTACGATGGAATCATATTCAATGATTTAGAAGAAAGCATATTGGACCGAAAGTCCTGCTCTCCGATGGTTAGGCACGGCATTTTCACGAGTACGGAAACCTCTTGAACACGGGGGTTATCGATTCTTCCTCTCTGCTCAACCCACATACCTACCGCGAAGGCAGTGCAAGGAAACCCGATGCCACCATCGACGATGTCCTAAAATTGTATGACAGTGAAACAGTCCCATCAGTTATACTTTGCAATGGAGACTTAGTTCGGGTGCACTGTTTGGCTTCTGGACGGGAGTCTTCGTATTCATCCTCCTATGGCTCCCACCACATTGTATATGCTGATACGCATATCCATTCCGTGCAACAGAAAGGAATGATTTCATCGCAACAAGGATATTTTTCCGAAAAGGATGGAACGTCATCAAAAAATGTTATTTTTGCGCCTCTAAAAATAATATCTTTATGGCAAACATCGAATTCAATAACAAGACCTACGAGATGGACGGCGACGGCTTCATGGTCCATCCCGAAGAATGGAATAAAGAACTGGCTGCGGAAATCGCCAAGGCCGACGGAATCACGGAAATGACCGAAAACCACTGGAAAGTGGTCGATTGTATCCGCGCCAACTACGAGGAAAAGGGCATTGCCCCGATGGTACGAACCATCTGCAAGACCGCCAATCTGAAACTGAAAGACATCTACGAGCTGTTCCCGCTCGGTCCCGCGAGAGGCGCCTGTCGCGTGGCCGGCCTGCCCAAACCTGAAGGTTGCGTATAATCGGCCGTTGGCTTTTGGCCGTTTGCTATTAGCCTTTGGACACGAGGTGTTCAACAATAGTCAATAGCCAAAGAGGCATGAGGAATATTAGGCTAAATCAAAAAAACTAAACTTTTGATTATGAGTATAATGCAATGGTTGGCAATTGCCGCGACGGTTTATTGCTTTGTTAGTCTTTTCATTCATTTCGTCAAGATTGTACGCCTTGGAGCCCCAAAGGACAAGTCGGAACCCAGCGGCAGCGTGAAGGAAGGCGTAATTTACTCCAACACCCGCGCCATGATGCCCACCGAAAAGGAATCGGCATATCTGCATCTGCCGTCATACGCCGTGGGCATCCTGTTCCACATCGGCATTTTCTGCTGCCTGCTCTTTTTCGTACTTTCCTTTTTCCCTTTCTTCAACCGCTGGCTAAGCAGTGGCGGCATGTGGCATTACCTCCTCGCCATCCCGGCAGCCATAGGGGCTGTGTGCGGCATTCTGCTTTTTTTCAGAAGACTGGTTTCCAAGGATTTGAAGGTGCTTTCCATGCCGGATGACTTCATCTCTACCTGTTTAGTGGCGTTTTTTCAGTTAATGACAACGCTATACCTGCTCTTCCCTGCAGCAAAGGCCGTAACCACATTATATTATATAAGCAGCATTCTGTTGCTCCTGTACATGCCGTTGGGCAAGCTACGCCACGTGGTCTATTTCTTCGCCGCGCGGTATCACCTCGGCTTCTTCTACGGATGGCGGAATGTGTGGCCGAAAAGGGAAAAAGAATAGAATTTCAGCAAAAAATTCAGCTTTAAAGTTGCATTTGTAAATTGAATTCGACAAAAACATTATGAAACTTGATTTTTTAGGCGCGACCGAAGAGGTCACCGGCAGCAAATTCCTGCTGACCACCAAAGACGGAATAAAAATACTGTTGGACTGCGGCATGTACCAAGGCAAGGGTTTGGAGACCGATGCCATGAACCGCGACCTGGGTTTCGACCCGACCCAAATCGACATCGTGCTGCTCTCGCATGCGCATATCGACCACGCCGGGTTGATACCATATATATATAAGCTGGGATTCCGGGGCAAGGTGTTCTGCACCCCCGCCACCCGCGACCTGTGCGCCATCATGCTGGCCGACTCGGGCAGAATCCAGGAGGCCGATGCCCGGCAGTTCAACAAGAAGAAGGAACGCGTGGGCAAGACTCCCATCGAGCCTATCTACAACGAGAAAGACGCCGTGGAATGCATGAGACTGTTCATCAGCATCCCGCGCGGCCTGCACTTCAACATCACCCCCACTGTGGCCATCGACTTCATCGACAGCGGCCACATGCTCGGCAGCAGTGCCATCTACCTGACCTTCAAGGAGGGACGCAAGACGCGCACGCTCTGCTACACCGGCGACGTGGGCCGTTACGACAAGCGCATCCTCCCCGATCCGGAACCGTTCCCCTATGCCGACTACATCATCACCGAATCCACCTACGGCGACCGCCTGCACTCCACCCTCGACGAGGCCGACAAGGAACTCATGCTCGTGGTGCGCGACGCCTGCGCGAAACGCAAGGGCAAGCTGCTCATCCCCTCCTTCGCCATCGGACGGACGCAGGAAATCGTCTATACCCTGCACCGGCACGAACTCGCCGGCGACCTCCCCGACATCGAGTGCTTCGTCGATAGCCCGTTAGCCTGCTCCGCCACCAACATCTTCCGCCTCCACGACGACTGCTTCAACGAGGAAATGCGGGAGTTCATGGCCGCCACCAAGGATCCCTTCGGATTCGACAAGCTCTCCTACGTGCGCACCATCGACGACTCCAAGGCCCTGAACGAGCACAACCGTCCCTGCATCATCATCTCCGCCTCCGGCATGATGGAGGCCGGGCGCATCAAGCACCACTTAGCCAACAATATCGAGAACCCGAAGACCACCATCCTTTGCGTGGGCTACTGCGCCCCGACCACATTAGGCGCGAAAATCATGCGCGGCGACGAGAAGGTCTCCATCTTCGGCAACGAATACAAGGTCCGCGCCACGCTCGCCCGCATCGACGCCTACTCCGGCCACGCCGACTACAACGAGCTCATCCGCTACCTCTCCTGCCAAAAAGGCAACAAGAAACTGAAGAAAATCTTCATCGTCCACGGTGAAGACGACGCCCGCGTGGCCTACGCCAAACACCTCAAAGACGCAGGTTTCAAGCAGGCGTATGTGCCGAAGTTCCGGGAATCAATCGAATTATCGTAGAGACGCCATGCATTGCTTCTCTACCTTTACCAAATAGAAAAATGAAACGACAAAACATTCTCGTCACCGGTGCCAACGGGCAACTTGGAAGCTGCCTGCGCGATTTGGCGGCGGATTTTCAGGACAAATACAACTTTTATTATACAGATGTCGCGGAATTGGACATCACTGATGCAGAGGCTATTGAGAGATTCGTTATAGACAACGGCATCAACATCATCATCAACGCGGCGGCCTACACGGCGGTCGATAAGGCGGAGGATGACGAGGAAAACGCCTATCGGATTAACTGCACGGCGGTTGGGAATTTGGCGAAGGTTGCGAAAACGCACGGTCTCGCGCTGGTACACATCTCCACGGACTACGTCTTTTCGGGCGAATTGGCCACGCCTTACGTGGAAACAGACACGCCCGCGCCCAAGTCAGTGTATGGAAGGACGAAATTAGCCGGCGAGCGGGCGATTGTGGAGAGCGGATGCCAGGCGGTCGTCATCCGGACTTCCTGGCTCTATTCCGAATACGGCAACAACTTCGTGAAGACGATGCTGCGGTTAGGGCGCGAAAAAGAGTCCATCCGGGTGGTTTGCGACCAGATCGGCGGCCCCACTTACGCCGGAGACCTGGCCAAGGCTGTTTTTCTGATGTTGGCGCATCTCCCTACGGCCGGGACGGCATTCTACCACTTCGCCAACGAGGGCGTCTGCAGCTGGTTCGACTTCGCGAAAGCCATCATGGAGATGGGTGGGTTAGACTGTCGCGTGGAGGCGATTCCGACATCCGAATATCCCGCAAAAGCGCACCGTCCTGCCTTTTCTGCCTTCAATTTGGGCAAAACCAAAGGCACTATCAGAATGGACATACCTTACTGGAGGGATAGTTTGCGTATGATTATCAATAAGTTACAATAAAAATAAAAAAAATTACTATAGGTGGTGTAGAATCAAAAAAAAATGTATTTTTGCGCACCTTATTTCTCCGATAAGGGAGACGTTCTTTATCTAGTAAAAAAATCAGCCGTTGTAGCTCAGTGGTAGAGTACATCCTTGGTAAGGATGGGGTCATGAGTTCAACTCTCATCAACGGCTCTTTTTTTTTTGAATGAACATAAGGATTAAAATTAAAAACATAAAATTTATAAAAAATGGCAAAAGAAAAATTTGAACGTACTAAACCCCACGTGAACGTGGGTACCATCGGTCACATTGACCACGGTAAAACTACTCTTACCGCCGCCATCACCACCGTGCTGGCTGAAAAAGGTCTCTCCGAACTCAGATCTTTCGATTCTATCGACAACGCTCCTGAGGAAAAAGAGCGTGGTATCACCATCAACACTGCTCACATTGAGTACCAAACCGCTAACCGCCACTATGCACACGTTGACTGTCCCGGTCACGCCGACTATGTGAAGAACATGGTTACGGGTGCTGCCCAGATGGACGGCGCTATCCTCGTTGTGGCTGCCACCGATGGTCCTATGCCTCAAACCCGCGAGCACATCCTGCTGGCCAAGCAGGTCGGCGTGCCGAGAATGGTTGTCTTCATGAACAAGGTTGACTTGGTTGACGACCCCGAACTTCTCGACCTCGTCGAAATGGAAATCCGCGACCTCCTCACTTTCTACGGCTTCGACGGCGACAACACCCCCGTCATCCGCGGTTCTGCCCTCGGCGGCCTGAACCTCGAGCCGAAGTGGGTTGAGAAGATCGTTGAACTCATGGACGCTGTTGACACTTGGATTCCGCTGCCTCCTCGTGATGTCGATAAAGACTTCCTCATGCCTGTTGAGGACGTGTTCTCCATCACCGGCCGTGGTACCGTTGCCACCGGTCGTATCGAAACCGGTATCGTCCACACTGGCGATCCCGTCGATATCATCGGTATGGGCGCTGAAAAACTGAAATCCGTTGTCACGGGTGTGGAAATGTTCCGCAAAATCCTCGATGATGGTGAAGCTGGTGATAACGTGGGTCTGTTGCTCCGCGGTATCGACAAGGACGAAATCCGTCGTGGTATGGTCATCGCAAAACCCGGTTCTATCCACCCGCACAAGAAATTCAAAGCTTCCGTGTACGTGTTGAAGAAAGAAGAAGGCGGCCGTCACACTCCGTTCGGCAACAACTATCGCCCGCAATTCTACTTCCGCACCACGGACGTCACTGGTGCCATCACCCTGCCTGCCGGCGTGGAAATGGTTATGCCTGGTGATAACATCGAAATCACGGTGGATCTGCTCTCTGAAATCGCTCTGAACCAAAACCTCCGTTTCGCTATCCGTGAAGGTGGCCGTACGGTCGGTGCTGGTCAGGTGACCGAAATCTTAGACTAAGATTTTACCAAACACCAATAAGAATCGGGGTGCTCGTTTACACCCCGATTTCACAGGGGAATAGTTTAAGGGCAGAATAGTGGTCTCCAAAACCATTGATGGGAGTTCGAATCTCTCTTCCCCTGCAAAAAGGCTCGGTTTCTAACCGGGCCTTTTCATTTATAACCCACCCCAACATCAGGTGAGAGCACACAAAATTGGGATCCACTACAATCTATTGGCAATATGCATTCGGAATTTATGTACCATTACTCTGAAATTGTAAGGACACATCATGCAGCGGCAATTTCATTTGTCTGTGTGTATTAATAATTTGTGTACCTTTGCGCCCTTAAAATTCGAATAGAATGAAGCCGATACAAATGGTGGATCTGAAAGGCCAATATCTCCGCGCCAAAACCGAAATTGACGCCGCCATCCAACACGTATTGGAATCCGCTCATTTCATTCAAGGCGAAAGTGTTGCCCTGTTCGAAAACAATCTATCGCAATACACGGGTTCAAAACATGTTATCAGCTGCGGGAACGGCACAGACGCCCTAATCGCCGCTCTGATGGCCATAGAAATCGGCCCTGGTGATGAAATCATCACCACACCTTTCACCTTCATCGCTACAGTTGAGGCCATCGTCCTGGTCGGCGCCAAACCCGTCCTGGTGGATGTTGACGAAGAAACCTTCAACTTGAATCCCGCATTGTTGGAAAAAGCCCTCAGCCCGAACACTAAAGCAGTCATTCCCGTCCACCTATTCGGACAATGTGCCGATATGTCGCCGATTCTGGAAATAGCAAAGGAACATCGACTGAAGGTGATTGAGGATGCCTGCCAAGCCATAGGGACAGAATACACCTTCCCCGACGGAACCGTCAAACAGGCCGGAACAATGGGCGATATAGGCTGCATCTCTTTCTTCCCTTCAAAAAACCTGGGCGGGTACGGCGACGGGGGCGCCCTGATGACCGATAACGATTTCTTGGCCAACAGACTCAAATCCATCTGCAGACACGGCTCCTCAGAACGATACAAACACGACCTCATCGGTTTTAACTCACGCCTCGACACCATCCAGGCAGCCATACTGAATGTGAAACTCAATTACCTGAACGAATACATAAAGGCTCGGCAACAAGCCGCAAAATTCTACAAATCTGAGCTGTGCAAACTGAATTGGTTGAAACTTCCATCCTCCGTCCCCTACTCTACCCACACCTGCCACCAATTCACTGTAAGAATATTAAATGGGAACCGTGACAAGCTGAAATCCTATTTGAAGGAAAAAGGAATCCCTTCCGCCGTCTATTACCCCTGTCCCGTCCACCTGCAGACAGCCTACAAATTTCTCAACCATCGAGCAGGCGATTTCCCTGTATGCGAACAACTGAGCCAAGAAGTGCTGTCGCTGCCCATGCACACAGAACTCAGCACAGAACAGCTGCAATATATTTGCCAATCCATCGTTAACAGCCCGCTATGAAAGAGTTTTTTGCACACGAAACAGCAGTCTTGGACGAAGGATGCCAAATTGGAGAAAAGACCAAAATTTGGCATTTCTGTCATGTGATGCCAGAAGCAGTTATCGGCCGAAATTGCGTTCTCGGCCAAAATGTGATGGTTGCCAATAGAGTCATCATAGGTGACAATGTCAAGATACAAAACAACGTATCTATATATGAGGGGGTAATATGTGAAGATGACGTTTTCTTGGGCCCTTCTATGGTCTTCACAAACGTTATCAACCCGAGAGCATTCATCGAGAGGAAACAGGAATTCCGTCAAACGCTCGTACGCCAAGGTGCCAGCATAGGAGCCAACGCCACTATTGTGTGCGGACATACCATCGGACGCTACGCCCTCATAGGCGCAGGGGCGGTCGTGACACACGACGTACCCGACTATGCCTTGATCACAGGCACCCCCGGACGGCAAACTGGCTGGGTTAGCGAATATGGTTGCCGACTGACATTCGATGCGGACGGCATTGCCACCTGTTCTAAAAGCGGACAAAAATACCTGTTAAAAAACAATGAGGCCAAAAGAATAGAGTGATATGGGGAAGTTGATTCATATACTTCTGATTGTCTGCGCCTTTCTGATAGCAACCCCGAAAGCGCACGCCACCCACCAACGCGCGGGTGAAATCAGCTACACCTATATCTCTGGGCTTACCTATGAGTTTACGATTACAACCTACACCTACACCCCAAGTCCTGCCGATAGACCCGAAATCGAAATTTGGTGGGGCGACGGAACCTCCACAATTGTGGGGCGCTCCGCGAAAATGAACATGGATAACAACATCAGCCTGAACATTTATGTCACACAGCATACTTTCACTGCCGCCGGCACTTTCCACGTCACATTTGAGGATCCTAACCGCAATGCCGGAATCGTGAATATCCCCAGTTCGGTTGAAATACCATTTTTTATCGAGACAATCCTTATAATCAATCCTTTCATAGGAGGAAATTCGTCGCCCCAGCTTCTCAATCCACCCTTGGACAACGGATGCACCAACGTTCCATACTACCACAATCCAGGCGCTTTTGACAATGATGGCGACAGCCTCTCCTTTAGCCTCATCAACTGCAGGGGGTACGAAGGTGAGGACATTCCCGGGTACTCCATGCCAGCAGCATCGCATTTTATTGAAATAGACCCAGTTACTGGAGATTTAACCTGGGATTCCCCCCTCATGGCCGGAGAATATAACATTGCCATCTTAATTGAAGAGTGGCGAAACGGAATACTCATCGGAAGTATGGTTCGCGATATGCAAATCACGATCGCCCCTTGCAACAATGAACCTCCCGTAGTGGAAATTGACGACACCTGCGTAATTGCTGGCAGCCGTATAGACTTGCCGGTTCACGTATTTGACAACACTTCCACTCATGTACAACTCACTGCAACAGGGGAACCTATGCTACTTAGTGAATCCCCAGCACAATTCTCGGAAATCAACGATAGCGTGCCTTATACAACCAACTTTGTCTGGGAAACCACTTGCAATCACATCAAGAAGAACCCATATGAGGTAATATTTAAGGCAAAAGACAATGGACCCCATGTAGAATTAGTTTCATTCAAGACCCTTCATATTCGGGTGATAGGACCAAAACCAAGAAATTTGGAAGCACGTCCTGAAGGCAATGTAATTCATCTAAATTGGCTGTCAGACTCATGTTCCAACGCAATCGGATATGACGTTTACCGAAGAAACGGCAAAGATGACTTCAAGCCCGATTCCTGTGAAACCGGTCTTCCCATAGAGGCAGGTTACCTAAAGATTGGAACCACCTATGATTGGGCAGACACCACGTTCACCGACGACGGGACCTCACAGCCACTATATCATGGAAATGAATACTGTTACCGTGTGGTCGCTTTATTCCCAGACGGTTCAGAAAGTATTGTTTCCGATAAGGTGTGTGCCAATATCGCGAATGACGCTCCGCTGATTATCAACACGGATGTTGCAATAACTAACCCAAACACCGGGACAATGCTCGTCCGTTGGTTGTTCCCGCCAGAAGTGGACTCCGCATCCTTTACGCCCCCTTATTATTTCCGATTGTCCAGAAAAACAAATTCTGACAACAACACCATTGTCTATACAGGCATTGCACCTGCCAATCTAACGGATACAATTTCATATTTGGACCATGATTTGAATACGTCGGATTCCGACTACACTTATCATGTGGAATTCTTTAACGACGATACCCTTATTGAAAAATCAGACCCGTCAACATCCATATTCTTGTCCTCCACATCCGCTGACAAACGGCTGAGACTGCATTGGACCGATTTGCAACCATGGCAGAACGTGCGATTCAACGTGTTCCGACTGAACGAAAGCACCTTGTTATGGGATTCTATCGCCACGGTTACAGAACCCTATTATACAGATTACAATCTCGAAAACGACAAAGAATACTGCTATTATGTTGAAGCGGAAGGTTATTATTGGATTCCTGACACAATAGGTCCCCTATACAATCGCTCTCAAATAGTTTGCGCAGAACCTTACGACAACGAGCCGCCTGAACTGCCGGAGATTACAATTACGACCGACTGCCAGGACGTAGAATTCAGCTGGCTCTTCAGTTCCGACTCCGCCGCTGCAGACGCGTCGCATTACTACATCTTTTATAAGCCTACTTTAGAAAGCCCTTTCACTTGCATCGACTCGTTCGACAACAATGACATCTGCTATCCAACTCCATGCAACTATCACATTGGGGCCAGCGGATCCCAAGTGTTGGTCGGTTGCTATGCGATGCAGCTTTCAGACTTAAACCGGAATGTCACAAAGCTTACGGACTCAGTCTGTATTGATGTGTTCGATTGCTTGGAATACCGTCTCCCAAATGTCTTCACCCCAAATGGTGACGGGATTAACGACCTGTTTTCGCCGTTTATGCCCTTTCAAGGGGTCGTCAAAGTGGAGATGGACATTTTCAATCGTTGGGGGAAGCGCGTGTTCCACACCATAGACCCTCAAATCTTATGGGACGGCACCGACGAAACCACGCATCTTCCCTCTTCGGAGGGTGTCTATTACTATGGATGCAAGTTATACGTGAACACGTTGGCTGGCGAGGTATTCTACCTTCTCAACGGATCGGTAACCCTGATACGATGAATGAACAAAAAAAGCGGACGCTCGGTTGAACGTCCGCTTTTTATATCAAAGTGTTAACTTACAAAAGATTATAAGTGTCAGTGGCTATTACTAACTCTTCATTAGTCGTGACGACCACCAGTTTGGTTGTAGAATCCGGGGTGGAGATGATACCGTCTTCACCACAGTACTTTTCATTGGCTTCGTAATCCATTTTGGCGCCGAGCCATTCCAAGTTCTCACAAATCTTTTCGCGCTGGAACCAAGCGTTCTCACCGATGCCACCAGTGAAGAGGATGATGTCCACGCCTCCCATTGCGGCGGCATAGGCTCCGATATATTTCCTCACACGATAGGCGAACATGTTAAAAGCGTCTGTGCTGCGTTCATCACCTGCGTCACGGCCGGCACGAATGTCCCGCATGTCAACACTTTTTCCAGAGATACCCAACAAACCGCTCTTTTTGTTGATAAGCGTGTTCATTTCTTTGGTGTTCAAACCTTCGGTATCCATAATATAAAGCAGTGCGCCTGCATCGATGTCACCCACGCGGGTACCCATCACAAGACCCTCCACCGGCGTGAAGCCCATAGAGGTGTCAATAGATTTGCCGTTCTTGATGGCGCAGATAGATGCTCCGTTGCCGAGGTGACAGCTCACGATTTTGGCCTTCTCATAGGGAATTCCTACCAATTCGGCAGCTTTCGGCCCCACATACTTATGGCTGGTGCCATGGAATCCATATCGACGGATTTTCTTTTCGGTATAATACTCATAAGGGAGCGCGTAAAGAAATGCCTCGGAAGGCATGGTCTGATGGAAAGAGGTGTCGAACACGCCGACGTGCTTCACATTGGGGAGTAGCTTCTTCATGGCATCGATGCCGGTGAGGCTCGCAGGGTTGTGCAAGGGGGCCAACGCGCACAATTTAGAGATTTCCTCGCGTTCTTTGTCGCCAATGACCACACTCTTGGTGAAATATTCACCACCATGCGCCACACGGTGACCCACTGCGCCGATTTCGTCAAGGGATTTGATAACCCCATGCTCAGGGTCTGTCAGCATTTTAAGTACCAGCTTAATACCCTCCTCATGGGTCGGAATAGGGGTTTGTACATAGCATTTCTCCTTGCCGACGGGTTTGTGGGTGAATTCACCCATTTCCAAACCGACACGTTCCACTAAACCTTTTGCCAGAAGTTCGGGCGTGGGCTCCATTTCCAAAAGTTGATATTTGATTGAGGAGCTTCCGCAGTTGAGGACTAATATTTTCATATTCAATTATTTGATTAATATTATTTGATATTTTTGCTATAATAACGCAGGGCAAAGATACAATTTTTTTGGAACTGAAAACAAAAAAAAGTAGGGGCACGGCCATCGCGCCCCTACTTTTCCGTTAGCGTTTGAGAATGCAGACGGTATCTTGCCTTAGTATCTGTACGTATCTGTCTTGTACGGTCCTTCAACTTTCACACCGATATAGTCGGCTTGTTTTTGGGTGAGTTTTGTCAGTTTAACCCCGATTTTGCCCAGGTGGAGCCTTGCAACCTCCTCGTCCAGGTGCTTTGGCAGGTTATATACCCCAACCTTATAGTCGTGCTGCCACAGGTCAAGTTGTGCCATCACCTGATTGGTGAAAGAGTTGCTCATCACGAAAGAGGGATGTCCGGTGGCGCAACCCAGATTCACGAGACGGCCTTCCGCCAGAATGAAGATGGAGTGGCCGTCAGGGAAAATGTACTCGTCCACCTGCGGTTTGATATTGCGTTTGGCGATATTGGGCTGGCTCTCGAATGCGCTGACTTGAATCTCGTTGTCGAAATGGCCGATATTACAGACGATGGACTGGTCTTTCATCTTGTTGAGGTGATCGACGGTGATAACATCGCAGTTGCCGGTGCAGGTGACGTAGATGTTGCCTTCGTCAAGTGCGTCTTCCACGGTTTTCACCTCGAAGCCCTCCATGGCGGCCTGCAAAGCACAGATGGGGTCGACTTCAGTGACGATGACGCGGGCGCCGTAGGAGCGCATGGACTGCGCACAACCCTTGCCCACATCGCCATAGCCGCACACCACAACTACCTTGCCGGCCACCATCACGTCGGTGGCGCGCTTGATGCCGTCGGCCAGGGATTCACGACAGCCGTACTTGTTGTCGAACTTGGACTTCGTCACGGAATCGTTGACGTTGATGGCGGGGAACAGCAGTTCACCTCGCTCCATCATTTGATACAAACGGTGCACGCCCGTGGTAGTCTCCTCCGACACACCTTTGATTTCCTTCACCATGTTGTGCCAATGGTGCGGGTCTTCCTTCAGTACTTGTTTGAGCGTGTTGAAAATAACAGCCTGCTCATGGGATTCGGGTTCGGCATCAAGGACGCTCGGGTCGTCTTCGGCCTTGCATCCCAGGTGGATGAGCAGGGTGGCATCGCCGCCGTCGTCCACAATGAGTTGCGGACCTTTGCCACCAGGGAAAGAGAGGGCATTCACGGTGCACCACCAGTAATCTTCAAGGCTCTCGCCCTTCCAGGCAAACACGGAGACACCGTTGTCGGCGATGGCCGCAGCTGCATGGTCTTGCGTGGAAAAGATGTTGCAGCTGCACCAGCGCACTTCCGCGCCGAGGTGCGTCAGGGTCTCTATCAGCACGGCCGTCTGGATGGTCATGTGCAACGAGCCCATGATGCGCACGCCCTTCAATGGCTTGCTGTCTCCGTATTTTTCGCGAATGGCCAGCAATCCGGGCATCTCTTTTTGGGAGACATCGATGTCCTTGTGTCCCCACTCCGCCAAACCCATGTCGGCGATTTTGTATTTCAAATTATTGTCAATCATATTATTACGATTATTTGTTAATTATTTTCAGTAGATAAAAAGCAGAAGTGGTGAAAAAATTGCGCACGTAGGGAATTTTAGCCAACAACGAATTGAGCTTTCTGGGCTTCAAGTTGAATTTCACCTCATAATGCGGGTTGATAAACCATAGCTGTTTGTCAACGATGCCATATCCCGTCGCCCTTGCCATTTTCTCAAACTTCTCCACAGGCATTTTAGACCTTTTAATACTCAAAAGTTCGCTGACCGTACTTTCGTTCTCCTTGCCAAGATGCAATATCCCCTTATACAACGGATTGGGCAACAGGTGGATAAACGGAAGTTTTGAGGCCTTGCTCTTGCAAATCTGCTGGTGACCGCCAAACGGCATTTGCCAGGCGGGAAATGCAAAAAAGACGATGCCGTTTTCGCGTACGAGAGGCTTTATCTTCGTGAAAAATTCTTCCTTGTCGGGTTGCTCGATGTGCTCAATGCAGTCATGAATCAACACGATGTCAAATAGTTTGCTTTCGTTTGACTGAGGAGGATAGTTCAAGAAATTCTCTGCACAGAAATCCCCTTTTTGTCCTTCCTTGGCAAAGAAGTCTTTGGCATTTTCAATCTGCCCCTCGTTTAGGTCAATTCCTTTCACATAACATCCTAATTCAGCAAAAGGCAAGAGGTTGCCTCCCTCACCGCATCCGATTTCCAACACTTTTGTATTGGCCGTGATAGGAACATACGGTTTTAAATAGTCAATATAAAATTTCCTGCTCGTATTGGCTAATTCAGTAAAATATTGCCATCTGTCCAAATGACGCTGCTGCATGGGTATTCTTTTTGAAAAAACAAAGACAAAACCTCTCCTATCAAGCAGGATAAGACCTTGTCACAAAATCAATCGGCAAAAATACAAAAAATCTCAATAAAAATTGTATCTTTGCGCTTTCTAACAACAAAAATGTAATATTATGGCTATCACGAAATTAGACCAATTAGTAGAGTTAGTAAAGTCAAAACCGAAAAAAAGACTGGTGGCTGCCAACGCCAACGACGCACACACGATCGAGGCGGTCCACGCCGCAGTGGAATTAGGCGTGATCGATGCCACGCTCGTGGGCAATCCCGAGGAAATCGAGAAAGTGTGCAAGGAACACAACTTCGATATGTCCAAGTTCACCATCGTTCCTGAATACGTTGACACCAAGGCCGCCGCGAAGGCTTGCGACCTGATCAACGCCGGCGAAGGCCAGATTCTTATGAAAGGCTTGCTGCCCACCGACAAATATATGCGCGCCATTTTGAACAAGGAGAAGGGCCTTTGCCCGCCGAAAGCCACCCTTTCGCATGTTACCGTCATCGAGAACCCGGCCTACCATAAGTTGCTGATCGTGGGCGATGTGGCCGTGATTCCCGCTCCTGAGCTCAAAGAGAAACAGGCCATCCTCAAATATTTGATTGAGACTGCAAAGGCCATGGGCATCGAAAAGCCGAAAGTGGCCTGCCTCGCCGCCACCGAACAGGTGTCTGTCGGCATGCAAGCTTGCGTTGACGCTGCTTTGCTCGCCGCCATGGGTAGCCGCGGACAACTCGGCAACGCCTACATCGAGGGCCCCATCTCATTGGATCTCGCCATCGACAAAGAGACGGTGGAAATCAAGAAATTCAAGAGCGATGTCGCTGGTGATGCCGACTGCCTACTTTTCCCGAACATCGAAACAGGAAATGTGTTCTACAAGTGCTGCACGAAGTTCAACCATGCCGAATTAGGCGCTCTGCTTAAAGGCGCAAAAGTTCCTTGCGTGCTCTCTTCCCGAGGCGACAGCGCCAAGACAAAAATGTATTCTATTGCATTAGCAGCCCTAATGGCATAGTCAGTGAGTGTGATGGATTTTGCCGCGATTTTCAATTTCTTAGACTTCCGCATCATCGATGTCTTGGACATCCTGATTGTGGCCATCCTGCTTTTTGAGCTTTACAAGCTGACGAAAGGCACGGCTGCCGTGAAACTGTTTTGGATGCTGGCGTTGATTTTTGTGACATGGGAGATTGTCTCTTACTTCCACTTCACCATGCTCTCCTCCCTTATGGGAGAGCTTATCAATGTAGGGGTACTGGCCATTATCATCCTCTTCCAGCCCGAAATCCGTAAATTCCTGTTATACATCGGGGATGGGCGACTGGTACGCTTTTTCAGCGACCGATTCGCCAAACAATCCACGAACACGGCTTACGCCGAGGAAATTGAGGCTGTGAAAAAGGCTTGCCGGCACATGTCAGCCAATATGACCGGCGCTCTGATTATTTTCGCACGCAAAACCCCACTCGACGAATTCCTGAACACCGGCGAGGAGATTGACGCCAAACCTTCGGCCGATCTTCTTGAAAATATCTTTTTTAAAAACAGTCCTTTACATGACGGAGCGGTGATTATCAAAGACCACCGTATCACGGCGGCAAGGTGCATCCTGCCGGTTTCCAAAAACCGCAACCTGCCCCAAGAAGTAGGTCTTCGACACCGCTCCGCTCTGGGGGCTACTGAATTTACGGATGCCGTCGCCGTTGTGGTGTCCGAACAAACCGGAAATATTTCCATCTGTCACAACGGCATTATGACCCGTGACCTCACTTCCTCTTCCCTGCGGCAAATGCTGGAGGAAATTTTGACCAAAGAATAAAAGGGAAAGCCTTTATCCCAACATGATGTGCAAATCCGGGTACTCATGGGGCGACTCTTTCTTGTGGCGCGTGAGGGCAAAAGCCAACGTCAAGGTCCCTATTCGGCCACAATACATGTTGACAATCAAGACTAACTTGGCCAACACGTTCCATTGGGCACATTCACCCGTGGACAGGCCGCATGTGGTGAATGCAGATGCCGTCTCGAATAACGCATGAAGCAACGACACCTCCGGCTGGACAACCGTGAGCAAAAAACAGGATACCACAATAAACGCTCCCGACAACATCATGATTGTAGTTGCACGCTCCACTAACGACGGGGATATGGAACGATGGTCGAATTCAATGTTCTTCTTGCCCTTAACAGTCGCAATCACTGACTTGATGACGATGAACAGCGTGGTGGTCTTAATGCCGCCGCCCGTGGAACTCGGAGAACCCCCAACAAAAATCATACCCACTATCAACAGCACGGTAGATAATTGCATCATATTGACATCCAATACATTAAATCCCGATGTCCTACAGGTGACCACCTGAAACAGAGTGGTGAAAACCTTATTCCCAAAACCATCGACCTCTTTTAACACTCCGTCGTACTCCAATACAAAGAAGAGTATGCTACCCACAATGATAATGGCAAAGGTGACATAGAGTACGATTTTCGTCTGCGGCATCAGCGTCTTCCACTGATATTTGTTACGTTCTCGAATATAACGGTAACTGAAAAAATCACGTATTGTGACAAAACCGATACCGCCGAGAAACACCAACATCATGATGACCACTTGGGGAAAATAGCTCCCCGGCACCCCGAGGTTCAACAAACTGTCGTCAATAAGCACAAAACCACCGTTGTTGAAAGCCGAAACGGTGTAAAACACCGAGAAGAAGAGGTTCTCTTTGTCCGACAGGAAAAAACCGGTGGATTTCCAATAAGTGAACAAAAATGCCACTCCCGCCGCCTCTATGATAAAGGTGGTGAGCACGATACTGCGCAAGAGTCCGACGGAATCAGAAAGCCGATCCGACGACATCATGTCCCGAATCATATATTGGTAACGTAACCCGACCAGCGAACGCGATAGGAAGGTGGAAAAGAACGTTGCAAACGAAAGAATGCTCATACCTCCTAACTGTATGAGCATTAAGATAACCACCTGCCCCTTGAAGGTAAAGCATGCCGAAGTGCTGACAACCGACAATCCCGTGATACAGCTGGCACTTGTGGCCGTGAAGAGCGCGTCAATGAAAGGGATTCCATTGGTGGTCATTCGCGGCATCATCAGCAATATCGTGCCTATGGCTATCAAAAACAAGAACGAAGCCACCATCAATATCGGAGGACTAAGATGATACTTCCCCAACGAACTGCTGACTTTGGCAATCTCAATGAGGACAATAATCAGGAAATAGAATTGGATGAATATCAGGTAAATGTTCTCAAAATTCTGAGCATTGACAATGTCAATATGGAAGATGTTGATAGAGATGAACTGTATAATCAACAACAAAATTATCACCAGTTCCCCCCATGACCTCTTGATAAACTCCATTCGATGAAGGGAGTAAAAAAACAGCGTGAAATATTTGGCAACGTAGAAAAAAAGACTTCCATGGATGAGCAGCCGTATTAGGTTTTTGGTACGCGGAGTGATATAAAGGCCATGATAACAAAAAATGCACGCAATGGTCACAATGGAAATCACAAGACTACAAACACGCAACACCTGCTGTATGCGGTCCTTGTGGTTGACAATGTGCATCCGCACCTTGCCGTTGTATTCGTCATGATTCCCGAAAAAGAACATTATAAGTTGATCTTGATGAAGTTGTCAATGTCGCGGTCCTTGCCAAAGAGTACAAACACATCGTCTTTCCGAATGACCATGGAATTGTCCGGCACGCCGATAATATGCTGTTTCAGTGTAAGTTCTTTGTTCTCAATCTCCTCAAAATTCCGGCGGATGGTCACCAGGCTCAAATGATGGTTGTCACGGAAATTGACATCCCCAAGCGTGAGCCCCTCCAGGCGGTCAGGGGCAATAATGGAAGCTATACGGTATTCGTCAGGCATCTGTAGGTAAGAAAGGATGTTCGGGTTACTGAGCCGTTCCGCCAACAATGTCGCCAACTCCTCCTCCGGGGACAAGAATTCCGTAATTCCCATCTTCTCCAAAATGGTTTGTTGGTGCGTCCCTTTCGTACGGCAATATATCTTACTGACACCCAAGTCAATCAGGTTTGAGATACAAAGCAAACGTTCCACAAAGTCGTCACCTATGGCAACAATAACCGCATCGAAGTCCAATATGTTCTCGTTAAGCAAGGCGCGCTTGTCGGTTGCATCCGTGCAGACAGCGTAGGCCACATCATCGCTGATGTTCTGCACTTTCTTCATGTCTTTGTCTATTACCAATACTTCAAAACCTTTTTCCGAGAGGGCAAGGCTGATGGCCTGCCCAAACTGACCTGCGCCGATGACGGCAAATTTTTTCTGTGCCATAATGGGTCTCTTTTCGCAAAGCGGCGAAAATAATAAATTTTTGGCTACTTCCGCATCTTTACAACAGTAATTCCTGCGCCACCTAACTCAAGCATCTCGTCATGAAATTCCACAACGTTCTGACGTTTAGACAAATACTGCCTTACAACACTGCGCAAGATGCCATTTCCCTTGCCATGCAAAATTCGTAGATTATTGACTCCCAACATCTCCGCCTCGTCCAAATACTCTTCCAGATTATGGACCATCTCCTCGGCTCTTTGTCCTCGCACATCCAGTGTGCTGTTGAAGTCGGAGAGTTTTTTGTTGAGTGCGTCGGCAATCGAACCCGTATTGAACCTTGACACACTGCCCCGTTCCACATTCCTCGCCTCTCTTTTACTGATTTTGATGAGCTTATCCAACTTTGTCCGGAAATTCACCGAATGGAATGAGATTGTGACATCATTTCCATCTATTTGCGTGACTTCCCCGGCTATTTGGGAATCGGGCATATAGACGGAATCACCCACACGAATGGTCTTGTCTTGCACTTCATCCTGCTTTTGCCGCACCTCTGTCCTTCTTTTATGGATTGGCACAATGGGCTTCACCATTTCCGCTTCGGCTTTCTCAATATGCTCAATCTCTTTCTGCATCTCCTTCTTGAAGGACTTCACCTCCTCCCGCGCAGCCCTTGTCCTTTCCGCATCTGCCTTCGATTCTTTGATTTCCCGAATTGTGTTCTCTATAATCTTGTTGGCACTGTCGACAATGCTATTCGCCTGATTCTTGGCTTTGGTCAGTATTTCCTTCCTTTGCTTGTCTAACTGGGCGAACTTGTCGGCATATTCGTCTATCATCTGTGCAAGCTGTTCATCGGCGGCCCGCACCATTTTGAGCCGCTGTTCCGTTTCAATCTGCGTGGTCTCAATCTCCTCCAGCTTACGTTCATAGTCAATCTGCGCCGTCCCCGACTTCTGTATCGCATTGTCGATGATGTGGGGAGCAAGACCTATATGCCGGGCTATTTCATACGTGAACGAACTTCCTGGTTTGCCTATCTTCAGAATATACAAAGGCAATAGCGCATTAGTGTCGAACAACATGGCACCGTTTTCCGCTTCGGGATGCGTGTCGGAGAACATCTTCAGGTTTCCATAGTGCGTGGTTATGATGCCAAATGCTTTGGAACCATAATAGTCTTCCAAAATGGACTCTGCCAACGCCCCTCCTAAAGTAGGTTCCGTACCGCTGCCAAACTCGTCTATCAAGAACAGAGACTTTGCATCGAGATGTTCATCCATCATTCTAAGATTCTGCAAATGAGAACTATAGGTACTCAAGTCGTTGTCTATGGACTGTTCATCCCCTATGTCAATGAAAATCTGTTCGAAAACCCCCATGTCAGAGGTGCTCATCATCGAAACAGGAAGCCCACATTGCATCATATATTGCAGTAGTCCAACACTTTTCAAACATACAGACTTCCCTCCTGCGTTAGGTCCGGAAATAATCAGGATACGTTTTTCGGGATTCAGCCGGATATCCAACGGCACCACTTCCTTGTGGTTTTTTTTGAAGTTGAGATATAGCAACGGATGTTTGGCTTGGTACCATTGCACGACAGTCTTGGGATGGACATGCGGCACAACTGCATCAATGTCAATGGCGAAAAGAGCCTTCGCACGAAGGAAGTCGTACCGCCCCATCAAGTCCTGCGCGTCAAGCAGGTCATCAATGAGCGGACGAATAGAGTTGGAGATTTCAGTGAGAATACGTATCACTTCCCTATGTTCCGCATTCTGAAGCTCCTTTAGCTCATTGTTGGCATCAAAGACCTCTGTCGGTTCAATGAAAACGGTCTGCCCGGTAGCCGATTCGTCGTGAACGAACCCTCGCAGACGACGTTTGAACTGCGCGGAGACGGGGATACACAGTCGTCCGTTACGGATGGTCATCTCCGCATCTTCTTTCACAATGCCATCCTGTTTGGCAACTGTCAGTATCTTGCGGATCTGCCGGTCGGCTTCCCTGGAGAGACGATTGATGGCTCCCTTGATGTGCGCCAGCTCGTCGGAGGCGTTGTCGCGCATCTGTCCCTTATCATCGACAATGCGGTTGATGTCACTCAACAGGTCACGCTGCAACGGCATCTCCGCACACATCGCCCATAACCTCGGATAGCGGTTGTCTTCATGTCGCACCTTGAAATAGACGAAAATAGAGGTCATGGCCAACACAAAATTCCGAAGACTGACCAACTCGTCCAACTCAATGTAAGTGCCGTCAATGCGCAGCCTTTTCAGGGTTGCACGTAAATCGCAGAAGTCTTGCGCAGGGAAAGGCTCGTCAAACAACAGCATTTGGCGAAACTCCTCCACTGACTCCAACGCGGGCATAATCTGCACAATGTCAGTCATAAACTGCATGGAATCCACAAGTTCCTGCCCCTGCGGGCTGAGGCAATGGTTCAGAATCAGACGACGAACCACGTCAAAACCAATCTTCTCTTCAAAGTTTTCAGGATAGAGCATCTTATATTATCGTCAAATTAAAAGGGCGGCAAAAGTACGAATTTTTAGGCGTGAGAACACTGATATCGCTAAAAAACCCACGGCTTACGCATCAACTTTTTTATTTGAGCGAGCCGGCGCGGGGTAGGGACGACGCTTCTCTTATGTTGACCGTTTGATTCGTGTCTGCGTCCTATTTGCACCCTATCAGAGCAGCAGCAGGCATACTATTTCTCCGATATTTCTCCGTTACTTCTCCGATATTTCTTCGATGATTTATCGGAGAAATATCGAAGAAATATCGAACAAATGAGGACTCAATTCGCTGGCAGATGTATGCCAAAGGTATGGCAACTGCTTGCCAACTGCTCCGCCGGCTTTATGCGACACACTTCAAAACCCCGTGCAGTCGGAGTCCTTGGAAATTGATGCGTAAGCCCTGCTAAAAATCAGTGCCTAAAGAAAACATAAACATACCCTTTTTGTTGGAGATGTGCAAATCTTCCATGCCCCATGCATAGTCGAACCGAAGAAAATAGCCAAAAACGGACACCCTTGCACCAATACCGAAACCGCCGACAAAAGGATCCACCTGCCGTTTCACTTCCGCATGAATAGGACCGCTTTCTATATGGCGGGTATAGAGGCAGTTGTCGGGAGAATAGGGGGTAAATCCAGTCCATGCTGTGCCATAATCCCCGAATACATTGATTTGCAGTGAATTGAAAAGATTCCACCCCACTTTATGCCCCACGATAAGCTGTACAATCGGGATGCGCAACTCCCCGCTGAGAAGAACGAAAGATGTACCGTTTCGAATATTCTGCTGGAATCCTCGCATGTTCGTTGCCAAGGTCTGGTAGGCGTAGTTTTTCGTTTGGTCAACCGAAATGTCCCGATTGAACTTTGCGCCGATCCAGCTATCCACCCCACCCAGAAAATAAACCAGCCTTGCCGAACCAGCATTCGTACTTCCCGCAAAACGCAGCGCGAAAGTCATGTTGCGATACAACTTGAAGGAGCGGCGGGCATCGAAACCTATCACAAAAAGGTTGAGAGTCTCACGCTCGAGCCGTTGCTCATACTCTGCGAAAAGTTTTAACTTGGTGCCGCGCCAAAGATTCGTATATAACTCTTTGGACGAATCGAAAATATACTCCAGCTTCGCCCCCGCCCACACATGACGGGCATCAGGGGCCTGCAATGTCTGGTCACTCAACGCCGCCACCACATTCGTCTCATATCGCCCTTTCAACGACAAACGTACGCTACTGGTCTTGGTGAACGGAAACTTTAACGTATAAAAAACACTGTTGGAGTTTTGCCGGTACACGAGACCTCCAACCTCTGAACTGAGAGTCTGACGATAAAGCGTGATTTGGCGATCCAAACGACGAGAAAGGTTCTCATAGCTGAACATAAACTCATAACTTCCCAAATCCCAGCCTATTCTAAAACCTCCTGTGATGCGATAATCCTCAAACAGATCATTTATTCCCAACATGAATAACGCGTTAAGACCTGTATTCAGGTAAATCGGCGAATTTCCACCCTCAAACTGCTGGTATGAAGTATTCAAAAAGGAAAAGTCAGCCTGTGTAATCAACTGGTCTATAGAAAATTGCACACGATATGGCAAACCGACAGGAATAGAAAACCGGGTGTCCTTCTTGGCAGAAGCGTACGTTGTGTCACTATCGGGGCCCTGAACCTCCTCCGGATTGGAAGGCTTCTCGGAATTGAGGAAAAAGCCATGCTTCTCCTGGGGCGGGTCTCCTTCCGTTTCCATACTGTCTTTGAGTGTTTGTTTTTCAGCTTGTTGCATTATATCCTGCAATATTTTTTTGTGGAAGGCAGATGGTTCGACATTAGGATGGTAAAGGGTGTGCAACTCTGTGAAGAAGACATGTTTGTACTTGTCAATCAGCGTGATGTCCGCAATTGTGTTGGTGGCGGAATTATAAGACTGCTCCACAATATTGTAAGCCCTGTCAGTCAGCGGATAAGTGGTCGCATAGTACATGTAATGCACCGCTGTGTCAATTCGGCTGATGGAACTGTCGAGAACAGCTTCGTAGCGGTTCACGACCCCGTCTTTATCGCTCAAAAAGAGCAATTGTTGGTCACCGGCTGGCTGAATGCCGTATTCATCAGCGTACGGGGAATCGGTGACCCGCATAACAGCCGTGTCTTTTGTCTTGTAATTATAAATGAATATGTTGTATTTCCGGTTATCTACAGCATCCAAGAAATTGTCTTTCAACAAGATGGAATCCACAGGGCGATTGGAGGAAAACGCAATCTGTTTTGGATTCATGAACACGGGATTGTAATCGTCGTAAAAATCGTTCGTTAGGTTTTGGAACGTTTTGGCCGCGAAACTGTAAAGATAAAGGTCCGACTGCCCATTCTTAAAACCTGAAAAGAGCATCCGCTGTCCATCCGGGGAATAGCACCACGAGGTGATTTTTTCAACGTCCACCAGGAATTTCTTGCCCCACTTCCTTTTCCCCAAGTCATACGGGATGTAAAAACAGTCACCTTTGCTCTCCAGGGTGAGGCCTAAGATTTCCCCGGAAGGATGCCAAGCGATAAGCGGGAAGCTCAAGTCCGGATTATCTTCGGTCTTATGGTACTTTTTGAGTATGCAATGCGGCGATTTCCATTCCGGGATCTTCATCCAGACCCGCACTTGCCCCGCCTCATTGGTGATATACGCGTACTGCTCGCCATCGGGCGAGAAACAAAACCGCCCATAGTCACGCTTCGGGTTCGGCCTCCGAAGAATCTCCTCCCCCGCAGGCATAGACTTCGACATGTCAGGATGAAACATCACCCTGTAATATTTGTACCACTGCACCGCCAAAGCCTTGAAAGGGGTCATGGTGGCGCGTGCCATGCCATTCTCGATGTTCTTGCCGGAACGTGTATAATAAAGCACTTTCGGAATAATCTCCTCCCCATAGATATCAACCAGATATTTCCAAAATGAGTGACCCGCATAGGTGGCTTCCACGGGCGGCAGTTCATCCAGATGATCGTAACTGTTTGTGAGTATGCCATTTTTGACATGGGCCTCAACATCGCTATTCCAATGTTCCCCAAAATAGGAAGCCAAGCCGCTATAGAACCAGCTCGGCACATTCATCAGGTAATCGGAGGAAATATTTGACCCTACCGTTGCCCCCTGGACCATCCAATGCGCATACATGTTCATCAATCCGCCCCGTATCATACGGTCCAAATGGGCTCGGTTCCCGTCAAAATAAATGTATATTTTCGACCCGTAGATGTTCGTGACACCCCCTTGGTTGTAAAAGTCCTCATAATCATAGGCGAAATTTGATTCCCGAAAGTCAGACTGCGTATTATAGACGATAATCTGGAGCTTTTTCTTGGAGGTGTAATTCAAAAGGTGCTCTATCTCCGCAACAATCTCCGGCGTGCGGTAGAAGACATACTGCGCCAATGTTCGCCCAGTCGGATAGTAATAGACATCGTATTGTTCCGCACGCAGATACTGCCAGTTAAACCGCTGATGTTGGACACGATTCTTTCCAAATGTGATTTGTGACCCATTGTAGAACTGTGCTTTTGCCGAATGCGGGATCAGGGCAACAAACACCCATAACGCCACCACCGCGCGAAGAAACGCGGTTATTCTCGGGTATGTCGCTCTCTCTCTCATTTATTCCTTGTATAGGGACATTGTGTACTACGTCGAAGTTTGCAAAGAAGATTCTCACTTCATATATGGTTTCAGAATCCCTTCTATATATGCGCGTTTCTCAGCAAGCAGCGATTCTGTGCGGGCTTCCATGATAAGCCGCAAATAGGGCTCCGTATTGGATGGACGGATATTGAACCACCAGTCGGGAAACTCCACCCGATACCCATCGAAATCGAGAATCTTTTGGGGTGTTTCATTTGCCATACAAGCTGTTTTCACCGCATCCATAGCGACTTGCTTCTCTTCTATGGTGAAATTTATCTCGCCTGAGTTGGCATACCTTTTTATGCGGGCAATCAGCTGCGACACAGAAACGCCACGCTCCTTCATCTGGGAAAACACCCGCAACGCCACCTGGGCAGCCAACATCCCGGAATCCGAATAGAAGAAGTCACGAAAATAATAGTGCCCCGCATACTCCCCTCCGAAGGAACCGTCAATCTCGCGTAATTTCATGGCTGCATAAGCACGGCCGACACGCCATGTGTACACCTCCCTGCCCATCTCCAACAAGTACTCAGAAACCGACTTTGACGTTCTAATATCCTGGATTACAAGTCCTTGAATATTCTTTTCCTCAATAAAATAATGTCCCAGAACCGCTATTATCAAATCCGGGGGGATAAAATCCCCGTTCTCGTCCACAAACATCACCCGGTCGGCATCCCCGTCAAATATCACCCCCACATCGGCACGGGCCATACGCACCCTCTCCTGAAGTGCGACAACATTCTTCGCATCCAAGGGATTGGCTTCATGGTTCGGAAATGTACCATCCAAGTTGTCAAAAAGATAGATAGGACGTTCCCCGAATATTTCTTTTACCAAAACAGATGACATCCCATTGGAACAATCTATTACAATTTTCAGATTGTCAGTCGGATAACGATACCGTAGTTGATACTGGAGGTATTCCTCCCGAACAGGGTAGTCGATGATTTTCCCCTTCGACATTGCTGGAACCGCTGACTCATGCAAGATTTTTTGCTCCAATTCTCCCAAACCAGTGTCAAAGCCGACCGGAAGGGCGTTGGTTTTAGAAACTTTCAACCCGTTATATTCCTTTGGGTTATGGGAAGCTGTTATCATCACGGACGCGTCAAAATGATGCTTGGCGGTGAAATAATAGACCATCGGTGTCGTAGTCAAACCCATGTCATAGACATCGGCACCCGCATCGACAATACCACGCGCCAACGCAGTGAACATATCGTCAGAAGAAACCCGCATATCCCGACCAATCAACACCTTGTCTGCCTTCAACAACGATGGAAGAAAGAAACCGAACTTATAAATGGTGTCCAAATCGAAATCCTTGCCATAGATTCCTCGAAAGTCGTAAGCTTTAAATGCACCCATGTTTTTCCAAATTGGGTGCAAAGATACGATTTACTTTAATATATGTAATGGCGCTTGAACTTTTTTGCACTCTCCATACTATACAACCAAATCCATTTCTCGTTCGTTTTGCGTACCTTCCTGCCAATTTTCTGCGAAAATTTCAGCATTTTTTGGGCAACAAAAATTTATCATGCTTATAACATACTGAATTTCAGTAAGAAAAAAATTTTCAAAAAATGTAAATCGTATGTCTTAGTGTATTACTTTTGCAGTGTCTTAGTTCACTAATACACTAATCAAAATTATAACGATATGATAAAGTTAAAAAATGTAGAATTCGGGTACGACCAAAACCGCAAGTTGTTCAACGGGGTGAACTGGCAGTTAGAGCCCGGCCACTTTTACGGGTTGCTCGGCCGTAACGGTGCCGGCAAGACCACCCTGCTGAAAATCATGACCGGTCTGTTGTTCCCGCAGGCGGGCGAGGCCCTCATTGGCGACGAGCCCGCGTACAAACGCACCGCAGAACAGATGAGCGACATCTACTTCCTCCAAGAGGAGATTTATGTCCCCCATTTGAGAGTCAAACAGTTCGAGGCCGCATTCGCCCCGTTCTATCCCAACTTCAGCCATGAGCAGTTCATGAAATACCTGACAGAGATGGAAATGGACAACATGACGGGCTTTATCGACAAATTCTCGCACGGTCAGAAGAAGAAGGTGATGATTGCCTTCGCGTTGGCCACCAACGTGCCGCTGCTCATCATGGACGAGCCCACCAACGGCCTCGACATCCCTTCAAAGAGCATCTTCCGCAAGATCATGGCCTCTTCTGCCGACGAGCAGAAAACCGTGATTATCTCCACACATCAGGTGCGCGACCTGCACAGCCTCATAGATGCGGTCTCCATCCTCGACAACGGCCGCATGATCCTCAACGCCTCCGTAGAAGTAATCTCAGACAAACTGCTGTTCGACATGAACGACGAGAAAACGCAAGCAGGCAAGGTATTCTACACCGAAGAGACTCCACGCGGAGTCCATCAGGTAAAAGAAAACCTCAAGCATTTGGATTCCCCCCTCGATTTGGAACTGTTGTTCAATGCAGCTGTCCAAAACAAAAATGAGTTTACAGAAATGTTTCAATAACCTTAAAATCTGAAGATTATGAAAAAATACACGAATAAGATATTGATTATCTCTGCCATAGTCCTTGTTTTAGGTCTGGTCATCGGCTACACCATCGACTTCCAGACCGGTTACCGCAGCGGGAGAATCAAATATGAAGAACGGGATTTGGATTCGTTGAATATGGTCATCCGCGATGCCTTAGACGAAACCGAGGATACCGTCACGGTGACTGCGACAGACACCGAAACCCCGTCCGACAATAAAACCGAAATGTCTCACCAATAAAATTGTAAAATTATGAATATCAATAATATAATCAAGCTGTTAAAGGCCTATTTCTATGAAAACTGGCAAAATGACGTGATATTCAATTTTGTCGTCATACTGGCCATAACAATGTTATCCATGTTTATGTCTCCCTTTGATACGGGGGTTGTCTCTTTTGCCGCTGTGATATTGATGGTCTATTATCCGTGCCGGTTGTTTTCCAAATTGCAGAACCCGTCAAGCCGGATGCACTACCTGATGGTCCCCGCCACCAATGAGGAAAAAGTGGTCACCGGGATGATTTTGGCCAACATCTACTATGTCCTTGGTATCGTGCTGTCTATTGCCATCGGCCTGCTGTTGGGCTTTGGATTGGCGAAAATCTTCTACCCCGACCTCATGTTCACATCTGACCTGTTCAAAAGTGCATTTCCTTCTTCATGGATGAGTGTGTTACTGCTTTACACCAGCATTGCCGCCACGTTTTTCGCCGCCATCTATTTCAAGAAAAGTCCGTTTTGGAAACTGCTGCTGACTGGATTTGTGATTTCGACGGTTTTAGGAATCGTCATGTCTGTGACGGTTTGGTTAAATGCCAAAGCAGTCCTCCCCGCAGGTTCCTTCACGAGGAACTTCATCAAGACGGAGAGCTACATATACTCTGGCAACGATTGGTTTCCGTATGTTTTTTGCTGCATCATGATCGTCTATTTCTACGCGATGAGCTTTTTGAGAATGAGAGAAACGGAGGCATAGTATGGACTTCAAGAGCACACAAACCATATACCGGCAGATCGAGAACTGGGTTTTCGAGCAGATTTTGTCGGGCGCGTGGAAGCCGGGCGATCGGGCCAAGTCGGTGCGCGAGTTGGCCGTCGCCTTCGAGGTGAATCCCAACACTGTCATGCGCTCCTACGAACGTCTCCAGAATCAGGAGATTCTCACCAACAAACGCGGCATCGGCTACTTCGTCAACGAGGACGCACCCGAGAAAATCCTCGCTATCCGCAAGAAAGAATTCATGGAGGAAGAGGTGCCGGAATTTCTGAAGAACATGCGGTTGCTGGGGATCACGATGGAGGAAATCATGGCAGTTAGTAATTAGTAGTTAGTAGTTGCGTCGCAAGTTCCGCATGGTTAAAAAAAGAAGAAAAAACAAAAATGTGAAGAAAGTTCTGGCCACAGCGGGCAGCTGCGGTCGAAGGACAATTCCCCTTCCTTGGGGAAGGGGTGGCCGTAGGCCGGGGTAGGGGTATCTGCAATGGCCGCAAGGCCGTTGCTTGAATCCGAAGCAGCATGTTTCACAAGGAATTCTGATATTCATATTACTACCCCGCCCTTCGGGCACCCCTTCTAAAATAGAAGGGGAATTCTCCCGCGCCGTTTTTTTGTTCTGTGGCCAGAAAACACATCGTCACGAGAGACTGGTCTCGTCAACAAAACAAATCGCTTGACAGAAATATTTTGCCCTTGAAGTTATCACATCATGTCAATCACCAATCACTAATCACACAAAATCAAAAATATGAAAAAAGTAACAATCTTTACCATCCTCTTCTGCGCTGTCCTCGGAGTCGCGAACGCACAGAACAGCTACTGGGTGTTCTTCACGGACAAGCAGAACACCACATTCGACCCATACCAATACTTTGATGCGAAGGCCATGGAGCGTTACGCCCTGAACGGTGCGGACCTCTATGACATCACCAACTATCCCGTGAACGGCGAGTATGCCGCGCGGGTGGAGACCGCTTGTGAGGAACTGATCGGCACGTCGCGGTGGCTCAATGCGGCCGGCGTGATGGCCACAGACGAGCAGATTGCCGTCATTCGGCAGTTTCCCTTTGTGGCGGGCGTTCTGTTGATCGCCAGTGACATGGAAACGGCTTCGGAGTCAGCGCCGGAATTGGAAGACGGAATCTTCCGGACTACGGGCTACGAAGACCAAATCGACCTTCACAAGGGCGGGGTGTTCAGGCAGCACCACATCACGGGCAAGGGCGTGCGTATCGCCGTGCTTGACGGCGGCTTCAAGAACGCCGAGACACATCCGGCTTTCCAGCATCTGCGCGACAACCAACAGATTGTCAAGACCTGGAACTTTGTGAAGAAGAAAGAGGACGTGTATGAGGCTGAAACGCACGGCCGTATGGTGCTGAGCTGCATCGCGGGCAAGGTGAGCGACACTGCGTGGTTGGGCATGGCCCCCGATGCGCAGTTCCTGCTGGCCCGCACCGAGGTGGCCTCCGAGCCGAAAAAGGAGGAGGTCTGGTGGGTGCAGGCGCTCGAATGGGCCGACCAAAACGGCGCAGACATCGTGAACAGCTCCCTCGGCTACGGCAAGCAGCGCTACGTGCTCAAGCAGATGGACGGCCAGACCTCGATGGTGGCCCGCGCCGCCAACACCGCCGCCCGCAAGGGTATGCTGGTCTGCAACTCCATGGGCAACGAAGGCGACGACAAAGAGTGGAAAATGCTCATCACCCCCGCCGATGCCGACAGCATCCTTTCTGTGGGAGGGGTCTATTCCATCGACCAGATTGCGGAGTTCAGCTCCTTCGGCCCGACGGCAGACGGCCGCATGAAACCCAACGTGGTGGCGATGGGCCACAATTGGGTGGCTGGCGAGAAAGGCAACTATACGCAGGCCTTCGGCACCTCCTTCTCCTCCCCGATGGTGGCCGGTTTCGCTGCCTGTGTGAAACAATTGCACCCCGAATACACCGCTTGGCAGCTGAAAACCGAGATTGAGAAGTCTGCCAACCACTATCCCTATTTCGACTATGCGTACGGCTACGGGGTGCCGCAAGCCGGCTACTTCTTCGGGGAGAAACCGGAAGTGAAAGACAATCTCACCCTCTATGAGGATGAATACGCAGTATATATATCCGCCCGGGATCCCAAAGCTGCTGTCTTTTATAAAATCACCAATGGCGACAAGACCATCGAGGAGTACAACAAGTTGAACCCGAGCAAGACAACACCGGGCAATACTATCATCAAGTTCTTCAAGTCAAGATTGGAAGGCGGGCAGACTTTGGAGTTGTGGAGCCAGGGACAGCATCTGAAATATGTTGTCAGGCAGGAGACTTTGCCGAAAGTGGACAGCGCAATGGCGGCCGATGCGGTCGCATACGGATGCGTAAGAACGGTTAAAACGCCTGCGGATTTCATTTATTCGAAGCCATTCCCGAAAAAGTACCGGTTCCGTTTGGTGTTGAATGCATCGTTCATGATTCCGACGATGTGGACTTCGAACCAGCTGCTGTTCCCGATGGCCGACAACCAGAACCGTGTGTCGCGATCTTTCACCTTCTCCCTCGACAACAGCTGGCGGTTGGTGAAATGCTACGGTTTGGGCTTCCGTCTCGGATTCGGATCGTCGTGGTATTCCGTTGATCGCAACTTGGTGCCGATGGAGAGCCTTGTCCCGATGGACTGGAGCGACCTCACGACCGTGAAGAGCAACCTCAAGGTCACCAAGTTCGACCTGGAGCTGTTCCAGCGTTTCTTCCTCGGCAGTGCAGGAAGCAACTGGTGGTATTTGGACACGGGCATTTTCGGGGAATGGAACACCGGCAGCCGGTACAAATTTTCCGGGCGTCTGGCGGACGAAAGGTTCAAATACATCGAGAAAAGATTTTGGCGCAACGAGATGAACCATCTCGACTATGGTGTGCGCCTACGTGTGGGCATCACCAAATTCGCCGCCATCTACGGTCAGTACCGAATCTCCAACATCCTGAAAAAGGACAAGTTCGCCAACGATCTGCCGAAATGGGAGATTGGCATCCAGATATTCTAATCATTGTAATTTGTCGCCCCGCGCCCCTCTTTCATAGCCACGCAAAGGGGCGCGGATTTCTATGTCCTTTAAACTTCTCCCGGTCCGACTATTCTAACGCGAAAAATAATGAACCGAAGTGTATTCATAAATTTTTTCACCGAGTGTGCAGTAATTCATAAAAAGTGTATTTTTGCCGCTCAAACAACAACAATTAAAAAGTATTATGGCATACAAAATTAGTGAAGATCTTTGCGCCGCTTGCGGAACCTGCATCGGCGAATGCCCTCAAGAGGCCATCTCTGAAGGCGCTGCTTACTCCATCAACCCCGATCTCTGCATCGAGTGCGGAGCTTGCGCTGACGTTTGTCCGTGCGAAGCTATCAGCCTGGAGTAGTCAAATCTTTTGTCTAACCCACAAAAAAAAGAGACTCAGAATAATTGAGTCTCTTTTTTTGTTTATCCAAGCCCGGAACAAATCACAGGAGAAACTGGGCTGCCAGAAACACCACTGCCCAGGCAAGCGTTGCACCGATAATTCCCCGCCCCGTCTTGTCGAACTTCAGCTTGAGCAAGTAATATCGCAGAATGAACAGGCTGGGAATCATAGCCAGCAAAATAAACTTCGGGATCAGAATCTTTGTAAGATTAGGGTTATTGTCCAGCATTTGAGCGTTGGCACGCACAATCAAAGCAAAAATGCCATAGATTATGCCAAACAATACTGCAGGATTCACGATACCCAACAGAATGCCCACGGAATAAGAGTCTCTTCTCAATTTTTCCATCATAATTCCAGATATTTTAAAGATGAAATATGCTGATGTGCAGTCATGTCATGTTGAACAGGCTGGACGGAGACATAGTGGCGGCGCAATGCCCCCTCGCAAGTGGTTTCATCCTCTTCAAAGGTCTCCAGATAGCCGGTAAGCCAATAATATTTCATGCCATAGGGGTCTGTACGCTCTTCCAGGTCTTCATGCCATGTGGCACGGCACTGCCGTGTAATACGAATTCCTTTAATCTCCTCCAAAGGCGACTTCGGTATGTTGACATTCAGGCATGTGTAAGGGGGAAGCCCTTTCTCCAGCACCTTCTCCACAATAATCCGGCCATAATGGACAGACGCTGTGAAGTCAGCGTTTCTGCTGTAGTCCTGAAGGGAAAGCCCAATAGCCGGAATATTATCAAACGAAGCCTCTATGGCCGCAGCCATAGTTCCGGAATAAATCAAACTCACGGAAGAATTGGACCCGTGGTTAATCCCTGACAATAACAGATCAATCTTGCGGTTGCGCAACACCACTTTCTCGCCCAATTTCACACAGTCCACCGGAGTGCCATTCGTCTTGTAATAGTCCACGCCATCCTCGGTTTTATAATGGTTAAGGCGCAAGGGTTCCCCCATCGTGATAGCATGTCCCATCCCTGAGCGTGTCCGGTCAGGCACCACCACCACCACTTCACCCAACGGCTTGGCTATGGAGACCATCGCCTCCAAACCCGGAGCCGCGTAACCATCGTCATTGACAACTAATATCAAAGGCTTCTTCATCATAACTTTTTTTCATCATTAATTGGAATCTTTTCCAACCATCCTATTTTTTGATGATTTTCGCAGTGGTCACCCGATGCTTGTTGTCTTCCACCTTAAGGAGATAAACACCTGGCGAACAGCTTCTCATATCAATCTCTGCGGGAGTGCCACTTAGACGACCCCCTTGGAGCAACTTCCCGGCGATATTAAACAGCTGATATGTGAAGTCTTGGCCGTTGTCATCTGGTTGAACCCGTACAACATCAATTGCGGGATTTGGCCAAACACTGATTTCACAGCTGTTTATTTCACTGACGGACAATGGGTGGTTGATTCTTCCTGAAGGGAATGAGATGGCATCGATATAGGCACAATCCTTACCGCTGGACATATAAGAGTCTTTCGAGTATGTCCAGCTATAGGTGTGGACACCCGCCTCGACAGGATATGCCGCGCGAGTCCATCCAATAGTTCCACTCCATTCATCTTTGGTTTGGCCGTCAATCTTGAAGACCAATTTGTCGTAATTCGCTTCGCTCGACACTTTATAGAAGAAGGAGATGGTATCTGAAACGACGGACTCTACGGTAATTTGCAATCTTGTATTTGCATTGTCCCCGATAGCACCCGATTTAGCGCAATAGCTTCCCTCGTATGGGGTTTGGCTGCTTACCATCCATGGTTTGGAGGAGGTGTTGACCCAATTCATATTGCTGAAATCTGCAGTTTCCCAATTCTCTATCACAGCGCCGATTTTCACAGGGAAGTTAGCCGACGCGAAATAATAATTGACCCATAGACTTGTTTTGAGGAAAGTGGTTGTGGGTTCCTGAATGGTGTCGCTTGCCACAGCATGGACACGTACTGTGACACTTCCATTCGCCTCAATGGCGGGAAACAGGACAGAGTTGGCTTGAAGAAGCAGCTCGTTGCCAGAGTTTTCCAGGAAAAGCGTTCCTCCTGTGATAGGCATATTGCCAGTGTTGGTGATGGTAATCAGACAGTCAAACGCCTCAGCATAGTCAACCCGACGGTTACCGTTGCCTTCCTCGGTATCGTCAATAGACAGGGCGGTGATGGCCATCTGAGGTGCATACAGCTTCACCGACTTGTTTTGACGCACTGTATCGTCGTTGAAGGTTGTTTCCAGCTGGAGGACGGCATTGTGGTTGGCTGGGGCCAAATCGTTCACCTTGAAGAAAAAGAAAGGCGGGGTGTCGACCGTGTCACGAGCGGCCACCACGGGGATTTCCAGCACAAGGTCTGTGACATAACCTGACGGCCCTACGAACCGGATATAATCATCATTCGTGGAAATGCGAACTTTGACACTCGAAGAGGATTGGCTGCCGATATTCATGATTTGCGGGATGGCCTTCATCACTTTTCCAAATTCGGGCATATTGTTCGGCTTGTTGCTGTCGAACCAAAGATGTTCGTCTGTCAGGGCAAGATCGCCCACAATCACGTAAGGCCCGTCATTGGGGACAAATGTGACAAACCCTTCGTACGGAAGATAATTCGTGGCCGTTGCCAACACACGAAGCGTGTCTGTGGGAAGATAAGTGTCACTGAATTCAAATACATAACTGCCATTAGAGATATGGCCAACAGCAACAATTTCATCATGGTGCGTGACCGTCACTTTGGCGTTCTCCACAAGCGAGGAGAAGGTCACCGAGGGAATGCCGGCAGGAAGTACTGATGAATAGGAGAGTTCAAGCTGTTCGGGCACTGCTGTGCGCATCTGCAGCGTGGGGTCGCCGAAAAGGATCCACGTACGGGCAACCTCGTTGTCGGAATAGACATCCAACATGTGAATGACACCGTTAAAGAACATACCTCCAAAGGTGACCGTCTGCGTACCGTCTGTACCAACCAAAAGGTCAATCATTGCATCCTGGGCACACATCGGAGAGTTCCACGGTTGGTTGATTGTAGATCCCAAGATGCCCACGGCGCCCGAGGGCTGGCCTTCATGCGTGGCACGCGTCCAAGCTTCCGCGAAGCATGTACCTGTATGGTATTCCCCGTTCACACATGCCACGGAGAGGATGAACGGCAGCTTGCCGACATTCGTCAGAGCGTTGACATTGTTGTTGTTGAAACCTGTCGTGACCCACATCTGCACATCACCGTGGCCGCAGTAAGTGATGATTCCCACGCCGCTATTGACAGCAGTGGTGACCATGGCGGCTGTCGGATTCCCGGAAGCGTCTAAGCCCCCTTGACTCCCCTCAAACAACTCATATCCGGACGTATAGGTGTAATTTTCCAGCTTTTGTCCAATATTGCGGATATGTTGATAGTCGTATTCGCTGTTATCTCCGGGGCCTTGGTTGGATGCAATGCCTAAGAAAGATGTGAAGTGGGAAGTTTCGGATGGGTTTTGTTCGTATTCGACAAAACGTTGCACCTGCGTCTCCACTTGAGCCACTGTCTCGGCAGAAATTTTACCCAGTACCACATCCGGATAGGAGTCATTGCCCACAATTTCAGTGAAGTAGTTATCTGACTTGTTGCCACTGAGAGTCGGGGTCGGGAACTGGGCATTGTCACCCACAATAACCACAAATGCTAAGTTATGATTATCATAATAATTTGATATATAGTTTTTTATAGCATTAGCATTTCCTCCGGCCGCTGTCACAGACACCATTTCCGTAGCATAACCATTCTTGATTTTCCAGTTCACATAGGGTTGCATAGCCTCCATGAACTCGTCTGGGCAAATAATCAGCATATCGCCTTGCTCAACAACGGAGGTCCCCCGCAACAAACTGTAATTCAGGAAATGATGTGCATACACGGCATCAAAAGTGCGATTGTTTTTTTGAGCTGCGGAAAAGGCCCGCGCACCATTGTACCGCACTTTTACCGTCAGCGAGGAATAGACTTTAAGCGTTTGGGCAGACGGGTTATAGTTAAACGGGAACACTTTGACACTTACGCCGTTGAAATCACGCATCTGGTAGGTGTCGCCAATTTCGGCCTGCGCAACCAACAAATCCCTTGTGGATTGATAGTCGGTGCTCAGCATATAGGCGACTGTTGACGGATCCTGGTTTCGGTATAGTTTACCTTTGGACGGGGCCATTGCAAAATGTTCCACCACAGTATATTGTGCATCAATGATTTCCGTTTCCGGACGACTGTTTTCAGGCACAATCAACGAAAAGGCAGTCTGGAGCAATTCCGGGCTGCCGGCTCGCATCACCGGATAGGCCCCAGACATGTTGAGGGTCTGCATTTGAGTCCCATTGACCACAACTGTCGAGGTGGTATAGCTTCCAAAATCGACGCGAACCACCGCTTCGTTTTGATTGGAACTCAGCAAAGTATAGCTAATGTTTTGTGAATACAAAGCCGATACGACGGAAAGTACGGCAACAAATAAAAACAACTTTCTCATATGAATGTGTTTAAAATTAATACTACAGTCGCTGAGTATCCAACCGCCAAGACCTATCCTAATCTTTCGACAGCGTTTTTGATACGTTTGCATGCCTCCACAAGGTTTTCCTCGGAGGTGGCGTAGGACAGGCGGATACAATCCTCGTCGCCGAACGCCGTTCCTTGAACCGTTGAGACACTTGCATCTAAGAGGAAGTAGAAAGCGAGATCCGTGGAGTTTTCGATGACTGTTTTCTTATATTCGGCGGCGAACTTGGAATCTGCAGGCACTTTTTTGCCAAATAAGCTGTTCACTTTGGGGAAGAAGTAAAATGCTCCCTGCGGAAGGCTCACTTCGAAGCCGGGGATTTCCTTTAATAGCCCATACACCAAGTCACGGCGTTTCAAGAATATGTTCCGCATGTTGATAATATCCTCGGAAGTCTTGGGATCCATTTCCATGGCTCTGAGGGCAGCACGCTGGGAAATGGAACCCGTAGCGGATGTGATCTGGCCTTGTAACTTATTGCAAGCCTTGGCCACTTCCACAGGTGCGCCGATGAATCCGATACGCCAGCCGGTCATGGCAAAACCTTTGGCCACACCGTTCACTGTCACCACCTGGTCCTTGACAAAATCGAACTGGGCAATACTCTCATGTCCGCCGACGAAATTGATGTGTTCGTAAATTTCATCCGACATGACCATCATCTGCGGATGTTTTGCAACCACTTCTGCAATGGCGCGAAGTTCTGCTTTCGAATAAATCATGCCCGTGGGATTGGAAGGGCTGCTGAACATCAACAGCTTGGTTTTAGGGGTGATGGCAGCCTCTAACTGGGCAGCAGTGATCTTGAAATCGTTTTCTATTTTGCCGGGAACATAGACTATGTTTGCCTCTGCCATTTGGGCGATGGCGCGGTAGGAGACCCAATAAGGAGTCGGAATAATAACCTCATCACCAGGGTTTACCAAAGCCATAACTGTTTGGTAAATGGCCTGTTTACCACCCGTGGAAACCACAATCTGCTGTGTGGTGTAATCCAAGTTATTGTCCCTCTTGAACTTATTACTGATGGCTTTCAACAAATCCGCATAACCCGGAACCGGGGGGTAATGTGTATAATTATCATCAATAGCTTGTTTGGCATACTCTTTTACGGTATCCGGCGTGTTGAAATCAGGTTCACCGATACTCAAACTGATAACATCTTGGCCTTTCTCCTTTAATTCACGTGCCAATGCGGTCATGGCCAATGTTTCTGAAGCTGGCATGTCCAGCACTCTCTTTGAAATTCTTTCCATATTTGTTTAATGAATTAATACCTTAAAAATAGGCGGCAAAGATAAGATTTTTTTTGTACTTTTGCGGGTTTTTATAGAATGAAAAGATTTTTGGTCTTACTGGCATGTGCCCTTATGAGCTGGGTGACGGTTTTCCCTCAGAAAACGTCCGATTTCCGCGTATGGGAGGACAGTCTGATACACCTTCGCAACCGCGTGATGGCTGAAGCGGATGAATCGAGCAGGCTTGCCTTAAACGAGGATTTCATGACTCTTCTTGAAGAAGTGCTACAAATGCCCGACGCTTTCAAGTTCGCATGGGATTCTGTGGACAATTTCAGCGTGCTTGCCTCGCCCGACAATGTGTTCAAGATATTCACTTGGCAGGTGGTAAAAAACGATTTCGAGACCGAGAACTTCGGTTTCATCCATGTGTATAACGATGCCCGGAAAAAACATGTGATATACCCATTGTACGACAAACGCCACAACATTGACTACCCCAAGACGCTAATCGGGAATCACAACCGATGGTATGGGGCGGTTTATTATAAACTCATTCCCGTGAAAGACAAGAACACCACGTATTATACGTTGCTCGGCTGGAATGGGAACGACCTTTTCTCCAATCAGAAACTGATTGAAATCCTTCATTTTAACAAAGAGATGACCCCGATTTTCGGGGGGCGGGTCTTCAAAAACTATCCCGAAAAAGTGGCACGGGTGATTTTTGAATACTCAAAGAACGCCGTCATGTATCTCAACTACGAGAACCAGGAATATTTGGTCAGTACTGGCAAATACAATCCCAAGACACACGAATACGACTACAAACGGGTGCGCTGCGACATGATTATATTCGAAGAACTGATACCCTTGGACGAATCCATGAAAAATGTCCCTGCCTATTTGGTCCCGGAATCCAGTCTCAACCAAGGATTCATCGAGGAAAGCGGCAAGTGGGTATTCCAAAAGACCGTACGCGGGTCCAACCCCGACAAGCCGCGGCCTGAGTATCAACATAAAAACCGCAATTATTATTCTGTCCAATAACAATATGGCAACTTTATACCCCTTGAAATTCATGCCCCGCTTGAAAGAAAAAATCTGGGGCGGCAACAAAATCGAAACCATCCTGAAGCATAAAATCCGACCACTCCGAAATTGTGGCGAAAGTTGGGAGATATCCGGCCTTTTAGGCGAAGAGTCGGTGGTGACTAACGGTTTTCTTGCCGACAACAACCTCAACGAGCTGATGGAAATATACCTCACTGACCTTGTCGGGGAAAAGAACTACGACAAATACGGGTTGGGTTTCCCATTGCTCATCAAGTTCATTGATGCGCAGACCAATCTCTCCGTGCAGGTGCATCCGGACGACACGCTCGCCCAGGAGCTGTACGGACAAAACGGCAAGACTGAAATGTGGCACGTGATTCAAGCGGACGAAGGTGCAGGCCTTTACATTGGTTTCAACCAAAAAGTTACGGAGAACCAATACTTGAATGCCGTAGAAGAAGGGACACTGGAGTCTCTATTGAAATTCCACCCCGTAAAGGCGGGCGACACCTTCATGATTCCCGCCGGCACAGTACATGCCATAGGAAAGGGCGTTCTTTTAGCTGAAATACAGCAACCTTCCGACATCACCTTCCGCATATTCGACTGGAACAGGGTTGATGAAAACGGTATGCCCCGTGAACTTCACACCGAAGAAGCCCTTCATGCCATCCATTTTGAAGAAAACGTGGGGGATTTCCAGGCGCAATACACCCCCGAAATGAACAAGACCGTAACCCTCGTGCATTCTCCGTATTTCAACGCGAACCTAATCATAATGGACATGCAGGTGCAAAAATCGTTCCTCCAACTCGACTCGTTCGTCATCTACATCTGCTTGGAAGGCAGTGCCATACTAACCACCGACTCAAAGAAAGAATTGATTGAGAAAGGGGAAGTCGTACTTATCCCTGCAGAAATGGAACAACTTCAAATTATCCCTAACGTCAAAACAAGACTCATTGAAGTCTATTGCTCATAAATGTTTCACTTTAAAAAATTTGACCTGGAACATGAGCAAAGTACTATGAAAATCGGCACTGATGCCGTATTATTGGCCTCGCTCACCGATACAGAAGGCGTGGCTTCCGTTCTTGACATCGGATGCGGCTGCGGGGTCATCGGATTTTGCATCGCCCAAAAGCTGTCTGACAGCCAAAACGCACCTGTCGTTTTCGGAATCGATCCCGACAAAGCATCCATTGCAGAGGCGCTCAGAAATGCAGCGCGATTCCCTCTTCTTCCGCAAGAATGTTTCCACTTTGAAAACATATGCCTCCAAGACTTTGTGAAGGTGAACGAAACGCGAAAATTCAATTTAATCGTAAGCAATCCGCCTTATTTCCATAACAACCTTAAACCCTTAAACGAGCGCCGCCTGCAAAGCAAACATGGTGACCATCAACTGTCGTTCCGTGAGCTGGCGGACGGCGTGGAGAAGCTACTCTCCCCTGACGGACGTTTCGTCTTGATTTTGCCCCCGCCAGAAATGGAAAAGTTCCATGCGCTCACTTTAGACAAGTGGCACATCCGAAAAAGCGTAAACATCCGACCAACAACATCCAAAACAATTTGTCGTGTAGTACGCGAATACACACGCGAACCGCATGAGGAATCAACGCAAACACTCATCATCCGCGAACAAGGCTCACACTATACAACAGCTTACTTGAATACTGTAAATAGCTATTTGACAATATGTTAAATAGGCTTATCTGATATATGAAAAACTTTTCGGGAAAAAAAATCAAAACGCATTCGTAATATTGAAAAAAAATGTATTTTTGCAGCCGCATTTCAGCAATGATGGGGCGTTAGCTCAGTTGGCTAGAGCGTTTGACTGGCAGTCAAGAGGTCGTGAGTTCGATTCTCATACGCTCCACACAAGAAGGTTTGTGCAAGGCACAAGCCTTTTTTTTTTGCGGCTCAAGCCTTACAATTCTTCTTTTCAAAAAACGACTTTTTGTCAAACATAAGTGCATTTTTGCCATTGTCAACCCCACAAAATTGGCTATTTTTGCACTCTTTTTGTGGAAATATGAAAAAATGAAATGAAATGTGCAAAACCTACTGGAAAGTAAGTGTTTATAAGTAAAAGCAGGTCGTTTGAGTATTTCCCCAATACGAGACCTGCATTCATGTGTTGTGTTATGTGCGAAAGAGGTTCCTAACGGGAACCTCTTTCTATTCAAATGCATACAAAATATTGGTTACTAACACAATCGTATCTGAGACGGCAGAAGCCTATGTCAAGGCTACTGCGACAACATCAACTGCAGCTGGATACCGGTTTCGAAATTCATGTTGTTGTATTGGTTCATAACCTTCGGTCTGTTGATAGCCTGGTCATAGTAGAATTTCAAGTTCACCAAACGACTGAACTGGTAATCCGCCGACAGGTTGATTGTCACGTTCATCGCCCCTGAAGTCACCTGCTCGTTATCCTCCGAGATACGGCGTAGCATTGTTCTATTATCCTTCAATCCGAAGCCTGCCGTCACATTCAAATCACTGACAAATTGGCGTTTAACACCGGAGAACACCAATCCAAGCTTAATATCCTTGAAGCGGTAACCTGCGGAGACCGCGATTTCCTTGCTGGTGGTCTCCGTGATTTGCGTATTGGCGAAACTAAGGGAAATGTTACGGACTTGCTTATATTCTACTTTCAACAACATACTGTTCTTCAATGTCATATCGAAGCCAATCAATGGTGAGAACTGCTCCACCAAAGCCATCTGGCTCAACTCATGGGTGGCGATAAAGTCCCCCAGGGTGTTGTATGCGGTAGGGAAGCCATTAGCATCTTGGGTGTAGGAGATGTTGGTGGAATAACTTCCAACATTATAACTACAAGTGTAATTATGTGTCAAGGAGAAGCTTTGGAAAACATTGTTCATGCCCTTGATTTTTGTCAGTCCATTATAAGTTAGACGCCAATTCGGCAACGGAATTTTCAGGAATGGAGAGAAGATATCGGCTTTCTTGGGGTCCTTGTTGAGATAGGTAGTGAAGAAAGCCCCCATGAGGACATCTTGTGAAATGGCACTGTACCCTACCGGATAACCGGTTTCCGGATCCACCTCGCCGGTATAGTTCGGGTTGTGCTCCGCATAGCGCTGCGACAGCTGGGCGCGGACAGCACGGAATTCTTGGAAGAGGTCGTCATGATTCTTGAAGAAAGTACCCAAGGCACAATAGGTCATACTGAACGATCCTGAACGCTGTGGCGTATAATGGGACACGTTACCGAGTTCGTCCACATGGAAATATTCAGAGAAATTCTCCGTGAAGTTACGGCTGGCAGAGACATCTATACGGAAATCTTTGAACGGTTCCACCGTAGCCCGGAAATTCATCACCTGATTGCGGGTACGTTGATAGGGTGCATTCAACAACGAATCCGTGGTCAGCCAACCGCTGCGAGCGCCGATAGCCTGGATGTCAGGTTGTCCGCCAAACATGAACAAGAACCCGGGACCGGAACTCTCTTTTGTATGCCCCATCAAAGAAGCCGAATACATGTAGCCTGGCAATGTTGTTCCACGCCCTTGGGTGAAGTTGGCGGATACATTACGCACCGACATCAGGAAGCGCAAAGTACCATCGAGAATCATCTTGCCCACTTGGGGCTTTTCTTGAAGCGAATCGTTCTTATCGCGACCTTTCCTTCCTCTCTTTGCATCCTCCACTTCGTCTTTGTCCCCCTTCTTAGGCTTATCGCCCCTGTTAGCGTTGCTGTTTTGCGTAATACCTTGGTTGACTTTCTTCAGATAGGGTACTGAATTATACAATGTGACAAGATTCAGAGATGCATTGCCCTGGATGTTTTGTGAGTTTTGGATAGTGTTTCCCAAATAAGCCAACGAAAGCGCAGAGGCTGTAAAAGTATATGTGGATGAATAACGGACATTGGCAGTCACGAACTTGAAGAGCGGAATCTTGTTTATAGGCACCTGATAAGTTGCGTTGAAATTCTGCCTGTAATCGGTGGTTCGTCCACCCCGGCCCAAACAGCGCCAGACCGAATCTTTTTCCACACGGGTGTCAATACGCCCGTCCGGTTCATCAATACGGGCGGAGGCGTCTGCCTTGAACTCCAGTTTCAAGCTTTGGAAAATGTCCCAGTTAACAGCATAATTGCGCGTCCAATCGAAAGACTTCACATAGTTTGTATCGATAATGATATTGCCTTGGCTCTTTGGACGGTACTTGAACTCCTGCATGTCACGATGCAATGAAGTCCGAATGGTAATGTTTTTCGGCAGGGGTGTGATATTGAAGTCACGTATCAGTTGTAACCACTTGTTTTTAGCCCAGTTGGCTTTAGAGAACGGACGGTAGTTTTTCGGGTTGGTGCTGAACGTGTACCCTATTTCCCCATTATGTATATATTCGTTGTTCATCTCCAAATCTTCATCGCGTTGCACGAGTTCGGAGTAGGAATAGGACAGATCAAAGTTTTCAATATCCCAAAGGTGCATTTTGGTATTGCCGTTGGAAAAATCGCGTTCTTTTCGCACATTCATCAAGTTGACATTTTGGCGGCGCGTGACCTTGTTTGTCAGGAAACGGAGGGAATCGCGTTCAGCAGCGGTATTGAAATCAGCAAGCTCATCCTTCATTTTCACATCAGGATTCAGCGGATTGTACTCAGGCTGTACAACAGAGATAGAATAGTCATAGTGTACAGGAATCCTGACGTTCCATTTCTCGGGGAAGAGCAGCTTTCCGCCATCAATGTTAGTGGCAAGGTCAAAATTGACGTTTGTTTCGTGAGAGCGTTGAGTGATGGACTGTTCCAAAGAACCGAAGCCAGGGGACGAATATGTTCCGGAAAGAGTGAGGTCGCCCACATCCGCAAGCGTTGTGCGGGCCCTCAGCAATGCTGCCACACCCTGCCGGTCGTCAAAACCGCTAAGGCGAAGCTCGTTCACCCAAACTTCCACAGACTTCGGCTTCATATCGTCATTGTCATACTGCGAACGTTTTTTGGGGTTGCGTACACCTATCATGATTGTGGTCACATCACCCAGATTCGGGTTTCCCACCACCGTCATTCTGTTTTCGCCATCGTATTTGTAGTAAGGCACCAAATTGCTGGGCCATGCGCCTTTACGCACCAATCTGTTGCGATCTTGCTTCATCGAAACCAAAGAGTCGAGCGTGATATAAAGGCGATTCCGCTCGGGCCAAATGGCGTCAGAGTCACTACGAGCCACCGACCACGGGGTAATCTCAATAGGGATTTCGTACTCATAGTAGTTTTCGGTAAAATCGGATCCCAGGCGAACAAAAACCGTCACGTCATTGGGCCTCAGGTCGCCGGAAGAGAACACATCTTCCGCGTGGATATACATCTGCAGATTGTTGAATTGACGCAGGTCATAAGAAGTGCTTTTATAGATAGCCCGCGAGTCACCGTCAGGCAGATCCACCACTTTCATGGTTACGGACTGCTCGTTTTCATGGTAGAGCTGTGCCGTCATGCCATAAGCGGTTTCACGCACTATTCCGGGAGGCAACACGTAAGGGACCGGGACTCTGTTGGCATTCTCTTCAAAACTGACCGTACCCACATAGAAAGAGCAATCGCCGTCGTCCTGAACGGGCAGGTAGTCGCCATCCTCACGAAGGCTGAGATTATAGGTCCGCCAGTCGCTACGCACCAGCTCGAATGTGGCCAGACGGCAGATGATCGGCTCCTCGAATTCGCGCATGAAAATACGCATGAAACGGATGGAGTTGAACCCCGACATGTTGTTCACCACTTTGTCTGGATTATGGATTGGTATGCGAAATTGATACCATTTCGTAACCGGGCGGTCCCCGTTGGGAAGCTGGTCAGCATGCCCTTCATAAATGTCATTAATGTAGTTTTCGCCCACCACCATCTTGTCGGGTGTTAAGTCTATGACATACTGATAATAGCGTTCATCCTCACTCAACGTGTTATCATTGTTCATGTCCTCCATATTAGGGATATTGGTGGCAGCTGTAGGATAGCTTTCCGCGCTTTGGTTATCGACCGGAGAGTTGCCTTCCGCATTATTATAATATTTGTAGCGTTCTACCAACTTGACATCTGCCTGGTCATAGTCGCTGCCGCGGAAATAGTGATAGTTATCTGCGGAGGGGTCGGCCAAAGCGTTCTGATAAGCCTGGGAGCCTGCTCCGAAAGCGGCGGCTACACGGTCTATGTATGTTTCCTGGAAAAAATCGACTTCGCGATTGTTCGGCAATCCGTCGTATCCGACATCCTGATACTGCCGCGCCTCTTGACTATTGTCAAAAGCGTTGACAATCAACTGTTGCGTAGGGACACGCCCCCATGCCGTGAAATCCACGTCCACATCGGACCCGTCAGCTGGCAAACCGTTCTCGAAGAACTTGCGACCATCGCGAAGGATATCCTCGGAGATGTCACCCAAATTGAAATATATCTTGCCTCCCTTATGGTCAGGGTTGTCAATAAAGGGATCCATCATCCAAAACTCAATATACTCGTAATTGGAGGATTCGAAATCCGTATTGTCGAACTTCCGCATTATACCGCCCCAACGGGTTTCCGGGTCACGCAGCGTGCCGTCTTCATTCAGGCCACGGGAAAAGCCTTCCGAACCGTCCACATCATAGTTGTTGGCTCCCCTCTCCGACGGATAGTAAGCCAAGTTGAAAACCGTCATCAATGTGGAGAGAGATGTCGTCGGTTGCTCTTTGAACGGGAAAAGTTCGGGTTCATACACGGCGCGCGCATAGGGTTGGGACAGGTCGTCCTTGGTCAGATTGGAAGGAACCGCAGACCCACTGTTATAAAACAAGGGGTCAATGACATACCAGGCAAGACGGGCGCGGTTGAAACCGTAAGCCAAATGACGACGCGCCGGTGATGTCACAGAGACGGAAGAAGCTTCTGGGAAAAGATCCGGCTGCCCTTGCGGGGTGGAGGCCATCACCCAGTTGCTGATGTTCATCAGATCTATGGTGGACTTTGCAGACTCGAAGTTGTCGATATAGGTAGTGCCACTTTTTCCAATCTGACGGTTGTGCCCTGGTATAAAGTGCGCGAACTCACCATCCAAATTCAAGAAGGATTTTGTAGTGGTATTGTGGAAAGTCAACAAATCGATTGCTTTAGTGATAAACGGAAGCTCTGTCTTATAGGCGAAATTCATACCCCAGATCAAATTGTTGATAGGCTCGTCGCCATAGTTCACCTTGTTGGTGATCGGGCGTTCGCGGAGGTTCAGCAACGTGGCGCCCACAGTGAAATCCGGCGAAAACACATAGTCCAAGTTGACCCCGAACATGCGTTTGTCCGTCTGGTAGGCATCGTCCACTTCGGGTGTGATGGTTATCGGCGTGCCTGACGCGAGGATACTCTGGTTGACGATGGTCACCACTCCCATGTCGTAATTGACTGTATAATCAACATTCTCTGTAAGTTGTACACCGCCGGCAGTCACTTTCACCGATTTGGTGGCGCCACCGCCCTGAAAATGGAATTCCGACCCATAAGACGACCGATAGCTGCCTTCTATGTAGAATTTGTTTTTATTGGTGATCTGCTGCGCCATGGTCTTCGTCATTGTATAGAGCGAATCGAAAGCATATTTATCTGCCAGTTCGGGCTCATCAATGACTGCACGCAAATCCCTGCCGAAAGGTTCAGTTGTCGGGAAATAGACACGGCCATTGGTAGAGTTTATCGTACCGCCATTGATATGCGCCCCGTCGATAAAGTCGAAAATACCATCCGGAGAGGGATCTTGCTGCTGATTCAACCGGTCAAGGCCCATCAGCCGTATCAGCGGGATACCTTTCTGCGCCCCTTGTGTGAAGAAACCGTTCGGGGTGCCTTCGGCGTCTCCAGTATACAGGACATTCAAGCGGAACTTGTCGGGTGACACCTGGTATGCGGAGAGACTGTACACGTTTTTCATCATCAATTTCCACAACGGGGATTTCGTGTTCAGACTGGAACTCTTCAACAGTTTGACCCTGATACAGTTCGGAGCCGCCACTTCGTTAGAGAACTCACCGACCTGATACACTCGGTCATCGCCAATCACTGTATATTGGTACGCCACAGCCAACACCTGATCCGCTGCCAAGGCCGAATTCAAAGAGATGAAGCCCAACTTGGTGTTTACGGTATATTCACTTGGTGAGAGCAACCGCGCACTCTCCACCTTTTCGTAGTTTGTACCCGACTTGAAACCCAAAGACTGCATGTTGCTGGAAACATTGGCAATGTTCCGTATCAAAGAGCTGTCGGCGTAGGCAGTTAAGTTATTGATGTTATTATCAGGATACTGCCCTCCGGGGTAGGCTGGGTTGTACGAAATATTGACATATTCCGGGTCATATTCTCCCAAATCCGTGAAAGCCACAATATTACGGTTGTTAGTAGTGGCAGCGCCCACGGTAGTGCGCCAGACCTCAATCTTGGTAATCACAATTGGGGAACTGACCAGCGGAAGAGTGCTAAGATACTGATTATAGTGTTCTTCGAAGAAATGACCTATGAAAAAGTGCTTGTTTTCCTCATATTCATCAGCACGGAAATAGAAGGTATTCTCCTCAGCTCCACCGGAGACCGTAATTGTCTGTGTCGAACCCTTTTTCCGGGATGCCACTGCCGTAATGAAGAGATTGCCGAACTTGAGTTGTGTCTTCACGCCAAACAAACTTTGGCTTCCGTTAATCAAAGTGCTGTTCAAGGGGAAGGTAATGTCTCCAAACTCTATGAGTTGCAGAATATCATCCTCTTTCCCGTTGTATTTGAGTTTAATCTGGTCCGTTTTCGTAGTCACGGAAAGTTCATCTGTGGAATAGTTCAAGTTAAACTCTATTTTATCGCCGATTTTAGCCAGCAAGTTAAGCTGGATATCCTCGTCAAAATCGAGCTGAAGACGTTTCCGTTGTTTTACAGGAAGAAGGTAATTATCTGTTTGCGTGTACTTTACACCCAGCTTCAACCCTACGGTTCCTGAAGGCCGGATGTCTATCGTGTTACTTCCGAATATTCCTTCAAATATATCACCTCCGAGGTGCAATTGCGGAATCAACCCGCTGCCGGTACGGGAATTCCCTTTCGAACCAATGCTGCGGCTCTGGTTCTGCCAATAATCATGAATGCTTTGCTGAAGGTCGTAGTCTATGTATTCTTTGATGTTCATGTAGGCACCGGGGCCGAAAGGCGTACTACCGGTCATGTACTGAAAATTGTAGGTATTCGTCTCCGGATCATAGATGACTGACTGACCGATGCCGGGCGGGTTGTTCAGATAGAAAGGGTTGTTATTCCCAGGGGACAGCGGATTTATGTCCGGCTGAGGCAATACGGGCGGGTTGGTGTCGGGAGGACATAGAGGGAAAGACAGCTGCACTTTTTCCGGCAATGCCTTACGCACACCCGACCACCTGGCTGCTTTTAGGTTAGAGTACCCGAATCCAGTAATGATGAGTGCTGTGACAACAGCAATTATATAATGTTTTCCTTTCAAGTTTCTTTCTCTTTTTTTGTTACAACAATTTCAACGACTTCTTAATCAACTCTTCCACAGACAGTTGAATCCCTTCTGCCTTAATAATCTTATCCAAAACGGTTTCTGCGCCGGACTTGGGAAAGCCCAAGGCGACAAGTGCAGATAACGCTTCATACTTATTATTATTGTATGAGACATTTATTTTTGCTGCATCCGCCCAAGATGCCTTTTTCGCCTTGTCTTTCAGTTCAATGACCACGCGTTGGGCAGTCTTGGCTCCAATTCCTTTCACTGATTGGATGGCTTTCACGTCTTCGGTGGCGATGGCATTCAACACCTCGCCCACACTCATGGAAGAAAGGATTAGACGGGCCGTATTGGGGCCTATTCCATTGACAGAAATCAGCAGTTTGAACAATTCACGCTCTTCCTCTGTGGAAAATCCGTACAACACTTGCGCATCCTCTTTGACAATGAAATGGGTGAGCAATTTCACCTCCTTGCTATCCTTGATCTGCGAAAAAGTCGCCAAGGAGATGTTGATGCTGTACCCCACCCCGCCGGCGGTTTCAACGACCACATACGCAGGATTCACTTCATCTATTATGCCTTTAATGTGATTAATCATATCCTTTTAAATAAGCGGCAAAGATACAAAATTTAGAGCTATCATCCCTCTTTCATTTTCCGATTTCCGGTATATGTGAACGGTATTTGGTTAGATTCGCAAAAAAGCCGCCATCGTTCCACATAAAAAGGTGTATTGGAACCGTCCGCAACCACTTCTGCGAAAGTCATCACATCGTTCAACTCTTCCGGAAGCATCCTCGGATTCTGGCGCAACAACAAACAGTCGATTTTCACTGCCGGTTCAGACGCAGGCATTCTAACAACATCCTTGTACGCCAAAACGTAAAAGTTTTTGTCACAAAACCGAATAAAATTGCCTTGTTTACATAGAAACGGCGTGTCATAGGCAACTGTGTCCAAAGGGACCAGCACACCTTGCTGGTGATGTCGCAATGCATGACCACGGACAGCGTATCGGAACCGCTTGTCGTCGGGACTTCGGATGGAATCGGCCAGCCATATCGTCTGCCCCCCGTAGCTAAAGGAATAGACGCTGCATTTTCGCAGATGGTAAGCTACAAACTCCGTCTCCCGCTCCAATTGCACTTTTCTTGCCACAAACGAAACACAAAACAGCGCAAGGAAAATCCCTGTTGTCCAAAAAGTCTTTTTCCCATGCCCATAAAGCAACAAACAGACACCACCAATGACCGCGTAGAGCAGCAATACCTGCACTATGTGGTAGTCAATGTTCTCTGTCACAGAGAAAGGTAGTTGTTCGACAAAAACAATGGCCCGGTTCATAACCCGGATTTCCCATGTCAACAGAAAAGACAACCATTTGGATAACAAAGGGATAAAAGACATGGGCAACAATGCAACCCCCGTGATGATGACCATGAACGACAGTGCCATCACACTTAGGTTGGAGAGGACGAAATAGTTGGGGAATTGTGAGAAATAGTAGATGGAAATAGGGGACGTGCCCAGCTGGGCAGCCACCGAAACAGTCAACAGCTCCCAAAAGTAGTTCCCGACTTTAGTCCGGCAACGATAGAAAGAAGATAGTTTTGGTTGGAACAGCACAATGCCCGAAACGGCCAGGTAACTGAGCTGAAAACCGACCTCAAAAAGCAACAATGGGTTGATTAACAGTAAAATGTAAGCGGATGCAAAAAGGCTGTGAAACACGTTGGTATTGCGACGAAGCATCTGCCCAATGGCCACAAATGTGAACATGGTTGCCGAACGAGTGACGGACGGGGCTAAGCCCGTAATGTGCGCATAGACCCATATCACAATCATGACAAATATTGTTTTGAAAATCCTGGTCGATCGAAACAGATCCAACGGCTTAAGCAAATAATTTATAATCATGAAGATAACTCCAACATGCATTCCGGAGACGCAAAGTATGTGACTCACCCCAGCCGAAGAATAGGAAGCTTTCAGCTCTGGATCCAACGTGTCGTCGTCACCCAATAGAATGGCTTTTAATATTCCGAGTTCATCTCCACACATTCCTGTTTCCACATATTTTCCAGTCAATTTGTCACGTGCTTTTTGAGCCACAGCTTTCAAGGGGTTGGCGGGCCTATGACCTACCCTTTGCCAACCATCTTCTCGAACAAACCCGGAATAATGGATACCACGCCGCCGCATATACTGTTGGTTGTCAAAGGCATCGGGGTTCTGCGGTGATGCAATCCTTTCCCATCGTGTATGCACGAGCAATAGGTCTCCGTATTGAATGTTTTCCGCTTCTTCAGAAGATTGCACATAGAGCAAGACCTTTCCTTTTACCGCTTCAGAGTAAGCATTCTGGCACAAATCAGCCTCTATTTTCACATTTCGCTCGCGCGGTGCAGGATCTGAGTCCACCCTTACCAACCAATCTGCGGTTTCCTCCATGTGCTCTTCTTCAAAAGAAGGATGCAACTTCATATCCGCCGAGGAGGCACCGACAAAAACAAAGGACAAACACATTACTAAGCTCTTAAGGTGCCGCATGCGGTAGGATTTCACAACAGTCAGCATCAAGGCCAAAAGAAACGCGCCGACAGCCATACACCTCATTATTTGGCACATTGCCATGGGATAATCCAAAAGATATGAGAGAACTACGCCTGCCACATACGGGAAAAGCAGTTTCAAAATAGGATAATTCTGCAGTTTCATAGTTTGCAATATTTGTTATAACTACATGGTTTTCAATAATTCATGATAATAATTTTGTTTCGTTCAATAAATTGCTTTCACACGGCAAATATACAAAATTTTTCATTCGGAATAACATTCGGATGAAAATTTCTGTTTTCCCCAAAAAGGAGATTAAATAGAGCGGCCTTTTAATCAGTTAAATAAAAATTTTTAAGTTTCGCATGTTGTTTTCAACTATATGTATCTTAGAAAAAAGCCTTTTCTTGCAAAGGTGTTGTCATCCCCGATGCCGAGACTCACGTCCGCACGCTTTTTCCGGCCACGGCACATCGTGCCGATGCGGGACAATTCCCCTTCTTTTTAAGAAGGGGTGCCGTTAGGCGGGGTAGTAATATCAAAAATCAGAATTCCTTGTGAAAAAATGACCATCATCAACGATATTCGAATCAAAGGCCATTATGTTCACAACCTCCCGGAAAACAG
>CAMHNQ010000010.1 GCA_946186495.1 uncultured Bacteroidales bacterium
GATAACGCTTGCATCCTCCGTATTACCGCGGCTGCTGGCACGGAGTTAGCCGATACTTATTCGTCGCATACTCTCAGGCGGGGACACGTCCCCGCGGTTACTCTGCGACAAAAGAAGTTTACAACCCATAGGGCCGTCTTCCTTCACGCGGCATGGCTGGGTCAGGATTCCTCCCATTGCCCAATATTCCCTACTGCTGCCTCCCGTAGGAGTCTGGACCGTGTCTCAGTTCCAGTGTGGGGGTTAACCCTCTCAGGACCCCTAATCATCGTCGGCTTGGTGGGCCGTTACCCCGCCAACTACCTAATAATACGCATGCCCATCCCCGACCAATGAATCTTTACATCCAGAAGGATGCCCTCCCGGATGACCATGGGATATTAGCAGCCGTTTCCAGCTGTTTTGTCCCGGTCGGGGGCAGGTTGCATACGCGTTACGCACCCGTGCGCCACTCGTGTATCCTCCGTGTTGCCACTTCGGACCTTACCGTTCGACTTGCATGTATTAAGCCTGCCGCCAGCGTTCATCCTGAGCCAGGATCGAACTCTCCATAATAATTAATGTCTTTTCGTTCTTTTGTCTGTCCTGGACTCGTCGCTTGCGAATCTCAAATTCCTCTCTCTTGAGTATTTGCTACATTCCTTCATTCTTTCAATGAACCTCCCCTCTCGACTCAACCCCTCTCGCATCCCCTCATGTCGTCGTCGTTTGGGATTGCAAAAATAGTTTTTTTTGTATTCCACACAACACCTAAACGCACTTTTTTTCACTTTTTTCGCATTTTCTTTGTATCTCTTTGTAAATCAGTGAAATAAAATTTCATTTTCCACGCTTTCAACCACCAAAAACACCCCTTTTCCGCCCTTTTTCCGCCCCTCCGGCACCCCTGACGACGGAAAATTTCGCAGATTTTCGGAAAATCTATGCAAAAACCGAATTTTTCGGGATGCATTTTAAATGAAATTTCTTAAATATTTATATCAACTAATTGATTCAATGATTATTACATATTACACGCTTACATATCACACTGTATTTCAGCTACTTAAATTGTTTTGCAGACTGGTTCGAGGCGGAATTTGTAAATACATTAATATAATATATACAATAAACATAGTAGAATTGCTACGGATATCAGGAGTAATTGAGTTGAAAACCTCATACTTTCACCAACGGGGAATATGATTGGAATGGAGATGGTCACGAATGAACCCAAGATGACCTACCCAGGTCTTGCGCTACTCGGCATGGTAAAATATACGCACTAATCTGAGACATTCGGACATAGAAAATTGGCACAACTTTATAATGCCGAACTTCAAAATCACAAACTTTCTCAACAGAATAGCATTTCAACAATCTTACTATAAGACAATTGCGCAATCAGCTCCTTTATGTGTACGGGAGGTAGAAAAAAATTATCAAATATAAGATGTGGAAACAAAAAAAAGTGTATTTTTGCACCCTCAAAAATGTAAGTACAATAAACAGTTATAATATGAAAAGAACATACCAACCCTCGAACACGAGACGCAGACACAAACACGGGTTCAGAGAGAGAATGTCAACGGCGAACGGCCGCAGAGTGCTTGCCGCCCGCAGAGCGAAAGGCAGAAAGAAACTCACCGTGTCCGATGAAAGTCTGGGCAGAAAATAATCCGAAATATTCAGGATTATAAGAAAGAAAAGAAGGCAGTGGTCTTCTTTTTTTTGTATTTTCGCACGCTTTTTAAGATTGCGACAAAAACGAAGTCAGAATGAGAAGAATAGTAATTATCGTATTGATATCAATGGCATTCTCATACGGGTATGCACAGGGAGGCGGTACACCGATCGACGGCATCATAGCCGTCATAGGGAAATCCATCATTATGCGCTCCGACCTGGAAAAACATTTCAACGACTACAAGATGCAATACAAGACGGTGGAAGACCCTGACGAAATATATTGTTCTATCCTTGAAAATCTGGTTTACAACAAGTTAATGGTAAACCAAGCGGAGCTGGACAGTATAGAAGTGAGCGACGAGGAAGTCGATTACCGTCTTAACGCTCGCATATCTTATTTTCTCCAGCAAACGGGCGGCGACGTAAAGTACATCGAAAACTATTTCAACAAGTCCATGACGGAAATCAAGAAGGAGATGCGCGAAATGATGTACGAGCAGGCGTTAATCGAGCAAGTACAGTCTGGCATAACAGGCAGCATCGCCATATCACCTTCGGAGGTGTACCAGTTCGCCTCAAAAATCAGTCCTGACAGCATGCCGTTAGTAAGCACAACTTACCAATTTGGCGAGGTGGTGAAGATCCCTCCAGTGAGCGACGAAGAGATTGAGGAGGTGAAGACCCGCCTGAACAGTTATCGTGAACGAATACTCCGAGGAGAGCGATTCGGCGCCCTGGCCCGCCTCTACTCCGACGACCCCGGCAGTGCCTCGAAAGGCGGCGACCTCGGTTTCGTGGAACGCGGGACACTGTACCCGGAATTCGAGGCTGTGGCCTTTAACCTCAAATCAGGGGAAATCTCGCAAGTGGTGAAGACGCAGGCAGGTTACCACATCATCCAACTGATTGAACGCAGAGGCGAATCCATCCGCGTGGCCCATATCCTCATACAGCCGAAACCATCCACCGACGAGCAGGTGAAAGCCATAACATATCTGGACAGTGTTCGGAAAATCATTTTGGCGGAACAACTTACGATTGACGAGGCTGCAAAACGATTCTCCGAAGGTTCCACCCGCCAAAACGGAGGTATGGTGGTGAACCCCTACAACAACTCCCTCTCGTTCGACCGCCAAGCCCTTGACGAAGCAACCTACACCACTATCGGCAAACTGATCCCGGGCGAATACTCCGAATGCGTGCCATTTGTGAACGAAGACGGCATTATGGCCTACCGACTGATATATCTCAAAGAGAGAGTGGCTGAACACAAAGCCAATCTGGTGGAGGACTATGACCTTATTAAAAATGCAGCTTTGGAACAGAAAAAATTCGACACCATGGAAAAATGGGTTACAGAAAAAGTCAAAGTGACCAGCATCAAAATTGCAGAACAATATAGGTACTGTCCGTTCGTTAGTAAGTGGCAAATACCGTAACAATTAGGAATTAGGAATTAAGAACTTTAGAATATTAAATATATATGGATTTAGAGAACAAAACAGATATTGAGGCTATCGAGTCATTTGTAGAGAAATACAAAACCCTACGCCAGGAAATCGCCAAGGTAATCGTGGGGCAAGACGAAGTGGTGAAAAACGTGCTGATGGCAATGTTCAGCCGTAGCCACGCACTTCTGATAGGTGTTCCTGGATTGGCCAAGACATTGATGATCACGACAATAGCAAAAGCTGTGGACATGAGTTACAACCGTATCCAGTTCACGCCGGACCTTATGCCTTCGGACATCATGGGCGCTGAGATATTAGACGACAACCGTAACTTCAAATTCGTAAAAGGACCCATATTTGCCAACATTGTCCTGGCAGATGAAATCAACCGCACACCGCCCAAAACACAGTCCGCCCTACTGGAGGCCATGCAAGAGCGGTCGGTGAGCATGAATGGCACCACCTACGACCTCCCAAATCCGTTCTTCGTACTGGCAACGCAAAATCCCATTGAGCAAGAGGGCACATATCCGTTACCTGAGGCGCAACAGGACCGCTTCATGTTCAACATCATGCTGGACTATCCGAGTACGACAGAGGAGGTGGAAATCGTGAAACGCACGATTCATGGGGACATGGTGGAGCCGCAGCGAGTGTTAACAGTGGAGGAGATCATCTTCTATCAGAAGCTGTTACAGAAGGTTCCCGTGCCGGAGAACGTCTACCGTTATGCGGTGAACCTTGCCACGCTGACCCGCCCCGGTACACCAAAAGCACACAAATGGGCCAACGACTACCTGTCATGGGGCGCCGGTCCACGCGCTTCGCAGTTCCTGATAATCGGTGCCCGCACACATGCGGTGCTGAATGGCAAATATTCCCCAGACATTGAGGATGTTCGCGCCGTTTCCTATAACATCCTGCGCCACAGAATCATTAAAAACTACAAAGCGGAGGCTGAAGGCATTACCATAGAGCAAATCATCGACAAGCTACTCTCTGCCGCCGACACGCAATAGCCATGAAACGCTCGCGCTCCCCCATCTGGAAATGGCTGCTGTTTGCATCCGCTGTTGCAATTTTCACAGTCATTCTCGTATATTCCAACAAACTGATCATGAAGATCGCCCAAGAGGAGCGGCAAAGGATGGAGATATGGGCAGGTGCCATCACCTACAAAACCCAGATTATCAACGAAACGGAGCGTTTTTTCGACTCCATCCGTATTGAAGAGGGTAACCAAGCTGCCATCTTCGCCAAGGTGGTGAAAAAAGTCGCCGAAGCTTCCTTGGACGAAGACATCACATTCTATCAAGACATCATCTCCGCAAACAAGACGGTACCTACCATTATCGCCAGCCGAACGGGCAATATTGACGCGGCCGTAAACCTGCCCGACAGCATCAAATCCATGCGCAACATCCGTGAACTGGGTCCAAGCATCAAGGAATTTGACAGTCTGAAACTCTCATACTACCATAGCGACTATGTGATGGTCTACTACAAGAATTCCCACATCTACGGGGATTTTCGGGAGATGATTGACAATCTGCTGGAATCATTCTTTGAAGAGACGGTCATCAATTCCGCCTCAGTGCCAGTCATCATCACCGACAGCACTCAAATCAACGTCATCGCGGCGGGCAACATCGACTCCTCCACGATAGAGGCTCCGTTTAAAGTCAACGCAAGGTTGGAGAAAATGCGCGAGGAGAACGACCCTATCATCCTGAATTGGCTGGACCATGGAAAATGCTATGTCTTCTATGAAGAGTCTGAGGTGCTGAAGCAACTTCGTCTCTTCCCATACATCCAATACGGCATCATTTTCGTTTTTGTGTTAATCGCGTATCTATTGCTCAGTGTATCAAGACGTTCAGCAGAAAATCTGGTTTGGGTAGGCATGTCAAAGGAGACTGCCCACCAATTAGGAACGCCAATCTCCTCCCTGATGGCATGGACTGAGCTGCTAAAAGAAATGCCTGTGGATCAGTCTATCCCTGAAGAGATAGGCAAAGATGTGCACCGATTGGAGACTATCGCGCAACGTTTCTCCAAGATCGGCTCAGTACCTGTTTTGGAAGACACCGACATAGTCCCCGTCATTGAAGGGTTCACGAACTATCTTCAGACAAGAATCTCTTCCATGGTGAGAATCCACTTTGACAAGCCCGACCACCCAATAACGCTCCCTCTGAACAGGCAACTTTTCGAATGGGTCATAGAAAACCTATGCAAAAACTCAGCAGATGCGATGGAAGGGAAAGGCAGCATCACCATCACCATAACTGAAGAGAAAACCAGAGTATATATTGACGTGACGGACACCGGCAAAGGTATTCCGCAAAAACTGCAGAAAAGGATTTTCTCCCCCGGCTATACCTCAAAAAACCGCGGATGGGGCCTGGGCCTGACATTGGCCAAGCGCATCATCAACAACTACCATCGCGGAAAACTGTTCGTGAAATCCTCTGTCGTAGGCCAAGGTACTACCATGCGCATTCAGCTGAACACAAAAATCGGATAACTTCTTAATACATATACTGATAGGAGAGAATGTGGTTCTCCGCATTTTCCCCCGTCTCATGATTTAACGTAATCAGATATACTTTCGTAGGATACTTCTTATAATAGTCGTACGAATAATTGTAGGATGTCGTCCTGGAATAGACATCGTACTTGTCCGTGACAAATACGCTGGTCGCATTGTTTTGGCTGAACAGGAGTGTTTGGGGCTGGTTGTTGACCAGCTGATGGTCAATCTGAAGAGTAAACAGGGGATTCCTGACATTGACATTTTCGTCATACAGGTAGCTGACATCAAGGTGCTGGACACTGTCGGGACGGTTTAGGGTCATCCGCATATATTCCACATTATTGCCTTTCCAGAGAAAATCCACTTCGGCAGCTGAGAAATTGTAAGACTCGGCCTTGTCGTTGCGTGAACCGTTGTATGCCACGAAAGACTGGCCGGCATCGGGCATGAAGAGACTCAGCAACGAGCGCTCCGCAGGCTTCTTGTCATGCCTCACCATGGAGATATGGGTGAGCTTTTTGCCTGTATAGCTTAAGACATAGGATTCAAGGAGCCTGTCACCGGAATAGGCATTGATGCCGGAGAGTCGCTTGCCGTCATAGACAAAATCTGTATGCATGTTGTCCATATCTATTCGGACGAGTCGGTTTCCGTCATAGTGGTAAGTATGGGTATAGTCCACATTCCCATTCTTTTTGTAGTAGTCGATTTTGGAGAGAAGGTCGCCGTCCCACGTCCACTGTTCACGGAGCATGTGCCCATCGACCTCGTTGTAAACTTGGGTGATTTTCATCTTAGGGGTATAAGTTCCCAATTCATTCTTGTCGCATGAGCTGACGACAAGGCTAATGATAACGGCTACACATATCAAAGCTAATTTATTCATAATGAAGATATTTAAAATCAAAATGGAGAACACCTCCTTTTAGGCTGCGAAAATACACATATTTTCAGACATACAGATAAAAAATGTTCATTTTCGACAGTGTGAGATATTCATATTTTATGTACCTTTGCCCTCGCAATTTTTGACAAGCAAATATCAATAATAAAATAGAACGGTATGAAGAAAAACCTTTTAATCACTGTGTTGTGCTTTTTGATGGCCATTGGTAGCAGCATGGCCTGTACCAATTACATCGTCACGAAAGGGGCGAGCAAAGACGGTTCCTGTTTTCTGACGTATGCAGCCGACTCCCATCAGCTTTATGGGGAACTCTACTATCATCCGGCCGCAAACTACCCGGCCGGTACCATGATGGACATCATCGAGTGGGACACGGGCAAAAAGCTCGGTCAGATTCCACAAGTATCACACACCTATTCCGTGGTGGGCAACATGAACGAATTCCAATTAGCCATTGGGGAGACCACCTACGGGGGAATCCAGGAGTTGGAACACGGACAGGGGCTGATTGATTACGGATCACTGATCTATATCACACTGCAACGGGCGAAGAACGCTCGCGAGGCCATCAAGGTAATGTCGGAACTGCTTGACGCATACGGTTATGCGAGCGAGGGAGAATCTTTCTCTATAGTGGATCCCAACGAAGCCTGGATCATGGATCTGATTGGCAAGGGGGAAAAAATGGTGGATGCCAAGGGAAAGGTGATGAAAGGCTGGAGCAACGGAGCCGTTTGGGTTGCCCGCAGAATCCCCGACGGCTATATTTCCGGCCATGCCAACCAATCCCGCATCACCACTTTCCCGCTGCGTGACGGCAAGACTTCCATCACCAACAAGGAACTGGACAAGATTTTCCTCCCAACGGTAGAGACAGTTTATTCCCACGATGTGATTTCATTCGCAAGAATGAAAGGACTCTATCCGAAGGACACGAAAGCGGCTCCGGACGCAGCGTTCAGCTTCTGCGACACATACAACCCCATCACCTTCGATGGCACCCGCTTTTGCGACGCGCGCGTTTGGGCTTTCTTCAACCACTGCAACCACGCAGAAATGGCTCAGTTCGAGGACTACGCCCGCGGCGACAACCTCAAGCACCGCATGCCTCTGTGGATTAAACCCGCCAACAAGAACCAGATTGACGCTCAGTTCATGATGCGGATGATGCGCGACCACTACGAAGGCACCAGTATGGACATGACCAAGGACCTTGGCGCCGGCCCCTACGCATGTCCCTACCGCTGGCGTCCTATGACCTGGTCTGTGGACGGCAAAAACTACATCCACGAACGTGCCACAGCCACGCAGCAGACAGGCTTCGTGTTCGTGGCCCAATGCAGGAACTGGCTGCCCGACATGTTCGGCGGCATCTACTGGTTCGGCGTGGATGACGCCGGTTCCAACTGCTTCGTGCCGATGTTCTGCGGCATCACAGAAATTCCGAGAGAATTCGCCGAAGGCAACGGCTCCATGGTCGAATACTCCCCCACTTCCGCCTTCTGGACCTTCACCAAGGTCAGCAACTTCGTCTATTCCCGCTACAGCGACATGATAAAGCACGTCAATGAGAAACAATCCCAATGGGAGGGCAAGTTCGTGAAAGACATCGATCAGATGTCCGCAAAAATGAAAGAACTTTGCATACAAAACCCGGATGCCGCACGAAAACAGCTCAACGCCTACTCCACTCGCGCCTCCAAGGATGTCTGCACAGAGTGGAATCGCCTGTTCGAATACCTGTTGGTGAAATATCACGATGGCAACGTCAAAAAAGAGGAAAACGGCAAATTCGTGACCAACGGCAACGAAAAGCCACAAGTGGTATTCCCCGAACAACCGAAATGGCCTGACAATTGGTATCGCATGATTGTCCGCGACTGCGGCAAAAACATCGAAGCCAAATAGGCCATCACTCCGCTTCACAAGGCCGCACGTTTCCCGCATCAGACAAGTGCGGCTTTTTTTATACCTTCAGGACACGAATTTGTGGTTAGGTTTTGCAGCGCTCAGAATCGGCCAGTATACATCTCATAAATAAACCAAAAAAATTGTATCTTTGCCGCTCATTAGAAAAACAAAAACAAGATGAGCGTTGAATTATCAGAACAGGAAATCATCCGCAGAAAGAAATTGCAGGATTTGCTCGATTTGGGCATCGACCCTTACCCTGCCGCCACTTACGAGGTAAACGCTACCACGACCGAGATTTTGGAAAAATTCCCCAAAGACAACAGCCTTTTCCAAGAGGTCAGCATTGCAGGACGCATTATGAGTCAGCGTATTATGGGTGCCGTTTCATTCTACGTAATACAGGATGCCGTAGGCAAAATCCAAGTTTACGCCAAACGCGACGAGATATGCCCTGGCGAGGACAAAACGATGTACAACAGTGTGTTCAAGAAATTGGACATCGGCGACATCATCGGCGTGAAGGGTTTCGTGTTCACCACGCAGACTGGCGAAATCAGCATCCACGTGAAGGAGTTCACCATCCTCTGCAAGTCGGTGTGCCCGCTGCCCATCGTCAAGGAGAAGGACGGCGTGGTCTATGACGCTTTCCAAAACCCAGAGCAGCGCTACCGCCAACGCTACATCGACCTCATCGTGAACCCGCACATCAAGGACACGTTCATCAAACGCACGCTGCTGGTCAACACCATGCGCAACTATCTGAACGAGAAAGGTTACCTTGAGGTGGAGACCCCGATTCTGCAACCGCTTTACGGTGGCGCGGCGGCCCGCCCCTTCAAGACCCACCACAACACGCTGGACATGACGCTCTACCTGCGCATCGCCGACGAACTCTACCTAAAGAAACTCATCGTGGGCGGCTTCAACGGCGTGTATGAGTTCTCCAAGGACTTCCGCAACGAGGGCATGGACCGTTTCCACAACCCCGAGTTCACCCAAATGGAACTCTACGTGCCCTACAAGGACTACAACTGGATGATGGACACGGTCGAGGAAATGGTCGAGCGCATTGCCTTGGCTCTGCATGGCGACACTAAAGTGCAGGTCGGCGACAACATCATCGACTTCAAACGCCCGTGGAAACGCTACACCATGTTCGAGGCCATCGAGCACTTCACCGGCACCGACATCTCCGGAATGACCGAGGAGCAACTCGCCACCTTCGCCAAGACGCAGGGCGTGGAGGTCGATAGCACCATGGGCAAAGGCAAGCTCATCGACGAGATTTTCGGGGAGACCTGCGAGTCGAAGCTCATCCAGCCGACCTTCATCTACGACTATCCCATCGAGATGTCCCCGCTCACCAAGAAGCACCGCAGCAAACCCGGCCTCACCGAACGTTTCGAGGCTATGTGCAACGGAAAGGAGATCTGCAACGCTTACTCCGAACTCAACGACCCGCTTGACCAGCGCAAACGCTTTGAAGACCAACTGGAGCTCGGCAAACGCGGCGACACCGAATCCATGGTTTTGGACGAGGACTTCCTCCGCTCCCTGGAAATCGGCATGCCCCCGACCGCCGGATTGGGCATCGGCATCGACCGCTTGGCGATGATCATGACCAACTCGCCCTCTATCCAAGACGTGCTCTTCTTCCCGCAGATGCGTCCCGAAAAGAAGCAGGAAGTCGCCAAAGAAGAGGAATTTACCGCCTTGGGAATGGATGCCGCATGGATTCCAGCCTTGAAAAAGCTGAACATCCTGACATTGGAGCATCTGAAGAACGCCAATCCGAACAAGCTGTTGAACGACCTCGGCGGCCTGCGCAAAAAACTGAAACTGGAAGTTCCCGCCGCGAAATTGGAGGACATCCAAGGATGGATTGAGAAAATTTCGTGATTCACAGATTTTCCGACCAATATACGATGTAGAGGCGCAAGTTTTTCGCGCCTCTACTTGTTTCTATGGCTTTGCTTTTCCGTCATATATTTCCAATACCGGCGAGGCATGTCGTTGAGCTGCTTGCGCGGATTCAACCGTTCCTTGATGCAAATGGCCTTGAAATAGGTACGCCACATTTCCTGCAAGAGTTGGTCTTCGTCGCTTAGCACGTCATCATTCAGCCGGCCATTAGCGAGGTTGAACGCCACGGAAGACTCGTCGGCGAAGGTGATGTGCACTGGCTGGCCGCTTCCGTCGTAGTAATACCCGTAGTGCCGCTTGGCGTCGTAGATGAGCCACGGCTGGTCGTTGAACCGGTCCGCGAAATGGTCGATGACGAGCGGCAGGACGTTGTGGTCGGGTGCCACGACCGCAAGGTAGGTGCCGTCCTTGGCCTTCTGGAATCTGACGAACTGCATCATACGCAGCCGCTCGTGCATCACCTTGCGGGCGATGTTGGTCACGGCCAGAACATCGGGGTCGGCGAAACTGCGCTCGATGCTCGGCGCACCCTCCGGCTGTTGGAAAACCTTGCAGATGTATCGGAACAGCGGGCCGTTAAGTTCGGGCAGCTCCGACAGCCAGCTGACCGCGACAACCTTGACGGCCTCCTTCGACAACCGCTTCTCCAACCCGGCCCACACGCGGCCCGCCTTCTCTGTATCGCTTTGAACCGCATGGACCTCATCGCCGAAAAGGGGCATTTGGTCGCCCTCCTTCAACAACGCCTCCGGCTGCTCCCGCCGCGCAAAAGCGTCGAAAACAGCGGTGAGAAGTCCGTCCAAGGTGCTGTCGAAAGTGTAGATGGTCATTCTTTGAATGGTTATGGGTTATTGGTTATTGGTTATTGGTTATTGAAGCAGGTTAGAAGGTAGTAGTTAGCAGTTAGTAGTTTGCAGCGGTTCTGGCAGGAAGAAGAAATCGGGGGATTTTCTGGTTGCAAAGATACAACTTTTAGAAATAATTCTTCGGAATATGAAAATAATCACTATTTTTGCACTATAGAAACATAAAGAACAATAGAAGATGTGCACATATAATATCACAGTGGATGAAAATATGTTAGAACAGCTTTATCCAAATGTTGGCAGAGAAAAGTTCGGTGAACTGTTGCAAAAGTGGGTTGATGATATGATGTCTGACGACACTCCTGTGGCAGCCAGCCGAGTTTCTCCTAACGCTCACACATACGAAGAGATGAAGACGGCTCTTCACGAGCGTATTGACAAGATTGAGGCCGGTGAAGCCACCTTCCACACCAACGAAGAGGTGTTCTCAAGTATCCGTATTTAATCTCGAACCGACTGGGAAAGGTATTGGGGTTGGAATAGTAGCGGATTCCACACGTGCCGCAGGCACGAAACCTCAATAACCCCACACTCGCAGTGTGGGGTGGACGATGCGCGGGAGGGGCGACGTGTCGGAGACACGCAAAAGACAAATGATACGATTTTATGATTTTTTCCATTAAAGTGCAGAAGATGTTTTTAGTTATAACTAAAATCCAATATGTTTTTTTTGTATTTTTGCCGCGTAAAAATATACTCTAATGAAAAGAACAGCGAAGATAAAAACGATTGCGATGTCCGATAATGTGGGGCTATACTCAATACTTTTTGAGCCCAATCAAGAGACAGAGTTTCGAAGATTCCTTTCGAAATTCAAAGACAATTCCACGCTCAACAAAGATTACCAGGCGATAATAAACGCTATTGACAGGATTATTGCCAACGGTGCTTTGGAGAGGTACTTCAGACCTGAAGGAAAAATGAATGACAATTTGGCTGCATTATCCATTGATTCCAGACGTTTACGGCTGTATTGTTTGCGCATTTCCGACCAAATACTGATAATGGGCAATGGCGGGGAAAAGAATACAAGAACTTACGAGGAATGTGCCGAACTCAGTGGGTACGTTATGGACTTGCAAAAGTTTGATGAACTGCTGAAACAGGCCCAGGAGGAGGGTGACATATCCATTGAACGAAACTTAATCACAGGTATAGAAGAAACTTCATTTGAATTATGATGAGAACCATATACGATGATTTGTTGCAGGAGGAGCTCTCCAAGATAACCCCGTTGCAGAGGGCCACATACCGGCTTTCCGATTCCATTGCGGAAAGAATGGAGCAAATCATGAAGAATAAGGGAATATCGAAAAAGCAACTTTCGGAACTGACTCAAAGGAGACCGTCAGAAGTCACCAAATGGCTGAGCGGAAGCCACAATTTCACCTGCAAAACCATTGCGTTGATTTCGATGGCGTTAGGGGAGGAGTTGGTGAGCGTCACGCAAGTTGCGCGATGAAAGAGGTTGCGTGTCTCCGACACGCTGACTCCGTGTGCGCACGCCCAACCCCACACGGCACTCACTTCGTTCGTTTCGTGTGGGGTTGCTAAAATATCGTGTCTTCGACACGAGGAGGGATGTTGAACAGAATATGAGTATGGACATTATCCGGCGTGACGGTTGACCATTGCGTATTTCGCCCGTGCCGTAGGCACGAAACCTCGTCCACCCCACACTCGCGGTGTGGGGTGGACGATGCGCGGGAGGGGCGGCGTGCCGGAGGCACGCAACTAAACGCGCCAAGGTGACATCATGACATATACTATAGTCGTGTAATTGTCCCAAAAGCTATCGGGAACTATAATAATACTTCAAAATCCTGTTGACAATATCTGTTTCAAGTTCACTCAATGATGAATACCCATCGACATGACGTTCGGTAAATCCAAGATAAGAATCCTCAGCGTCTAGCATTTCAGAGTAAAAGAACAGATCGCTGACAACATAGGTGATTGCAAAACAATCAAAGCGTAATTCTCCCTCTGAAAAAATCGTTCCCGTATAATACCAAAATTCATTGTAACTAACAACTATTCGATAATCGGCAGTAGGAAGACTCATTTTTATGACAATCTCCCCTTCATCACGACGAGCGCATTTGCCGCCGAGCAATCCTACTCCTGATAACTCACCTGAAGGGTGGGTGTTTTTTTCCACCCTAATATTAATTTTCTCGCAAAAATCCCAATACTCTCTGGTACTTTCTTCTGCGCATCTTTTGGCTTTTTGAAGGTCCTTGCCAATGGATGACAACATCGCCTCGGACGAGAGACCGTAACTACAATATTTAAGATTTGAGTACGCGGAACTCAGCCGATTCTGGTCGTTTCTCATCTCGTCTTTAAAAAGTCCGGGTTTGGGAAGCCTATGATAGTAACAACTATAACCTTGAGCTGCTTTAGAAAGCGCAGAATAGAATCGGGAGAGATCATTTGCAAGTGGCAATTGATTATCCGGGTCATAATAATTCTGATAATTTTTAACAAAACTATTTGCAATATCAGACATTCTACTTTCGTAATAAAAGGAATTCTCGGCGACAAGACTCTTTGCGTGCGAATAAGACTCTTCAAGTTTTTTTACATCGTTGAGATAGATTTCTTTTTTCTTGAGTTCGGTCATTGCCTTAAAATCTGGATACTCTTTTTCACATTTTTTGATATTGCCAATGCTTATAGAATTGGTAATATCATTGGTGGCAATCTCTCTGTATCTTGCTTCCCGAATATATGTCAGATCAGGATACCGTTTACTGAATTCCGATAATCCTAAGCTTGTGTATATGGCCGCCGCTTCTTTTATGGCAAGGTCTTCATACTTGTCCTGCACCATCTCTTTTCTGCTCGAAAAATGTGTTCGGAAATCCACAAGTTCTTCATAAGTTTTAGAATTATCTGCGCACTGGTTAACCAGATATTCAAACATATCGGGTGACACCCTCGGAATCCATTCTTTCACCATTGATGTGGTGAGACGCACATTGTAATTCTTTAAAATTCTCTGCAAAAGAGGGACATCGTTGTCTTCTATGGCAGCATAGACAGTGTTGTCACCCTCTGTATCTTTGATTTTCACTCCCTTTAAAAGAAGATAGTCCTGTAGAAACATATTGTCTGTTTGAGTGGCAAGCAGGAATAGGGAAGCACCATTTTCGTCGTAAGTGTTCAAATAAGCACCGTTGTCTAAAAGGAAACGTATCAATTCTGTCGAAAGGTAGTCTTTCGAATAATATTTGCTGCCCAAAAACTTGAAGTTTTCCGACAACAGATAAGAAAACGGGGGAGGCAGGGAACGGTAACGCCGGTTGAGATCGAAGCCTTTTTGCGCAACCAGCAGTTTTAGCACTTCCATTCCAATATCACACTTGTCGGACGGAGTGGTGGCAAAGAAATCCATCACCCTGTATATAGGTGTCTTGCCATTATATACCGTATAAACGTCGCATCCGGCGGCGAGACACACGCGGCAAAGATCCAAAGAGACAGATCCAGACAAGGTTTTGTCCACGACATCATAAAAAAGAGGAATGGTAAGGGTAGCGCCCCTGTCATTCTGTCCAAAGGCGCTACCATCTTCTATGTAATCGGGTTTGGATTTCAACAGTTTTTCCAGACCCTTGGCATCATTATTGTTCACCACTGCCTGCAGTTTCTTGTTGAACACCACGGGCTGTGACTTCTTAAGATCGTCAAAACCCTGTGCATGGCACATTAAACCCGTGAGAACCAAGAAAGCGAAGGCAATAAAATGTTTTCTCTCCATATTCAATTATTGGTAATACGAGAAATAGTCCTGCTTATTCTTAATCAGTTGTTTGCGAAGTTTGGAATCCGTCGGCAATAATTTGCCATCCACCAGTTCCCATGTCAGTTCACCGTCTTCCGCTATGCCTTCAATGGTACCTCCGAAACAACTATTGAATAATATGAAAAGATAATCAAACTCCCTCTTGATATCCCTTTGCCAAAAATACGGATAAACGAATATTAGCTTTTCATTTGCAAGCTCTTGTTCTGCAAAGTCCAGCATCGATGTGTAATTGACAAGAAACTCATTGTTCTCGTTCATTTTTCGACCATAAGCAACAATCTGCTCAGGAGTTCCGAGAATGCAATAACCCGCTTCTTCCAAATTAGCTACAATGCGAATTTGGTCATCTACTTTACTTAAAAAATCATTCAAGGTCTTGTCAACATCTTTAACGTACTCTGCCTTTGAATTTAAAACAAGCAAAACTTTCGTAAAAAAATTACCCAACCCATCTTGCGATAAAACAGCAGACCTATGCCCTTTGTATTTTTCAAAATCATCCTTACTAAGGATTGTTTCGGGGGTTTTTGTTTTGTTTTTCGAATAAGTTAACCAATCAAAATATGATTTTTCGCGAAAATTTTTAATAACAAGCCGAACTTTGCCTTCGTCATAGAATTGGAATAGAAGATCTGCTATAAGATACATTGGTGGAAGTGGCGAGACTGCGCCCATCACAGGAGCCGTGCCATGCCATCCAAAACGGAATTCAACGGGCACGGTAAATTCATTTTGGGACTCGTTATACTCCTTGACAGATGCCAAAACGGTCTCTTCGTCGATGATAAAATTGTGATTGGACAAGAATTGTATACATTGGCTGATGGACTCCTGACGGGAGGTTGTGTTCGTGGAAAAGATAGCGGCAAAGTTTTTCCCATTTTCTCCTCCTTGATAAACATGTGCGTTATCTTTTCCCATGAACATGAGTTGCGCTTGTAATGATAAGGTTGTGATAATGAATAGTGTAATCGTAAGTGTAAATTTTCTCATTTGCAGATTTTGCCGCGTTATATCCCATCCGGCACCGTCGGGTTTTGAATTAAAATACTTGAAAACGTGCCGGAAGAGTTCAGGGAGTTACGCACACAAAAAAAGCGTGGCACTTTTTCGCTTTCATTGGATTCCTGAGGTCTTGGACTACCTAAATCTCCCAATTACAACGAGTAAAGCCCACGCCTTGAGGCGGGAGCGCCGTTGCTTTACTCTGGGAGATTAACTGAAAGTGTCCAAGTTTCAGGAATCCAGTGTACAAGCTACTTTGCCTTTTCCTATTCTATGGTGTGCATAACGGAATTATGCGGTTCTGCTCATAGGCGATTTGTTTCGTTACTACTTGTTTCTTTTTGTCATTTTTCAACCCGCAAAGGTACAACTTTTTCTATTGTCGTCTGCTCCGCTCCAAAAACTCCTCAGGGGTCATTACAGGGATGTCCAAATCGGAGAAGCCCTTCTTGTCGCGGGTCAATATCACATCGGGATGATACGATAAGGCGGAATAATACTGCACCGTATCTTCAAAATCGTATGAATCCTTCTGAACTGCATCCATAATGTTTACTCGATTAATGGAAGACACATTAAATGATTCACAAAGCCATTCTATGACAGCATTGATTTCTGACTTACGGAAAATCTTCCTCATGACGTATGCACTGTTTATGATGGTTAACGCGGATATGACACATTCAATATCACCGCGTTCGTGCATGACAAACACTTCTGAAGCATCTTTATAAAACGGTTCTCTTCTGCATACGAAATCAAGAACCACATTCGTATCTATAAACACCTTCATTTTGCACGCTCCTCCCACATCTGTTCAAGTTCCTTGTCTATATCAAAGCCTTCGGGTACAGGCCCAAGAACCATAGCCATCAATTCAGGCGACGGTTTGAGGTCTTCACTGATGTGCGGGAAAACCAGTTCTTTTTTCCTTTTTTTTCCTTTCTTCTCCGTGTTTTCAATCAATTTGTCCGCAAGCCAATGTCTGTCTTCGTATGACAAAGACAAACCGCGCAAATAGTTCCACAAATTGCTCATCGCTGCGGATGCTTGGTATGTTGATGTATTGCCCATAATATTGTTCTTTTTTCAACCCGCAAAGATACAACTTTTTCTGTATGACCGCCACCTTGCATTGGTCTGGTTTCAAGGTTCAGGTTTCAAGGTTCAAAATCAAAAGAGAGTTGGGATTCGGCGGCGGCGAGTTTTTGTTCCGCTTTCGAGACTAGCAGCGGCCGCAACCGCTCGGGGCGCAGCTCGTTGATGCCGGCGACCTGCTGCCCGAACTCGGAGGCGAGCTCATGGCAGGTGATGAAGTACTTCGCCTTCTTCATCACCACGCCCATCTTCTTGAGGTCGAAGGAGGTGAGGCGGTTGAAACGGCGCGAGTTGACGATGAGCCAGGCCGACTTGGTGCCGAGGCCGGGCACGCGGAGCAGCATCTCGTAGTCGGCGGTGTTGATATCCACGGGGAAGACTTCGGGATGCCGCAGCGCCCACGCCAACTTCGGGTCCACCTCCAGGTCGAGGTTCGGGTTCGCGTCATCCACGATCTCCTCCACCTTGAAATGATAGAACCGCAGCAGCCAGTCGGCTTGGTAGAGGCGGTTCTCGCGCACGAGCGGCGGCTGCTTCAGCACCGGCAGGCGCGAGTCGAAGGTGTTGACGCTCACGTAACCCGAGTAATAGACGCGGCGCATCGAGGGCTGGCCGTAAAGCAGCGACGACATCGTGAGGATCTCGCGGTCGGAATCCTGGGTCGCCCCCACGATCATCTGGGTCGATTGTCCGGCGGGCACAAAGCGGGGCGCGTGACGGTAATGCCTGCGGTCCTCCTTGTTCTCAAGCACACCCTGGTGGATGAGCTGCATGGGCAGGAAGACACTGCGGTGGTCCTTCTCCGGCGCGAGCATCTTCAGCGACTCCTCGCGCGGAATCTCGATATTCACGCTCATACGGTCGGCGTAAAGCCCTGCCTCGCGAAGCAACTCCTGCGACGCGCCCGGGATGGCCTTCAGGTGGATGTAGCCGTTGAAGCGGTGCACCAGGCGCAGGTCGCGCACGATGGCGGTGAGCCGCTCCATCGTGTAGTCGGGATTGCGCACCACCCCACTGGAGAGAAACAGCCCCTCGATGTAGTTGCGACGGTAGAACTCCATCGTAATCGCCTCCAACTCACTGACACTCAGCGTTGCCCGCTTAATATCATTGCTGCGGCGGTTCACGCAGTAGGCGCAGTCGTACATGCAATAGTTGGTCAGCATGATTTTCAGCAGCGAGACGCATCGTCCGTCGTCGGCAAAAGTGTGGCAGATGCCCACGCCGCCCACGGTGTTGCCCACCATGCCCTTCTTGCCACCGCGCACGGTGCCGCTCGACGAGCACGAGACATCGTACTTCGCCGACTCCGTCAGGACACGAAGCTTCTCCATTGTCTTGTCAGTAAGCATATTACGACATACTCTCAGTTATTACAATGCATTCTACATGCCACGTCTGTTCGCCGTGAAAGATGCAAAAGGCGTCTTTACTTCATATAAAGATATCGTTTGATACTGTTCTTAGGGGTCTTCTCGAATTCCTGGATGTGCACCTCCACTTCGTTGATCTGCTCATAGGCGGCAAGACTCTTGTTCACCTCCTTGCGCACATTGTCGAGTTCGCGAGCCACACCAGCGGAATCCAGACCGGCGGCATCGCAGGCGTCAATATCGGGATGAATGAGCGCAACGATGCGGTTTTCACGCTGCACCACGATGCTTTCCATCACGAAAGGCATGTTATTGAGCTTGTCCTCAATCTCTTCAGGGTAGATATTCTGTCCGTTCGGGCCGAGAAGCATGGTTTTGCAACGACCTTTGATAAAGATGTTGCCTTCAGCGTCCACATAGCCGAGATCACCGGTACGGAGCCACCCGTCATCGGTGAAGCTGGCTTTTGTAGCTTCCTCGTTTTTATAGTAGCCGAGCATCACGTTGTCACCCCGGACAACAATCTCCCCAATTCCTTGCTGGTTGACATTGTCGAGGCGAACCTCCATGTTATCGAGTATCCGCCCGCAACTGGAGGGCACAAACTCCGTCCAATGGGAGTAGGAAATCAGTGGCGCTGTTTCGGTCATGCCATAACCGATAGTGAATGGGAATTTGATCTTGCGCATGAACTTCTCGACTTCCACGTTCATGGCAGCCCCTCCAATGATGATTTCCTCGAAGGATCCGCCGAAGACACCCGCAAGTTTCTTCTTGATTTGAGTGAGCACCACGTCATCGAGATAGGGTACTTTCAGCACCCAATGCATAGGCGGCTTGGCAATCATCGGCTGAATCTGACGGCGATAAATTTTTTCTATAATCAACGGTACGCTCAGAATGAGGGTGGGTTTTATTTCAGAGAAAGCGGACAACAGGACCTTGGGGGTCGGCGTCTTGGTGATGAAGTAAGTGTGACCTCCGATAGTGGAGTTCCCGAGGAAATCGAACGCACATCCGTAGGCGTGTGCCAAAGGCAGGAAAGTCACCATGCGGTCTCCTGGAAAAAGCAAATGCTTGGAAGGGTTTCCCGAAGCGTAGGCGCGATGGCCAAAGATGGCATTGGAGGCGAGAGCGCGTCCTGAGGTCATAACCCCCTTGGAAAAACCAGTGGTGCCGGACGTATAGTTGATGGACACCATTTCTTCGTTATCCTTATAGTCGTAACGGATACTGTCAGGGAAGAAATTGCCATTGAACTTCATGTCAAAAAGCTTCTGTATAGCTTCTGGCGAGATAATTTCCCGAGGAAGAGCCATTTTAATGCCCGACTCCCCATCAATGACCGGCAAGGCGGACTCAATGACAGCCAATGGACGAAAATCGGTGAGCGAAATCACAGCACGCACTTGCCCCAGCTCATTTTCATCAAGATGATCCCAATAGTAATCGCCTGAAAACAACAACTTCGAGTCTGAATGTTTAATGATGTGATGGACATTCTCAGGCCGGAAATCCTGCAGAATCGGCACAATGACCGCGCCATAGGTGACCGTAGCTATATAAGCCACCGCCCAGTGGGTGCAGTTGCGCCCAATAAGCGACACCTTGTCATTTTTCTGTATTCCGCACTGCTCAAACAACAAGTGCAATTTTTCAACCTGCTCCGCCACTTGGGCGTAAGTGAGCGTGTATTTGGTTTCGTAATCTGTAAACGCCTCAAGATCCCAATTTCTGCGAAAAGAATCCTCAAACAAGCGCACAAAGTTTTCCTTTATCATTTCAATATTATATTAATAACCTAACAATTAATAGTTTAACTATAAAAAAAAGATGCTTACCGGCATCTTTTTTGCGGTTGCAAAGAAACAAAAAAAATCTATACATTTTTTTGTCGGCTCTATTCAAAAAAATCGTATTTTTGCCGCCGATTTTGAGCCGAAGTGGCGGAATAGGTAGACGCGTTGGTCTCAAAAACCAATGAGGTAACACTCGTACCGGTTCGATCCCGGTCTTCGGTACCATAAACGGCCTAACGGTTTGTAAAACACAACGTTAGGCCGTTCTTTTTTTACTTCGCCACTAGGACAGATTCGGGACAGCAGTTTCACAGCTCCTTCCAATGCCAAAAACATAGAAAAGAGAAAAATTGTATCTTTGCCGCATAAATCCATATTACCTAGAATGTACAAAAGAATCATCCCTATACTGGTGACGCTGTCGTTCAACCTATTTACCATCTTCGGGCAGTCGCTGCTGTGGAAGGTGAGCGGCAAAAAAATGGAAGCCCCATCCTACCTCTACGGTACCATCCACATCCAGGATGCACGGGTGACTGCATTCGACTCTACCGTGCTCAACACCCTCAACCGCTGCGATGCCTTCGCCATGGAGGTGCTGTTGGACGAAATGGACTTGCGCAGCATTCGGAAGGCCATGTTGATGTCCGAGGGCAAACACCTCAACTCCCTGCTTTCAACAAAGGATTTTGCACTGTTGGACAGTATCTGCAAGGCAAAACTGGGGATCAGTGCCATCTTCATGAACGGCATGAAGCCCTTCTTTGTATGCAGCACGCTCCAGCAACTTGACCTTCGGCAAGATGCCGAGGCTCCCTTGGACCTGTTTTTTCTCAAAAAAGCGAGGGAGAGCGACAAAGTCTGCTATGGACTGGAAGAATACATGGACCAAATCAGGGCCATTGACGCCATCAGCCTGAAAAAGCAGGCTGACATGTTGAGGCAATTTCTGCACAATACGGCACAGGTGTCGCGGGAATTTGAAGACATGTTGGAGGCTTACCTCCGGTTCGAACTCGACAGTCTGGCGGAGATGACGCAGGACACCTCCCTTCCGAAAAAATTCGAGAAAGTGCTGGTCAGCGACCGCAACGTCACGATGGCCAAACGATTCTTGAAGATCTCCAGCGATCATACGGTGTTCTGTGCCGTGGGGGCCGCCCATCTCGCGGGCAAGAAGGGAATCATCGCCCTGTTACGCAAGAAAGGTTATACAGTGGAGCCGGTGCCGTTCACCTGGAGGTTTGAAGAGTAATCTGTTCCAGGGTTCAGCATACTGCAAACTTTTGTATTTTTGCCGCAAAAAAAGAAAAACGATGAATCGTGCGAAAATCGTAAAACGAATCGCTGACTTGTTGCACAAGATAGTACCAGACGCTTCTGTCATCCTTTACGGATCGGAAGCGCGTGGCGATGCGCGTCCGGATTCCGATATAGATTTTCTGGTGCTTTTGGATAGCGAGGGGGACTCTTTTCGCCAACAAGAATGGATGATTACGGAACATCTGATGATGTTGGAGGCAGAATCGGGCGTTCCTTTGAGTCCATATATTGTTCCCAAACAATGGTGGAATTTAAAGTCACCGACTCCATTTTCCATCAATGTAAAAAATGAAGGAGTATTATTATGAAAGAGAATTTGTCCCCGGAAAATAGAAGAGATATTGTACGATATCGCCTGGAACGAGCAGAAGAATCTATAAAAGAAACAAAATATACGTATGGTGCTTCTATGTATAATTTGGCTACCAATAGATTGTACTATGGCTGTTATTATGCGGCTCCTGCTATGCTAATATATGATGGAATAGAAGCATCAACACACAATGGTGTGAAAACTCAGTTTTCAAAAATGTACATATTGACTGATGTTTTTCCAAGAGAGCTGGGTACCGTATTAAATGTGCTTTTTAATTTGAGGCATTCAACTGATTATGAGGATTTTATTAATAGTGACGCAGCCACTGTGGAGATGTATTTGCCTCTTGTGGAAAAATTCGTACAGTCAATACGGAATAGGATTGATGAAATAGATCCCGAATATCTGATGAAATAGTTCAATATGAAAAACACCTATACCGACAAAGTAGTATGGATCACGGGCACCTCCTCCGGCATCGGGAAGGAAACCGCCTTCCGGTTCGCGGAAGCGGGGGCGCGACTGATCCTCACCGCCTTGGAACCCGACCTGTTGGAGCAAGTCCGCGAGGAGTGCTTGCGCCTCGGCGCGAAGGACGTCACCTGCCTGCCGTTTGACCTCGGGCAAACCGACGCACTGCCGCAGCTCGCGCAGGATGCCCTTAACGCCTACGGGCGTATTGACGTCTTCTACAACAACGCCGGCATCAGTCAGCGCGGCACCACCGTGGAAACCGACATGGCCGTCATCCGCAAGGTGATGGACATCGACTTCTACGCGCCGGTGATCCTCACCAAGGCCGTGTTGCCCAAGATGATCAAGCAGGGAGGAGGACAGTTGGCCGTCACCACCAGCATCGCCGGGCTCTTCGGATTCCCGTTGCGCTGCGCCTACTCGTCCGCAAAGCACGCCCTCTACGGTTTCTTCGAGACCGTGGCGGCCGAGAACTACAAGGACGGCATCCGCGTCACCATCCTCACCCCGGGCCGAGTGCAGACCAACATTTCCGTCAACTCGTTGGAGAAAGACGGACGCAAGCACGGCAAGATGGACGCGGGCCAGGCCGGCGGCATCACCCCAGAGAAAGCCTCCCGCATCATCTTCAACGCCATCGCCAAGGAGAAGCGCGAACAGCTCGTCGGCAGCTCCGAACTCATCATGGCCCACATCAAACGCTTCTTTCCCGGCCTCTGCGCCCGCCTCGCCCGACGTATCAAACCGATGTGATGTTAATGTAATCGTCGTAGGGGCGAATAATTATTCGCACCTACATCCACCCATAACCCTATCCATAACCTTAAAACTGTCAACATCAATAACCAATAACCCTTAAAAATGAAACCAACCCTACTAATCCTCGCCGCCGGCATGGGAAGCCGCTACGGCGGACTGAAACAACTGGACCAGATGGGTCCGAATGGTGAAACCATCCTTGACTACTCCGTAAAGTACGCTGCGCAGGCCGGCTACGGCAAAGTGGTGCTCGTCATCCGCCGCAGTATGGAAGCCGATTTCCAGGAGTACATCCTGCCAAGATACAAGAACGTCATCCCGGTAGAGTATGTCTTCCAGGAATTGGACATGCTGCCCGCCGGATTCTCCGTGAACCCCGAGCGCGTGAAACCCTACGGCACCGCGCACGCTATCTTGGTGGCGAAAGACGCCATCAAAGAGCCGTTCACGGTGATCAACGCCGATGACTTCTACGGCAAGGAACCTTTCCAGATTTTGGGCGACTACCTTCGCGATGTCACAACCAACGACCCCACCGCTTTCGCGATGGTCGGCTACCGTTTGGACAAGACCCTGTCGGAGAACGGCACCGTCTCGCGTGGCGTCTGCCAAGTCGATGGTAACGGTTACCTGACAATTGTCAAGGAGATGCGCAAGATTGGCCGCACCGACCACGGCATCGAGAACAACGAGGACGGTGTGGTGACCCCGCTCACCGGCGAGGAACCCGTCTCCATGAACTTCTGGGGCTTCTCCCCGCGTTTCTTCGACACGCTGGAGAGCATGTTCGCGCAGTTCCTGAAGGACAACGAAGGCAACATCAAGGCCGAGTTCCCGATTCCTGACGCGGTGACCTCCGTCATGCAACACGGTCTCGCCACCGTGCGCGTCCTGCCCACCACTGCCGAATGGTTCGGCGTCACCTACGCGGAGGACCGCCCGAAGGTCGTGGAAAAGCTGAAACACGTGGAGTAATATTGCGATGATGCGATGAATAGGGCCGTTGTAGGGACGAAAATTATTCGCCCCTACAGGTCGCAAATCGCAGGCTTCAATAACCCATAACCCCATAACCCATAACCATTATGCACCCCAACGAAATCCTCTTCTCCTTCCTCCGCGAACTGATTCCCAACAACAACCGCGAGTGGTTCAAGACGCATCGGGAGATGTACGATGCGGCCTGGGCACAATTCAACGAGCTGGTGGAAAATGTTATAGCAGAAGTAGGAAAGTTCGACGAATCAATTGCCGGACTTACCCCGAAAGACTGCACCTACCGCATTTACCGCGACATCCGTTTCTCGCCCGACAAGACCCCCTACAAAGGACATTTCGGAGCCTACATGAACCAGTACGGCAAGAAAGCCTACTGGGGCGGCTACTACATTCAGATCGAGCCGGAGCAGGTGATGCTGGCGAGCGGTGTTTGGTGGTTGCCAACCAAGGAAATGCAGCATCTCCGCCAAGCGGTGGCTGACCAGATGTCTGTTTTCGTGAAACTTGTGGAGAAGCCTGAGTTCAAGAAGTTGGTGCCGACCATCGGGCAGGAACACTACAAACGGATACCCAACGGTCTGCCGAAGGACTCGCCGCACCCTGAGTACTTGACCTGCAAGGACTACGCCATGTCGTGCATGTTAAAGCCCAGCGATCTCTGCCGCGACGACTATGCGCAACGCATTGCGCACGTCTTCCGCGTGATGAAACCGGCCAACGACTTCCTCAGCGAAAACATCCTCATCAACATGGAGGAGATGGAGACGATGAAGAGCGTGGTGAAATATGTGTAGGAAACGGACAACCCAAATGCCTAAAACAAGCGCAATACGCAAAGAGGCGACCCCAAGCAGGGTCGCCTCTTTGAATATTGTGGCAATAGGTTTTATCCGAGGAAAGGATACCCATAGTCCGTTGCGGGAACGTATGTTTCCTTGATGCAACGGGAACTGATCCAACGAACGAGGTTGAGCATACTGCCAGCCTTGTCGTTAGTGCCGGATGCGCGTGCTCCGCCGAAAGGTTGGCAACCCACCACAGCACCTGTCGGCTTATCGTTGATGTAAAAGTTGCCGGCGCAATGGCGAAGGATGTTTTCAGCTTGGATAATCGCATAGCGGTCACGGGCGATAATGGAGCCGGTGAGGGCGTAAGGCGAAGTTTGGTCGCACACGTGAAGCATCTCTTCGTATTTATCGTCCTCGTAGACATACACTGTGATGACAGGTCCGAAAATTTCTTCGCAAATAGATTCGTAATTCGGGGTCTTGGCAAGGATTATTGTGGGTTCGACGAAGTAGCCGACGGATTTGTCATAGTTGCCGCCGAGTACAATCTCCGCATCTTTTGAAGCTTTCGCACGATCAATGTAGCCAGCGATATTATCGAAAGATTTTTCATCAATGACTGCATTTACGAAGTTGGAAAAATCGCGAACATCGCCCATCTTCACAGTTTTCATCATATCCTTGATATGTTGCAGTGTAGGTTCCCAGATGGATTTGGGGACGTAGGCGCGGGATGCGGCAGAGCATTTCTGGCCTTGGTACTCGAAAGCGCCGCGCAAGATGGCCACAGCAAGTTCACGAGCGGGAGCGGTCTTATGGGCGAAGATGAAATCCTTACCGCCGGTCTCACCAACAATCTTAGGATAGGTGTTGTAGGTATCGATGTTCTCGCCGATGAGTTTCCAGAAGCTCTTGAACGTACCGGTACTGCCTGTGAAATGGATGCCGGCCAGGTGCGGGGACTTGAAAGCCACTTCACTGATGACTGAGCCGCTGCCGGGAAGGAAATTGATGACACCGTCGGGAAGGCCTGCCTCTTGGAGAAGTTTCATCAGGTAGTAGTTGGAGAGGATAGCCGTTGTGGAGGGTTTCCAGATGGTGACGTTGCCCATAAGTGCAGGTGCCACGTTGAGGTTCAACGCAATAGAAGTGAAGTTGAACGGAGTGATGGCATAGACAAAGCCTTCCATGCCACGATACTCGTTCCGGTTCAGCGTAGCGTGGTCTGAAATGGGTTGCTGGCTATAGAGCTGTGATGCGAAATAGGTATTGAAGCGCAGGAAGTCGATGGCTTCGCAAGGGCAGTCAATCTCAGCCTGCATCGGACTCTTGCCCTGTCCCAACATGCAAGAGGCGTTCAGTACGTAACGGTACTTGGTGGCAAGCAACTCGGCGGCTTTCATCATGATGGAGGCGCGTTGGATCCATGGAGTCTCTTCCCAGTCCTTTTTGGCAGCCATAGCGGCGTCAATTGCCATCTGGACCTCCGCCTTGCCAACTTTATGGTATTTGGCAAGGACGTGGTTGTGCTCGGTCGGCATCACCACCTGCCCCATATCGCCAGTTCTCACCTCTTTCCCGCCGATAATAATGGGAATTTCAATCTCCTGGTTGTATTGTCTGTCCAGTTCTGCTTGTAATAAGGCTCTTTCCGGCGTACCGGGTGCATACGAGAAGACCGGTTCGTTCTGCGGCTCTCTGAATACATAATTCGCGTTGTTCATAATAAATTCTTTGTTCTTAATTTATGTTAAGGGTATAAAAAAATCGGTGCAAAGATACAAAAAAAACGCATATTCTTTCATCTTAATAAGCCCATTTCTGCATATCCGTTTTCAGTATTTGGATGGCAAGTTCTACCACAGGCTTTTCAGCAGTGACCGCCAGCACGGTTTCGGCAAATTCCCGACTGTCTGCCGCCTTGTCGTAGTCTGCCGCCACAGTGTTGATGATGGACTCAATGTCGGATTTGGCTTCACACACCTTTTGCCATACCGCATCAGAAAGGTAAATCTGCTGAGAGATATTGTGTTCAAATTCGCTGCGGATTGCCGTGAGCAACAGGTTCTGCTCCTGAGACACGGTCAGTCCCGGGGTATGGATACGAAGCACCAGCTGGTTCGGGTCTACACGCTCCAAAAAGAGGGCCATGCGCTCGTAGGCCTGCAACCTCAACGGCAACACCACCGAACGGTTTTCCCTATTGCTTTCCAACGCCGCAATCTTGGCCTTGGCCTCCATCACCAGCTTTGTCACATAAACAGCACCTACGGTCACCATGACAGCAGATGCGAAAATACATATTCCTAAAACATTCATATTTCAACCGTTAACTTTCGTCTCAATTTATCACATCACCACTCTCACTCCTTGAATGAAGTCAATGGACTTTTGAATCAATTCATGCATATAGGTGTCATTCTCGACAAATGGGACAAAATCGCGATAGCATTTCACGAATTCCTCAATAAATTCGGAACTCTTCAACGGTTTGCGAAATTCAAGGGCTTGGGCAGCATTGAACAGTTCTATGCCGAGAATCTTCTCCACGTTGTTGACCACCAGGTAACACTTGGTAGCGGCATTGGCACCCATGCTCACGTGATCTTCTTGACCCTGAGACGATTCGATGGAATCAGTGGAACAGGGCATCGTGAATGCTTTGTTTTGATTCACGATCGAAGCGGCGGCATATTGAGGAATCATGAAGCCTGAATTGAGGCCCGGGTTCTTCACGAGGAACGACGGAAGCCCACGTTTTCCGCTAATCAGTTGATAAATACGGCGTTCTGAAATATTACCCAGCTCCGCGACGGCGATAGAGAGAAAGTCCAGCACTAACGCAAGAGGTTGACCATGGAAATTGCCGGCTGAGACAATGATGTCGTCATCGGGAAAAACGGTCGGATTGTCTGTGACAGAGTTGATTTCGGTCTCCACTACATTCTGCACGTGCTCAATGGCATCCTTGGAAGCTCCATGAACCTGAGGCATGCAGCGGAAAGAGTACGGGTCCTGAACATGCTCTTTGTGTTGGGATATGATTTCCGAACCCTCGAGCAGTTGCGAAATATGGGCGGCAGTAATGATCTGGCCAGCGTGCGGACGCACCAGATGCACCAGCATGTTGAACGGTTCGACACGGCCGTCGAAAGCCTCCAGAGAAATGGCGCCAATGATGTCTGCGAGCCAGCTGAGCTTACGGGCCTTCATCAGCAACCATACGGCATAGGAACTCATGAATTGCGTGCCATTCAGCAAAGCAAGCCCCTCTTTGGACTTCAACGTGATGGGTTCCCAACCGAATTTGGCGTTAATCTCGGCAGCCGGGTACTTTTTGTTTCGGTAATAGACCTCCCCCATTCCGATGATAGGCAGAGACAGGTGAGCCAACGGTGCCAAATCGCCCGAAGCGCCCAATGAACCTTGTTGGTACACAACGGGATACACGCCTTTATTGTAGAAATCAACCAAACGTTGGATGGTTTCCACTTGTACACCAGAATGCCCGTATGACAAAGACTGGATCTTCATGAGCAGCATGAGTTGTACAATCTCTTGCGGCACTTCCTCACCGACACCGCATGCGTGAGATATCACGAGATTGCGTTGCAATGTTGAAAGATCCTCCGGTGAGATGTGCTTGTTGCAAAGCGAGCCGAAACCCGTGGTCACGCCATATATCGGTTCCGGGGATGTGGCGGCCTTCGTGTCCAGATAATCGCGGCATTTCTTCACGGCAGAAATCGCCTCTTCTGACAGTTCAATCTTCTGTTTGCGCTCAACAATATTCTTTACCTTTTCGATGCTTAAAAATTTGGTTGAAATCTGATGTCTTTTCATATTTTACTATTTATATTCTTTTCATTATCTTTATCGGGCAGACACTATGACCATTACGCGACTGCCATACATATTCCAAAACGGTCGCAAAAGTAAACTTTTTTCTTTTACCTTTGCCATATGATTTTATTTTGACTACGGAAGGAGGCATCAACTCTGCCGATTTTAGCTTATTACACTCCAATTCGTCTCTCTTTTCGTCAGCTTTTCCAAAGTCTCTGCAAGGCGTTTGTGCTCCGGGAGCGTCAGATCCGGGTCTTTTTCGAGAATTTGTTGCGCATAGTTACGCGTATACGCTACCAATTTCTCATCTTTGGCGAGGTCTGCGATTTTGAAGTCGAGCATACCGCTTTGGCGGGTGCCCTGCAGGTCGCCAGGACCGCGCAACTGAAGGTCGAAATTGGCAATCTCAAAACCGTCGTTTGTCTCCACCATGGCATTGAGACGTTTTCGGCCCTCGGTAGAGAGTTCATACTTGGACATGAGGATGCAGAACGACTGGTTACCGCCCCGCCCCACTCGCCCGCGCAATTGGTGGAGCTGCGAAAGCCCGAACCGTTCGGCATTCTCAATCACCATCACAGTGGCATTGGGTACGTCAATGCCCACCTCAATCACTGTTGTGGAGAGAAGAATCTGTATCTGGTTCTTCTTGAAGCAGTTCATCGTGTAGTCCTTCTCCTCTGCCTTCATCTTGCCATGTACGACACCTATGCTGTAGGTCGGCGGTGGGAAACTGCGCTCAATCGCCTCGTAACCCGCCTGGAGATCCAGCAGATCCAATGCTTCCGATTCCTGAATCAGCGGATAAACCACGTACACTTGCCGGCCGGCAGCAATCTGCTTTTGCATAAAGCCATATACTTTGAGGCGATCTTTTTCATAGAAATGTTGAGTGACAATGGGTTTACGCCCTGCAGGAAGCTCATCGATCACCGAAACGTCGAGATCCCCATAAAGGGTCATGGCCAGGGTACGCGGAATCGGAGTGGCAGTCATCACTAAGATATGCGGAGGGGTACTGCCACTCTTACGCCAAAGCTTGGCTCGCTGTTCCACTCCAAAACGATGCTGCTCATCAATCACCACTATACCCAACTTATTGAAAACCACATTGTCTTCAATCAATGCATGGGTCCCTATGAGCATATCGACCTGACCGTTCCGCAAATCGGCGAGCAACTGCTTTCGCTTGGCCGTTTTCGTGGAACCCGACAGGAATTCGACACGCAACCCGAGAGGGGCCAACTGATGGCTGATTTTTTCAAAATGCTGGGAAGCCAGAATCTCCGTCGGAGCCATCAGGCAAGCCTGGTAGCCATTGTCCTTGGCCAATAGCATACTGAACAGCGCGATAATCGTCTTTCCGCTACCCACGTCGCCCTGAAGCAACCGATTCATCTGATGACCACTGCCTACATCGCCACGAATTTCCCGCAAAACGCGCTTCTGCGCATTAGTCAGGTCAAACGGCAAGCATTCTTTATAAAAAGTATTGAAAAAATGCCCTACCTGCGAAAACACATGTCCGGCAAATCGAGTTGTATTTATCAGTTTGAGCTTCAGCAACTTTAGCTGGGTGAAAAAGAGTTCATCGAACTTCAACCGAAGGGTTGCCTGTGAAAGTTTCTGGTTGTCTTCAGGGTAATGGATGTTCACCAGTGCGTCTTTCAGGGACATCAGGTGCAGCTCCTCAACCATCTCCCGAGGCATCGTTTCGGGAATGACGTCCTTGACTTGAGCCAACAAATTGGCGGTCAGTTTGGATACTGCCTTGGAATCCAGCGATTTCCGCTTCGACACATCCGAAGTGTTATACAACGGCTGGAAACGTAGCGACACAGGTGAGTTTTGTTGCTGGGCGGGGTCGATAAGTTCAGGATGAGTGATGTTCCAGCGTCCGTTGAATAGGGTCGGTTTGCCGAAAATCACGAATTCGGACCGCGACGCCAACACATCCTGCACCCACCGGATGCCGTTGAACCAGACCAGCTCAATGAAGCCGGTTTCATCAACGAAGGTCGCGGTCAACCGTTGGGCGCGCATCTGACCCACAGTGCGAACATCGCGGATGGTTCCCCGAAGCAGGATATACCCGCCATCGTTCACAATGTCGCTGACATGATAGACATGTGACTTATCAATGTGACGATATGGGAAATAATACAGCAAATCATTGAAATTCTGAATATTGAATTCTTTGCGAAGTACAGCCCCGCGCTTTTCGCCCACCCCTTTCAGAAATTCGATGGGCGTTTGGAGTATATCTGTGGTTGCAATAGTCATGGGTTTAGATTAAGGGTTACGCAATGTCTATGGTTAAAGTCAATGTCAAAGAATTTCCAGACATTCCAGAATTATCCGACAAGAGTCGTCAATTTCATCATTCGAGATGGTCAATGGCGGGGAAATACGGAAGGCGGTGTCGCAGAAGAGGAACCAATCGCTCATGATTCCCCTTTCCTTGAAAAGTGCCATGATTTTGAACAGTTTTTCGGAAGTGCCCAGTTCTACTGCCATGAGCAGGCCGCTGCGTCGGATTTCGATGACATTCGGAGAGTTTCGGAGAGTTTCCTCATACCTTTTCCCCTTTTTTTCGACACTGTCAACAAGATGATTTTCAGTGATATAGTTCAAAGCCGAAAGCCCAGCGGCACAACATACGGGATGCCCGCCAAAAGTGGTGATATGACCAAGGGCTGGATTGCTTTGCAGGGAATCCATGACGGTTTTGGAAGCAACGAAAGCACCAAGGGGCATCCCGCCGCCGAAAGCCTTTGCCAAGCAGACAATATCGGGTGTGACCTCATATTTCTGCATGGCAAACAGTTTTCCGGTACGTCCCATTCCTGTCTGTATTTCATCGAATATCAGCATGGCGCCTGTCTCGTCACAGCGTTTTCGGAGGGCTTGCAGGTAGCCGTCAGCAGGGAGACGCACACCGCCTTCGCCCTGAACAGGTTCCACCAGCACGCAGGCCGTCTCCTCGTCAATGCGGCCAATGTCCTCGAAGTTGTTGAACCATAAGTACTCCACGTTAGGGAGCAAAGGCTGGAACGGCGCTTTCCAGGTGTCGCCCTCCGGAGAAGCCATCATGCTGAGAGACCCATGGTTTGAACCATGGTAGGCACAGTGCATCGACATCATCTTGTGCCGTCCGGTATAGCGTTTCGCCAATTTCAGAGCGCCTTCCACCGCTTCACTGCCCGAATTCACGAAATAGACACTCTCCAATGGGGCCGGCAAAAGCTCTGCGATCCGTCGGGCATACTGCACTTGTGGCTTTTCCACCATCTCGCCATATACCATAATATGCATATAATCAGCGGCTTGCTGCTGAACGGCTTTAATCACTTCCGGATTGGCGTGTCCTACGTTGTTCACTGAGACACCTGAGACAAGATCGTAGTAGCGTTTGCCTTCCGGGGTGAAGAAATAGACTCCTTCCGCCCGCCCGACTTCCAACAAGAGTGGCTCAGGAGATGTCTGCCCTACGTGTTCCAAAAATTGTTGTCTTAATGTTTTCATATGCCATCAAAATTTTGCCGCAAAGATAACATTTTTTGTGAACAATGATCAGTGAATGTTGGCAGCCGCCAGCTTTTTTCAGAGACACTTATGATTGGGAAACAAGCGTGCGAGACGTGAATACAGTTTTTCGCATGTCCGTTGCTTTTAAAAATATCGTACCTTTGCCAAATTTTAAATCACAGAGCAATGAGAAGCCTCAAAATCATCAAGAAAGAGTACCAGCGAACTGGATATGACGCCCAAGACATTGAACCCGTGGAATATACGGAAGGCTATGCCGAATATGACGACCATGGACAACTCCTCCGGGAAGAGCGTTACGACCCTGATGGAAAACTCAATACGCTGACCGTCAACACTTACAACGAGCATCAGCTACTGGTGCAGACGGAATCTTTTGACCCAAACAACATCTTGCTGCAGCGGACCATAAATCAGTACGACGATAACAAACGCCTCATTTCCCAATCCAATTATTATGGCGATGCTTCTGAAGAATACGTCACCAAATTCACCTATGACGACCAGGGGGAGGCCCTCAAACAGGAGGTTTTTGTGAACGGGGAATTGGACTACGTGGAAAAAACCACCACATACACCGACGGGAAACCCGATACAGTGACGGAAAACGACGACTACGGCAATCCGATGTACATTCATCATTATCAATACGACGAAAATGGACGGGTATCAGCCTATTCCCGCGATGAGGTGCAAAACAACGACCGCCGCACATATGAATTCTCCTACAACGAACGGGGCGACCGCATCAAAGACTTGATTTACAACTACGACATGATTTTGATAGCCAAGGTGCTGCGTTCATTTGACGAAAAAGGTCGCCAGACGGAAATTGTGGAGGAGGATCTGGACAGTTATCGCCGAATCACAATGCAATATGATGGCGACAAAGTGGTAAAGAACACTATTTTCGACAAGAACGGAGACATTACAGGCTGGGCAGAATACGAGTATGCTGAGGATGGTCGGCAAAGCATGGCACGCGAGTTCATCCACGATGAGGTGGAACCCGAGAATTTCCGGCTGCTGCGCGAGACATTCTATGTCAGAGATTGATTGTTTGAAATATTGTGTACCTTTGCCGCCCGAAAAAAAGCATAAATTATGTCTTGGAATATATTAGGCTACATCACATGGAAGGTGAACCCAGTGGCGTTTCATCTTGGAAGTTTGGAGGTCAGATGGTATGGTATCTTGTTGGCATTAGGCTTCTTGTTGGCTTACTACACATTACAGCAGATATTTAAAACCGAGCATCTTTCCCAAAAATTGTTAGACAAGATTTCCATCTGGACCATTGTATGGACGATTGTGGGGTTGAGGCTGGGGCATTTTCTCTTCTATGAGCCGGAAATGTTCATCAAACATCCACTGCAAATAATTCTTCCCGTTGACGAAAATTGGCATTTTATTGGATACCAAGGACTTGCCAGCCACGGCGGCGTAATTGGCATCTTCGGATTCCTAATTTACTATTGCTGGCGTCACAAAATAAATTTCCTGTGGATATTGGATCGTTTGGCGATTGCAGTTCCGATAGCGGCGGCACTGGTACGAGTAGGCAACTTGATGAACCATGAGATTGTGGGGCGCATCACAGAGGTTCCGTGGGCTTTTGATTTCATCTACGGTGGATTCGGTGTTGCGGGCACATTCCGACATCCGGCACAACTCTATGAATCTGTCGTTTATCTGTTGGTTTTCATTGTTTTATGTATTTACTACTTTAAATTCTCCAAAGGAAAAGTTCCGGCCGGCCGCACTTCGGGCATCACACTGACCGTGATTTTCACAGCCCGTTTCATCATTGAATTTTTCAAGGAAGTGCAGGTCCAAGGGGAAATAGGACATGTGCTCAACAATGGGCAATGGCTCAGCATCCCACTGATTGTCATTGGAATAGGATGTTTGGTATACTCTTTTGCAAAGCCGACATACCCGGAATGCCCTTACAAGGAGGAACCGGAGCAGGAGAAGAAATAGTCTCTCCCTTCCTTATTCAAAATAGCCGACAAACTCGACGTTGACGGAGCGATTTCCTGTGGTGATGAACGCCATGTTGGCTCTGGCGGAATTGCTTTGGAATTCTGCTTCCAAGGTCATGTTCATGATGGATTCGCCTTCTTCACAGATTTGCAGGCTGTCCAACGCCGGCACAGTTTTCAGCAGATCGTTCAGGGTTGCCCCTTCCGCGGCTCCGGCGAATTTCTTGTCGGCAATCTGCATCAAGGGTACCAAATTATTGAGCAAGAAATAGGTTTGTCCGCCTGAATAGGAGTATTTGAAGCTCATATTGCCCGCTTCCCGGAGATTATTGGAAGTGTTGTGGAACGTCCCGTAATAACGCCCGCCGATGATGTCACCGCTTTTACAGGCAGTGAGAACGAGGGTTAATGTGGCGATAATGAAGAATATCTTTTTCATTTTTTTTCAATTCTATGTTTTTTTGTGTAAATAATTTCTTGTTGAATACCAAAACGACTAAAACTCATCCTTCACCCAGATCCATTTATAGACCTGGTCGCCACGTCGCACCAGCTCCTGCGTTTTCACAGAGCAATAGACTCCTTTTGCGACGCTTTCCACGGGCCGGTCATCGAGGCGAATTTCCCGCACAGTATCCTCATAGACACCCGTAGTGGGTCCGATGACAAGCAATTCGTCACCCACGGAGAGCATATCCTCTTCCATACAGATTTCCGCAACTCCGAGTTTGGCGAAATAGTTGGTGATTTTCCCGATGCGGCGTTTCATACGCGTGGCTTGGGAACCGTAACGGTCGGCCCACTCGCCCGCAGTGCGTCCGAGGTAATAACCACCCCAAAAATCGCGATTATAGACACTGCGAAGCCGCTCCATCCAATTATTGATTTTTTCGATGCCAAATGTCTGGTTATAAATGGATTCCAGTGCTTCTTGGTAGCATTCGGTTACCATTTTGACATATTCCGGGGAACGGCCGCGACCTTCAATCTTCAAGATAGAGACACCAGCGCGCACGATTTTGTCAAGATAGCCAATCGTGCAAAGGTCCTTGGGTGAGAATATGTAAGGGTTTTCCACGTGCAGCTCGAGACCGTCTTCCACGTCTCGGACTTCGTACGCTCGACGGCAAACTTGCAAACAGGCTCCGCGATTGGCTGAAGAGTTGTAGTTGTCTAAGCTGAGATAGCAACGGCCGGAGACAGCCATGCAGAGGGCTCCGTGGACGAAAATCTCGATTTTAACAAGCTTACCTGAAGGGCCCACAATATTCTGGCTTTCTACTTCTTTGCAAATATCGGCAACATGCTTCAGTTCGCACTCACGACCCAGCACAATCACATCGGCAAACTGCGCGTAATAGCGTACGGCCTCCACATTCGTGACGTTACATTGGGTTGAGAGATGGATTTCCATGCCTTTTTCGCGTGCATATTGGATGACCGCCATGTCAGAGGCAATGATAGCAGTGACTCCACAGGCTTTGGCAGCATCCAGCAGCTCGCGCATCTGTCTGATTTCATCATTGTAGATGATGGTATTGACGGTGAGGTAGCTGTTCACGCGGTGTTCGTAGCAGATTTTGACGATATTGGCAAGGTCGTCGAGGGAGAAGTTGGCGGCGGAGCGGGAGCGCATGTTCATGGCACCTACGCCGAAATAGACGGAGCCGGCTCCCGCCGCGATGGCAGCGGAAAGTGACTCGTAAGAGCCTACCGGCGACATGATTTCCACAGGTGTCATCTGGTAAAGGGTTCGGATGCGGGGTCGGTTTTAGGCTTGGAGAGCATTTTCAGAAAACTGACCTCGTTTTTGGTGAGGAAGCGCCAACGGCCACGCGGAAGGTCCTTCTTGGTAAGTCCGGCAAATATCACACGGTCAAGTTTAACAACCTCATAACCAAGCGATTCAAACATTCGACGAACTATGCGGTTTCTGCCGGAATGGATGGTCACGCCAACTTCTTTCTTTCCTTCACCAATATACTCCACCTCGTCAGGGGTAATCTGGCCATCGGCCAGTTCCACACCGTTACGGAGCATATCCATATCGACAGAAGCGAAAGGCTTGTCCAGTTCCACGGCGTAGGTTTTCTCGATTTGGGAACTCGGATGTGTGAGCTTCTTGGTGAGGTCTCCGTCGTTGGTGAAAAGCAACAGCCCGGTGGTGTCGCGGTCAAGGCGGCCGACCGGATAGATGCGCTCTTCGCAAGCGTCGCGAACGAGTTCCATGACACTGGCGCGGTCGCGTTCGTCGTCTGTAGTGGTAATATAGTCTTTCGGCTTATTGAGCAGAACATAAACGGGTTTTTCGCGCTGCAGCACTTTGTCCCCGTAGCGCACCTCATCGGTGGGCATCACCTTGTGCCCCATCTCGGTGACAATCTCACCGTTGACAGTGATGGCTCCGGTGGAAATGAGGACATCGGCCTCACGACGGGAGCAAATGCCCGCATTTGCAATGTACTTGTTGAGACGGATGGGGCCGTGCTTCTCCTCATATTCCAAAGACAAGACGCGTTGCTTGCGGGGCAGCGTTCGCCCTTCGCTTTTGCGGCGCTCTATGATTTCGGTAAGGATTTCCGACTCCGCGACCACATTGCGGCGACGCGGTTTGGAATCCTCTTCCCGCTTGTGGAAATCACGTTTGAACGAACGGTCGCGGTCTTGCCTACGGTCGCGTCCTGCATGCCTGCCGGATTCGTGTCGGTCTTCGCGATCAAATTCGCGGTCCCGGTCAAAGTTGCGCGACCTGCCGGGCTTGCGGTCATTGTCTCGCTTGGAACCGAACTTCCGCTTGGACTCGCTGTCCCGCGAAAAACGCTTCCGCTCGGATTTACGATCATAATCTCCGGAATTTTCGCCTTCAAACCGGTCTTTACGGCGACTTGCGGGAGAATATGGGCGTTTTTCGCCTCTACCGGATGGTTTCCTCGGAAAACGCCGAGGGGAGAAATCCTCTTCCGAATTCTCTTTGTTGAATTGTCTGCTCATTTATAAAATCCCTTTTTTAAAAATCCTGCAAAAATACATTTTTCTTGCACGTGAAATCATCTGTATTTGCCTTTATTCCTAAAAATTGTTTTTTTTGCTATTTTTGCGCCATCTTTTAAAGGACACGATGAACAAGAAAAACACCATCCACGTTATCCCCATATTCTTTGTCACTGCGCTGGCTATGATTATCGGAGTGCGCTATCTCAACGAACCGCCGGCCTACATCCACGCTTGGTCTCAGGCCGACAACTACTCTTTAGCGATAGGGTTCACTCACAATGGTGGCGACCTCTTCCACCCGCAGACGTTAATTTACAACAAACAGCAGAAAGGCTATGACGATCCTTTGTCTTTGGTTACCGCATGTGATTTTCCCCTGCACCATTGGGTGGCCGGCTCCCTGATGTCGCTAACCGGCACCACACAACCTTGGGTTTTCCGAGGGTTGACCCTTCTGGTTGCTATTCTGGGACTTTGGGCACTCTACCTGTTAGCTTTCGTACTGACTAATTCCCGTACTAAAGCGCTTTTGGCTTCCGCAATCACCGCCACGGCCCCCTCGTTTGCCTACTACAGCTCCTCGTTTCTTCCAACGGTTCCATCATTGTCCTTTGCCATAGGAGGACTGCTGCTCTATGCACTTCATATTCAACGAGACAAACTTTGGATGCTCTATGCCAGCATTTTACTGCTCACCCTTGCGATGATGACCCGAGCTTCCTTTGCCGTGCCGTGGGTGGCTGTCGCCTGTTTCCACATTCTGCGGCTTTTTCGCAAGGAAGCGCGACTTCGCACGACTTGGCAGCCTTTTTTTGCGGGAGCACTGCTGTTTGCCGCATGGTGGCTTTGGAATGCGCATCTTCGACAAGAATACGGCTCCTTGTTCCTTGCCAGCCTCTTGCCCGTCAAGAGCATCGAAGAGGCAAAATACGTCCTTCAGAATGTCCATGACCGGTGGCGTTTCCACTATTTCCAACGAGTGCACCACTGGCTGTTCGTGCTGGCAGCCGCAGGTGCTCTGGCAGTCGGGCTCATGAAAAGAAAAGGCATCTGGCAGAAAACCGGCAAATTGTCCTTATGGTGGTTAATGGCCATCTGGCTGTTCGGTGAGTTGCTGTTTGTCATGGCTATGTCACGGCAATTCTGCGACCACGACTACTATTTCCTTGACAGTCTGTTTCTGCCGATTGTCATAACGCTGGTTGGTCTGTTGGGCCTTCTACCTAACCCTACGCAAGGCTGGAGCCGGTTGATGATGGCGATTGCCGTGGCGTTTCTTTCAGTTGTGATGACGGACGAAGCATGTCACATGCAACAAGTGCGCCGTTCTGAAGGTGTGGAGGCATTTCAGACCGCCGTACGCTATAAGCATGCCAATCAGATGCTTGAAACAGCTGGCCTGAATTCTCGGGATTTGCGCTTCCTCACACTATTCTCCTATCCGCAAAACACGCCTTTTGTGATGATGGACCGGGAAGGCTATGCCGTGATGTGGACTGACCCGGAGGTGGTTTCACACGCGCTGACATTCGACTACGATTACATACTGGTGGAGGATGAGGTGTACCGCCGCGAATTCGAGAAGGCGCCTTTCCAAGTTCTGCCACGACTGAAACGGATTGGGGGGAATGGGGAGATTTCGGTTTGTACCCTTGAAGACAGTGTATTGCACCCTACGGCTGAGCATTTCTTTGAATCGGCGAAATAATCATCTGGGGTCCACAGCATGTCTTGATCCCAGCCCATAATGGCAAGCCGAAAGCTCTACGGTTGCCTTTCACCATGTGTGCAAGACAGGGCTGAATGGTTAAATCAATTTTTTGATTTCCAGCAATTTTTCTTTGATTTTAGTCAGGGTGTCGACAATGGCAGCAGTTTCCGCCTCTTTCAGGAAGTTGCTTTTAAGGGCCGTTTTGGCACCTTGCAATGTGTAGCCTTTGACCTTGGTCAAGTATTGGATGGTCCTCAAGATGGCGATGTCGTTCTTGGAATAGAACCTGTCGCCTTTCCCATTTTTCCGAGGCTTGATCATGTCGAACTCCTTTTCCCAGAACCGGAGCGTGGAGGCGGGAATACCCAACACGTCGGCGGTTTCGCCGATACCGAACCATATTTTCTCCTGCTCCGCGACGGATTCAGGCAAAGCATTGAAAAGAGTGGGTTCTTCGTTCATGCCCAATCCTCCTCGTTGCCGCGTCGGCGTTGGTCGCGTTCTTTGATGGTTTCTCGCTTATCGTACATTTTCTTGCCTTTTGCGAGGGAAATGTCCAGTTTGGCGTAACCGTTATCGTTGATCCACAGCAGAGTGGGTATGACTGTATAGCCGCGCTCGTTGAGTTTCGTCATCAGCTTGCGCATTTCCTTACGTTGCAGCAACAATTTGCGGTCACGTTTGGGTTGATGGTTGTTGTAGCTTCCTTGTGCATATTCGCTGACATGCATGTTATGAACCCATAACTCATTGTTAATAAACGAACAATATGCATCAGTAATATTGGCGCGCCCCGCCCGGATGGATTTGATTTCCGTGCCGGTCAGCACAATACCCGCCGTATAGGAAGTATGCAGATAATATAAAAACTCCGCCTTCCTGTTCTTAATCGCAATCTGAGTGTCCTGTTTCCTTTTACCCATAATGTCAAAATCGGGCGCAAAGATACAATTTTTGGGACATACCGGACATCTTGCGTAAGATGACAAATGATGGGACAAGGTATTTTTTTCAAAAAAAATAATCTGTCGCCGTGGATTTTGAAATTTATGTACCTTTGCTACATTAAAATTGAAATCTTAAAATTGTCGATTATGAATATTAAATCTACCCTCTTGATTCTTCCTATAGCATTGTTTTTCAACATGTTATTATATGCACAAACGGAAAATCAATACAGCGGGTTCAATCCTGCCGCCCTGAAGGAAAATGCCAAATATGTGCGGAATTTTGCGCCAAACAACTACGATGAGAAAATCCTGTACCAATGTTTTACCGACATGGTGGATCAGGCTCGTGCGGAATATCGTTACCTACCCAAGCTGAAACACGATGTCAACTTGGACTCTACGGCACAATTCCAAGCTGACTATCAAGCATTTAAGGACGAAAAAACCCTTGAAAACAATGCCCCGTACAAAACCACTTACTATCGCCTGCGCAAATACGGTCTGGCGGGCAATGGCGAAGAACTGGTGGCAAAAGCCAAAGCCTACATGGGCGAAACAGAGTACTCCTACTACGACCTCTGCCTCGCCTTGCTGCAGTCTCTTCTCAAGAATGTGAAAACTGCCGATGTCCTCCTTAACTCCCAATACACCTACATGGGGTTCGGTTACAACACCGATGCCGCAATGAAGAGCATGTACGTCTCCCTCGTCCTCGGCCATGACCGCACCTTCAACCATTACAAAGCAGGATTTGGAGAGAAAGACCTCCCCTACACCAAGGGACAGGCTGGCTTGAAAGGATATGATGAAAAAGTATGCAAAAAATGCGCCGCCGAACCTGGCCTGGAAGTCCTTTCCGAGTATGTCTCTGTCAACAAAAACGGGGAAATTTACCTCAATTGCGACAACTACAAGGAGCTGAAACGACTCATCGGCAAGGAAGGGGATGCCATCGTCATTGACATTGTCCAGGAAGGCCAGTACGAATGCGACAACCACCAGGTAGATTACGACCTGTATCACCGCGGCGCTATCACCAAACCGATTACGTTTGAAAAACTAATGGCCATCAACGAAAACACCAACCTTAAATCCGGCAAACTGGTTGCCAAGATTGCAGACCTCCCCGCAGAAGTGAACGACAACAAGGACTTGAACCTCATCGTGTTGGTGCTGAAAGAAGGCAACCGTGTGTGCCGTGCGATACTACCCAAACACATAGAGAGCAAAGGGGCCGACTATACGGAAAAAATCAATTTCCTGAAAGACGAGGCGGGAGTCAAAAGCACTGGCGAATGGACAATTTCCCCAGAAGACGGTAAAGTCTCCATCGCGTTCCCTTACGAAGCCAAGAAAACGGATTACACCGCTGCGGCTTTTAACCTGGACAAAAAGGACCCTAACCTCCCGCCCTACAAGGTGAACAGCGTGGAACTCATCACCCATGTCTCGCCCGACTATTACCAAGACCCCGCTTACAAAACCATCCAAGAAAAACGCACCGCCGCCATCAAAAAGGACTTGCAACGCTATTTCCCCGGAATGGACATCAAAATAGTGTACGACTACTGTTGGGATGAATTCAAAGAAAAAATCACACAACATGAGGAATATTATGACTTGAGTTTCAAAACATTGGAGGAAGTTGCCAAAGAATTGCGAATGTATAACAGATATGCTGCCAAGGCACTTGATTCCGCTTACCTCGCCCCTCTACGCACAATAGAACTGCGCCAGACAGTGACCTATTATGCCGAAAACCCGTCTGACGAGGAGGCCTTTGCACTTTGGAAGTTCAACAACGCCATCTCAACCCCCAAACAACTCGGATTCGCCATGTCAGTGGAGAACTACATCATCAAGCAGGTTGAAAACGGAAAATTCTCCTCCCTTTCGTTAGAAAAGATGAATATCCCATTCAAAAAAGAGTACCAAACCTTGCTTAACAACAAACTCTATGCCCAATATTACAAGAGTTCCAAGCTTACCCCCGCCATCTCAGAACTGATGACGAAAATCTATAATCTCAATCCGAACAACCAGCTGTTGCTGTACAACACCACCGTGGCCGACGTCCTCGCCACCACCATCAAATCCCCTGAAGACATCCTCAAAACGCAAGCCGCCATCGACAAACTCTACACCATCCCCACCATCCCGAAAGACCGCGTTAACAGCTTGAACCTGGAGTTCCAATTCAAAATCATCAACTATCTCGACACAATGCCCGCCACCACTGAAACCACCGCTCTTTTAAATAACACCTATCAGAAAATCAAGGAGATACGCAACAGCAAATTGGACAGCTGGAAGAACGCTTTCAAACTTGCTTCCTACTTCAACAAACGTAACGACTACATGTATTCCCTGTCGCTGATGACCCCGTTCCTGGATGACCCTGCCATTTCGGAAGATTTCCTCTTCTCATACGTGACAATTGCCGCACATCGCGAAGAGACCTATCTGAGCGGACTTTTCACGAAAGCCGTAAAGCTGGCTGCAGAGAAGAACCCGACTCGCCTGTGCGGATTGGTCGACAAACTGCCGAGTTGCATTCTGGAGAATGAAGAGGCAAAAAAGGTTATCTGCAAAGCATGTAATAGATAACATAAACGACAAGAGTGAACTAACCGGTTGACTATGAGTGAAGTTGTTAAGTCCTCGGAAGAGAGGGACGAACTGTACGAACATTATCGGTTTGACGTCCCGGCAGGGACAACGATGCTTCGTATTGACAAATACCTGTTTAACCTGATCGCCAACACCTCACGCAACAAAGTGCAACAGGCAGCCAAAGCGGATTGTATCCTGGTGAACGGAAACCCCGTGAAGCAGAACTACAAGGTACGACCCAGCGACACAATCTCCGTACTGATGCCCAATCCCCCTAACGACACCGAGATCCTGCCTGAAAATATCCCGTTGGATATCGTTTATGAAGACAATGATCTCATAATCGTCAACAAAGCGGCAGGCATGGTAGTGCATCCGGCCTATGGCAATTATACCGGCACATTGGTTAACGCGCTCTATTACTACCTCCGCGACCAAAAACTGGAGGATGGTTCGCCGGTAAAGCCACTGCTGGTACACCGGATCGACAAAAACACCTCAGGGTTGCTCGCCATCACGAAAAGCGAGCTGGCGCAGATGCGTTTGGCTAAGACTTTCTTTGACCATGACCTGGAACGCAAGTACTGGGCGTTGGTATGGGGCGACATGGAGGGAGACTCCGGCACGATTGTCGGCAATGTTGGGCGCAACCCGAAAGACCGCATGGTGATGACCGTGTTCCCCGAAGGCAGTGAACAGGGCAAGCATGCCGTCACGCATTGGCGCGTGGTGGAAAGGTTCGGTTACGTGACCCTCATTGAATGCCAGTTGGAAACCGGCCGGACACACCAGATCCGAGTTCATCTTCAACACATCGGACATCCGCTTTTCAACGACGAAGCCTATGGGGGTAACCGTATTCTCAAAGGCACCACATTTACCAAATACCAGCAGTTCATCCGCAACTGTTTCTCCTTGATGCCCCGTCAAGCCCTTCATGCGAAGTCCTTGGGATTTAGACATCCTATCTCCGGCAAAGACATCTTCTTTGAATCGGAGCTTCCAGAAGACTTTGCAGCTGTGGTTGCAAAATGGCGCGGGTACGGCAAGACAGAGCGTTAATGGCATAATCGAAAACTGAAATGAAAGCTACTCGTAACCGCACACTCACCCTGACCGATGAGGAACGTGTCGCATTGAAACCAAGACTACTGGAGGAGGATGACCTGTCGGCTGGTGCTTCATGCCTTGACAAAACCATTCATGGAGATTTATTGCGCGTAATGCCTTATCTGCCAGATGCCTTTGCAGACCTCATCATTATTGACCCCCCCTATAACTTAAACAAGGATTTCCACGGGTTGCGATTTCGAGAACAATCGGAAAGCGACTATGAAGATTTTCTCGCCACGTGGTTTCCGAATGTATGCCGGAAGCTAAAGCCAAACGGGTCTCTTTACATTTGCGGAGATTGGAAATGCACCTCCGCCCTGCAACGTACCGTAGAAAAGGAACTTACAATTTTGAACAGAATCACCTGGCAACGGGAGAAAGGACGCGGGGCCAAAGCAAATTGGAAAAACAGCATGGAGGATATCTGGTTCGCAGTAAAAGACCCGAACCATTACCATTTCAACATCGAGGCCGTGAAGATGAAACGCAGGGTAATCGCCCCTTATCGGGAAAACGGGCATCCAAAGGATTGGATTGACTCCTCGGATGGCCCTTTTCGCCTGACTCATCCCTCCAATTTTTGGGACGACATCTGCGTCCCGTTCTGGTCAATGCCCGAAAACACGAATCATCCGACCCAAAAACCGGAAAAATTGTACGCCAAACTGATTCTTGCCTCATCACAAGAAGGGCAGACTGTCTTTGACCCTTTTCTCGGTAGCGGAACTGCAAGTGTGGTGGCCAAAAAGCTACGTCGACACTATTGTGGAGTGGAAATCAATGAGGAGTACTGCCTCTGGACAGAGAAACGGTTGGAAACGGCGGAGACCGATTCCACTATACAAGGCTATTCCGATGGGGTTTTCTGGGAACGCAATACGTTGTCCCTGCAACGAAAGAACGAAAAATCACATTAGTTTTGTTGGAGTTTGGCAAAAACTATAAGAACAATGATACAGTTGAAATTATCGAATATAAAGATTCCCGTCGGTAGCGAGAGGAATTTGAAGAATATCGTATGCAAGCAGTTTCGAATCCGGACGGAGGATTTGGGCAGCATACGCATCGTGCGTCAATCGGTTGATGCGCGCAAGAAAAACAATATCCTTTACAATTTTCAAGTGGAAGTCTGCTTACCAGATAATTACAAGAACTTGCAAAGCCACCCTGACACCTCCGGATGCAAGCCCGCCCTGGAATTGTCTTACCCGAAGTGGATACATGAGCGGCAACCGATAATCGTGGGATTTGGACCTGCCGGAATGTTTGCGGCCCTTTACCTGGCTCGCTGCGGGGCACACCCCGTCATCGTTGAGCGGGGAGAACAGATTGAGGAGCGACAGCAATCTGTACAGCGCTTTTTACAAACCAAAATCCTGAACCCGTCCTCCAACGTGCAATTTGGCGAAGGCGGTGCCGGTACTTTTTCTGACGGCAAGCTCAACACCAATGTAAATAGCGAATATAACCAATTTATACTTAATGAGTTTTATCAACATGGCGCACCAGAGGAAGTGACTTATCAACAGAACCCCCACGTGGGGACGGACTACCTTGCAGCGGTAGTAAAAAACATTCGGACAGAAATTGAGGCTTTGGGCGGAGAATTCTATTTTAATACGCTTTTCGAGGCTTTTGAAAAATCGAGTGACCACATAAAAGTCCATTGTTCTAATAGCAAGCACTTCATAACCAATCACTTGCTTATCGGTCTTGGCCATTCAGCCCGAGACACCCTCCGAATGCTGCATGCTTCCGGATTGCAAATGGAGGCAAAGTCCTTTTCCATAGGGGTTCGTATGGAGCATCTCCAGCGAGACATCAACAGGATGCAATACGGACAATTTGCCAATTTGTTGCCTCCGGCTTCATACAAAGGGGTCGTTCATTTGCAAAACCGCGGGGTTTACACTTTCTGCATGTGCCCCGGAGGCACCGTGATGGCGTCGGCAAGCGAGGAGGAAACCATTGTCACAAATGGCATGAGCAACTTCAAACGCGACAAGCCCAACGCCAACAGCGCCCTGTTAGTGAGTGTGACTCCTGATGATTTCCTCCAAGGTTCCGTCTTGGACGGCATGGACTATCAAGAGAAATACGAACGTCTGGCCTTTCAAATGGCAGGCGACGGTCGCGCTCCAGGCAATCTTGTCGGTGAATTTCTGAAAGGGCAAATCGCCTCGCGGCATCGCAAGGTTGTACCCTCCTACCCCCACGGCCTCTATTTCGGCGACTTCAGCCGTTGCCTGCCTGATTACGCTGTGTCCGCCATGCGGGAGGCCCTGCCCCTTCTTGACCGAAAACTCCCGGGTATTGCCAATGTGGATACCGTGCTGACTGGGGTAGAGACTCGTTCCTCTTCCCCGGTACGGATTCTCAGGGATGAGAACAGGAAATCTTCTGTGCCAGGAATTTATCCAATTGGAGAAGGCGCGGGATACGCAGGCGGCATCATGAGTGCTGCTATTGATGGCCTGAAAACTGCCATCGCAATCTCCACGACTTAATGGCGCACCCATTCTCCCTTGCAAGCTGTCTACATATAAATAAAAAAACAGAGTATGCGAATAACATCTGCAATAGAGCGAAATATCCTGGCAAAATACACTTGTGTTTTTGTTCTGTTAATAGCACTATACGTGATATTCTCGGTCATTTCGTGCTGGATGCCTGACAAGACCGTGAAAGCTCACATCCGCAGCGCCTCTTCCTCTTTGGCAAAAAACGGGAATTATCCCAGGTCCATCATTGATGAAAAAGCTTGCCAACAAGACCGTTTTACAGAAGCCTTGATTCTGAATGTAGCTTTTTGTGCCGACCGAAGCAACCCGTTCAGATCTGCCATGGCCAATGATTTTGTGATGCTCACTTTGGAACAGCCAAAGGACCTGTGGGTGATAACCCATGAGGGCCGCGGCGAAAAAGCTCCCTACGCAAGGTATTGGTTCGGTTCCTCATACCTTTATCGGGTTCTGCTGACGTCAGTCAATTTCACGCAGTTGCAATGGCTCTTGTTTGCCCTGTCTTCAGTTCTGATGTTGGTCTTCGGCTCGCTCTACCTGCCCCGAGCCGGCATTTGGAAAACAGCTGCCATGATGATGAGTTGGGTTATCGTTTACGGTTTCATGATGTGGTTCTCCCTTCAGTTCACACCTATTTTCATCATCTCGCTCGCAGCATCCATATTGATCGTGAAATTTTACGGTAACAACCGTAAAATCAGTCTATTGTTCTTTGTAGTCGGGTCGCTGACCTGCTACTTCGACCTGTTGACAATCCCATTGCTCTCTTTTGGTTGGCCAATGTTGGTTTGGCTCTCCTTGCATGATGACAAGCCCATTAACCTTCAGGAATTCGGACTGATGGCTTTATGGGCGCTGCTTTGGACCGCCTGTTTCGCCCTTACCTGGTTCATGAAATGGGTAATTGCCACGGTCACATTGGATGTCAACATTATTCAAGACGGACTAAACACGGTCTTTTACCGCACAGGAAACGACAATGAGGCTAACCGATGGGATGCCATCCGTGCAAATATCAGCATGATTCCATGGAAAATGTTCTGCATTACATTGATAGTGTTGGTGGTATGCGTCAGTTTCCGATTCAAGGCACCAATATGGAAAAACATGTCGTTGTATCTGCTGATAGGCATTGCTCCTTATGCGTGGTACGCAGTCCTCTCAAATCACAGCCATATCCATTATTGGTTCACCTATCGGCTGCAGTTCTTGACGTTTGCCGCGATACTGTTGGCGGTTTGCAGTTGCCTCGACCCTGGAGACAGGAGACGCTACATCAGGGGGGTGTAAATTGTTTCCAGCACCTTTTCTTCGTTTTCCCATGTGAATGCCTGAGCTGCGGTTTTGCAGTTTTCCCGGCATTTGGACCAGACCTCCGGCTTCGACAAGCGCTTCACCGCTTCCGCTATTGCGACGGGCTCAACAGCCTCCGCCACCTCCCCTAAGCAATACTGTTTCACAATATGCACCCGCTCTGGCAAATCAGAGACCACTAATGGCGTTTCGGCTTTGATATACTCGAATATTTTGTTTGGCAGGCTAAAACTGGCGTTTGGACTGACATTCTTGTCCAAACACAAACCTATGTCAGCCAAAACCGTATAATTGAAGAGCTTTTCCGGCGTTTGACGTGGTATGAAAGTGATCCGATTCTCCAGTTTCAGCTCTTTAGTCCTTTCTTTTAATTGTGGAACAAGGCTTCCATCACCTACGATAAACAAATGATATTCAGGCAGAAATTTCATCGCTTCGACAACTTCTTCACCTCCTCGTTCCTTTACTATACTATTGCCTTGTAAAATAAGAACCGTTTTATCTTCTGGCATTCCTATAGATTGCCGTGTGGCCGTTAGAGGAAATGTTTTGGACGAAGGGATGTTCCTGACCAGGAATGGTCTAATGCCATATTCTTTTTCGTACTGATCCACAATGGATTGACTAACAGTAATCACTCTTTTCAGTTTGGGGAAGCAATGACGCTCAATACGACTCCAAACTTTGAGGGAGATAGGTTTGCTAACCACAGAGAGTTCTCCGCAGAAATATTCATGACTGTCGTAAACTAACTCTTTTTTCTTCCATTTGCTGACCAAATAATTGGGCAAAAGGGTATCCAAGTCATTGGCCACCAATATGTCACATTGTTTAAACAATAGATAAAGCAAAAGTCTGAGCTGGTATTCGGCATAGAAAATCCAACCACGCCGGAAGAGCAGCCGCATCCGCTTGGTGTGATAAGGCCGCTCTTCCAGTGCCGGCGAATCCCCATAACAGCGACCAACGAGCGTGACGTCAAAGCCTTTCCTGGTCAGAAAGAGGGAAACTTTGTCCACGCGCGGGTCTGTGTAGAGGTCATTTGTGACAGACAGGATGACGCGCTTCATTACTCAGCCGAATCGAGTCTGCCATGGCAGTTTTTGTATTTTTTGCCGCTGCCGCAGGGACAGGGGTCGTTTCTGCCGACTTTTTTCTCGACGCGAATGGGTTCGTTGACGGGTTTGCCTGGTGCCATCTGGCGGCCGCGTCCCATCTCCTGCCGACCTGTCTGAAGCTTTTTAGCGTCCGATTCAGGCAATTTCGCTTCTTTCAGCTCCGTCTCCTCGGCAATAGGCAACTTGCCGATACTCAAGAAGGTGACGATTTCTTCGCTGATGCGGACAAGAAGCTGGTCGAACAGGTTGAACGATTCGAGTTTGTAGATCAACAGCGGGTCTTTCTGCTCATACGAAGCGTTCTGTACACTCTCCTTGAGATCGTCCATTGCACGGAGATGTTCTTTCCACGCATTATCAATGACCGCCAGGGTGATGCCCTTCTCGAAAGCAAGTCCAACTTCGCGGCCGTTCGTTTCATAGCACTTTTTCAGCGGTGCCACGATATTGATGGTGCGTTTGCCGTCAGTGAACGGGATGGCAATGTTTTGGAAACGGTCGCCGTGTTCAAGGTAGACGCGTTCGATCACAGGATATGCTTGCTCGGCAATCTTTTGGAGTTTTTCCTTGTAATGGTCATATACGACAGGGAAGAGCTTGTCAACCAATACATGTTGCCTTTCCTGCATGAAATAATGTTCCTCAAACGGGGATTCGCAGCCGAAAGTGCGGATCATGGCCATCTGGAATCCTTCAAAATCCTTGGCTTCCCACATATCGGCCACTAAGGTTTCGCACACATCGTGAATCATTTGGGAGATGTCGATGGCAAGTCGGTCGCCAAAGAGGGCGTTGCGGCGTTTCCGATAGATTGTGGAACGTTGTTTGTTCATCACATCGTCGTACTCCAACAAGCGTTTACGGATGCCGAAGTTGTTTTCTTCCACTTTCTTCTGAGCGCGTTCAATGGATTTGGAAATCATGCTGTGCTGAATAACGTCGCCGTCCTGATGCCCCATGCTGTCCATGACTTTGGCAATGCGGTCGGATCCGAACAGGCGCATGAGGTCGTCTTCCAAAGAGACGAAAAACTGAGAGCTGCCGGGGTCGCCCTGACGGCCTGCACGTCCACGCAACTGACGGTCGACACGTCGGGAATCATGGCGTTCCGTACCGATAATGGCCAAACCGCCTTTTTCGCGCACCTCAGGGGTCAACTTGATGTCGGTACCACGACCGGCCATGTTGGTGGCAATGGTGACGGTGCCTTCGCGACCCGCCTCCGCCACAATGTCCGCCTCGCGTTTGTGCAGCTTGGCGTTCAACACATTGTGCTGAATATGCCTACGGGTCAGAATATTAGAGAGCAATTCGGAGATTTCAACGGAAGTTGTGCCCACCAGAACAGGTCTGCCTTCTTCGTGAAGTCGCAATATTTCATCGACTACGGCTGCATATTTCTCGCGTTTGGTCTTATAGACCAAGTCGTCGGCATCAACCCGGATGACCGGCTTGTTGGTGGGGATTACCACCACATCCAGTTTGTAGATGTTCCAGAACTCACCAGCTTCAGTCTCAGCGGTACCGGTCATGCCCGCCAACTTCTTGTACATGCGGAAGTAGTTTTGTAGCGTGATGGTGGCGTAGGTCTGTGTGGCCGCCTCCACCTTTACATTCTCCTTAGCCTCAATGGCCTGGTGGAGACCGTCGGAGTAACGGCGGCCTTCCATTATACGGCCGGTCTGCTCATCCACAATCTTCACCTTATTGTCAATAATCACATACTCCACATCTCGGTCGAACATGGTGTAGGCTTTTAGCAGCTGGTGTATAGTATGGATGCGGTCGGAAGCAATCGCATAATTATTGTAGATTTCCTCTTTACGGGCCACTTTCTCCTCGGGAGTGATATTTTCCTTCTCAAGTTCCGCAATCTGCGCCCCCACATCAGGCATGATGAAAAGCTTGGCCTCATCAGCATCTTTGCTGATCAAGTCAATGCCTTTGTCCATGATATCGACGGTATTGAGCTTTTCTTCGATCACAAAATAAAGCTCATCGTCAATAATGTGCATATTGCGGTTCTGATCCTGCATATAGAAAGATTCCGTACGCTGGAGAACCTGTTTCATGCCAGGTTCGCTCAGGAACTTGATGAGGGCTTTGTTTTTTGGCAAGCCACGGTGTGCGCGAAGCAACAACTGTGCGCTTTCTTCAGTCGGTTTCGGATCAGGATTTTCAGCCAACATCTTCTTGGCCTGAGTGAGAATCTGCGACACATAAACGCGCTGAGCCTCATATAGTTTCTGTACAATAGGCTTGTATTGGTCGAAAGCCTGCTGGTCGCCTTTGGGCGTGGGGCCGGAAATAATCAACGGTGTACGGGCATCGTCAATCAACACGGAGTCGACCTCGTCGACAATGGCGTAGTTGTGCGGGCGTTGCACCAGTTCCCCGAGGTTGCGGGCCATGTTGTCGCGCAGGTAGTCAAAACCGAACTCGTTGTTGGTACCGTAGGTGATGTCGGCGTTGTAGGCGCGACGGCGGTCGTCGGAGTTGGGTTCGTACTTGTCGATGCAATCCACCGTGAGACCGAGAAATTCGTAGAGCAGCCCCATCCATTCGGAGTCGCGCTTGGCCAGATAGTCGTTAACCGTGACCACATGCACACCTTTGCCCGGCAGGGCATTGAGATAGACGGGCAGGGTTGCGACGAGGGTCTTGCCTTCACCGGTGGCCATCTCGGCAATCTTACCCTGATGGAGCACCATGCCGCCAATGAGCTGCACGTCATAGTGACACATATCCCACTGAATCATATTGCCACCAGCCATCCAGTGGTTTTGATAAATGGCCTTGTCTCCCTCTATGGTAACGCACTCGCGCTTGGCAGCCAAGTCACGGTCATGCTGCGTGGCAGTCACAACAAGGGTGTCGTTTTCCTTGAAACGGCGGGCCGTTTCTTTCATCACGGAGAAAGCCTCGGGCAAAATCTCGTTGAGAATATCCTGCGTGGTGGAATAAACTTTTTCCTCAAGTTTCTCTATCTCCTTGTACTTCTCCTCCTTCTCCTCAACGGGAATGTCGTAGTTGGTCTCCAAATATGAACGCAATTCTGCCAAACGGTCCTCTTCCACCTGCGTGGCGGTGCGGATTCGGTCTTTAAATTCCTCAGTCTTGTGCCTTAAGTCATCAATAGAGAGTTCTTTGATTGTTTCGTATGCTGCCAATGTCTTCTTCAACAGCGGCTGTAGTTCCTTCATGTCCCTATCCGCCTTTGTACCAAACAGTTTCGTTAAAAAATTTGCCATATGTATTCTATTAGATATTCAAAAAAACAGACGGCAAAGATACAAAAATCTTGCCATAAAATCAGCACTGTCCCAAGCGATTATCATGGATTCCGAATTCGGACAGAAAACAGAGCGGAAAAGGGATAACTTCGCTGTACAAGATACAGGGGCCCTGCAGAGGAGGAGGGAGGCGGAACTTAGGAAAAAGAAAACGGGCGGGAAACCGGTTGTTGGCCAATTTCCCGCCCGCTTTTACTTGGGTCGGTCTTACTTGATACCCAGTTTTTTCTTGATGTCTTTCGGGATAGCGTCTTTGTGGACGAGGATGTTCATGGTCTTGTAGCGGGCGTAGGCTTTGGAGACATAGAACATGCCATCGTATTTGCCGTATTTGCCCCAGGAATTCTTCACCATGTAGTATTCGTTGCCGGCCTGGTCGGTGGCCTTGCCGTAAATCAGCATACCATGGTCGTCGGTAGTCTCCCAGTTGTCATATGCAGACTGGCGCTCCTCCTGCGTGACCCAGCGTTGCGGAGTGGGTTTGGTCTGGGACTCTTTGTTGCGCTCGGTGGTGGTCAGGCCGGTCCAATGGGCCATGTCGCTGCCAACCTGGGCTTTAGCCTCAAGGTCGGGGAGCACACAGAAACCGTTCTTGATGTTGCTGCGGAATCCGGGTTCAGAGACATCAGCGCCCCAAGCGATGGTGTAGCCATGATCGATGGCATAGTCGAAAATCTGCATCATCTCGTCCAACGGCACGTTGTAGGACTGACCCCAACGCCAGTTGTCCTGAATTTCGAGCACGAATTTCTCATAGAAGGGGTGGTGGGTGTAAGAAGTGATGGACACGTAGTCGTCAGCATTGAGGCCCAATGAGTTATAGAAAGATTTCGGGGTGTATTTCACTCCGTTGTAGGTAAATTCCGCAGGGCAGGTGCCAAGGTAGATGTCATGTACAGCGGAGACAGCTTTCAGCCAAAGGGCTTTGCCGTCGGCACCGGTCTGCAGTTTTTTATGTTCTTTTTTTGCAATGGCCTCGACGATGGCATCAGTAATGTTGGAGAGTTCGCCATGGTCGGAGAGTGTGTCACCGTAAGCGGCGCCCGGGCGCATTTCAGACTCGGGGACAAGTCCGAAAGTCTTCATGCCGTAGATTACATCATAGAAAGAGCCGCCTTGGGAGAACGATACGTCACCGTGTGTACGGACGGCAGCTTGGGCGCGGTCATTATAAGTGTTGGACACGATATACATTTCCGACAAGTCGTATTCGCCTTTACCCATACGGAGCAGTTCGGCTTCGATGAAGCCCAAACCGGAGTAGCACCAGCATGTGCCGGCACGGTTCTGGTCTTTGACGGAAGTGACCGGCAGTTCTTTGGTAATCTTGAAGACGTAGCCTTCCTCTTCCGATTTTTCCTGAGCGAGGGTCACATTGCTGACCAACAGTGCGGCCATGAGCAATAATAAAGATAATTTTTTCATTTTGAGGTAATTAATTGGTGAAATAATAATGTTCTTGACTTGATTTAGTTGAAATGGCATTCTTCAAACCATTTCTCGATGATTTTTTCTTGTTTGCTGTGGTCGGTGAGTTCCTCGTTCATAATCTTCTGGGCGATGTCGATGGAGAACTTGGCGATGTCGTTTTTAGCGTCGGTGATGGCTTTCATCTTTTCATAATAAATGGTTTTTTTGGCGTCTTCGATGATTGCCTGGGATTCAGCGGCGGCTTTCTGTTTGGTTTTTTCGTACAGTTCTTCACTCACCTTGCGTGCCTCGGCGAGGATGGAGTCACGCTCGGCCTTGGCCTGCGCGAGCATCTCCTCATGTTTTTTGTTCAAAGACTGCATCTCCTCGTGGATTTTGGCAGCTTCTTCCAGTTGGTCGGCAATCTTCTGGTTACGCGAAGCGATGCCTTTGGTAATGAACGGCCACGCAAACTTCGCCAAGATGAAGAAAAGGATTCCGAATCCGATGAGCATCCAGAATATCAGTCCGAATGAGGGTTTTATCAATTCCATATATGTTTTATTTTTTGATTTACAAGGAAAAAGGAAGGCTTGGCACCAACCGTGCCGAAACCTTCCCGTTCGTTACTTTGCGACAGCGATGAGCAAGCACACCACGGTGGCGAACAGGGCGACGCCCTCGACGAGAGCGGCCGCGATAATCATGTTCGTGCGGATGTCGCCTGACACCTCGGGCTGGCGGGCGATGGCGGACATGGCGTCCTTACCGATGTTACCCACGCCGATACCGGCACCGATGGCGGCCAGACCTGCGCCGATGCCAGCACCCAATTTTCCGATGCCGAGACCTGCGCCCGCCGCTTGCAACAAAGTTGTCAATAATACTGCTAAACTTGACATAATAGTTTGATATTTAAGTGATTAAAAAGGGTTACTAATTATTGTTAAATTCCAACCGCTTACGCTTCCACTACGGATGCTTTTTCTTCGTGTTCCTCGCCGATGGCCATGCCGATGTACATCGCGCTGAGCAGGGTGAAGACGAACGCCTGGATGAACGCCACCAACAGCTCCATCAGACCCATGAAGATGTAGAAGAAGACGGAGACCGGCGAGACCGCCCAACCGATGGCCGGGTTCATCTGCCCGAAGATGAAAATCAGTGAGACGAACGCCAAGGTGATGATGTGGCCGGCGGTGATGTTGGCGAAGAGTCGCACCATCAGCACGAACGGCTTCGTGAAGATGCCGATGGTCTCCACCAACGGCATGATCGGCAGTGGGAACTTCAGCCACCAAGGCACGCCCGGCGTGTTGAAGATGTCTTTCCAGTACTCCTTGCCGGAAGAGAAGGTGGTCACGAAGAAGGTGATGAGCGCGAGAATGCCCGTCACGGCGATGTTGCCGGTGAGGTTCGCGCCGCCCGGGAAAATCGGGATGATGCCCAGCATGTTGTTCAGGAAGATGAAGAAGAACAGCGTGAGCAGATAAGGTGCGTATTTGTTGGAGTTTTTGCCCAACGACGGGGTGATGACTTCGTCCTGGATGAACACGACGACCGGCTCCACAAAGGCCTGCAGGCCGCTCGGCGCCTCGTCAGGGTGTTGTTTGTAGCGTTTCGCCACCGTCAGGAAAATGCAGCAAATCAGGACCAACGAAATGAGCAGGGCGCAGACGTTCTTGGTGATGGAGATGTCCCACTTGCAGACGTGGTTCGGATAAACCGCACCCTCTTCAAGATGTCCGGTGAAGTCGGCATAGTCGCCCTCCAGCTTCACGATGCGGCCCTTGTTGTCGCCCCAGCCCATGGCATAGCCGTTGTAGGCGGCCTCGCCGTGGTGCAGCTTGTTCGACAGGAAGCAGACCGGGCGGCCTTCGTCGAACAGGATGACGGGCAGCGGAATAGTGACGCTCTTTTCGCCACTGCCGCAGATGTGCCAGCCGTAGCTGTCGATGACGTGCTCGATGATGAACGGGCCTGCATCGAAGCCCTCCGCCTTTTCCGTGACATACGTGTCGGGCGAAATCGCCTCCGCGCTATTTCCCGCGGTCACCGTGTCGGTCTGCGCGAACGCATTTTGGCACGCAAAGACCGTCAACAGTGCGCAAAAAAACACCGTAATTATTCTTCTGATACTTTTATAACTCATACGTCTATAGTTAGTTATATCAATTCACAAAACCTTTCACCGCTTAATTTAAAAAGCCGCGCAATATACGATTTTTTGGACAAATAGTTATTATTTTAAGTTTCACCTGCCTGATCTCATATCATAAGAATCTCTGAAAAAAGCTTTTTGCCGCCATCTCCTTTATTGTTGGCGAGGCCGACGCTCCCGTTCGCGCATATATGCCGGGAACTCACAGCTGGCCGCAACCAGTCGGCCATTCCCGCACCGTTGATGCCCATCACCTGCATGTCGGCCATGCGCGGGACAGGCAACCGTTAGGGGACGAACATAAAAAAGCCCCGCCAAAAAGTGGGGCTTTGATTGGAGAAATATTTCTGGACTATTCCTTTTCATCGAAAGAGAGTTCTCCCGAAGGCCTTTTGTTCTGCTCTTTCTCTTTGCTCTTTTGGAGCTGTTTCTTCAGGGCGTCGATGGCTTGGTCGGTGGCTTCCTCGAAAGATTTGGCCGTCTTGCTGGCACGTGCATCGTACCCCCGGATGTTCATGCGTATGTCTGCGGTTTTGTTCTCCGGTGCTTCGGTGTTCTCCAATTTCAGCGCCACATCGGCACCCATGATGCCGTCATGCAGCTTGTTCAGCTTCTCCACCTTTTCGGTGATGAAATTTTCCAGTTTCTGATCCGCCTTGAAGTGTACGGAATTGATGTTGATTTTCATAAAAACCTCCTTTTTGTTTATGAATTATGCTCTTGGATGAGCTTGATTGTAGATCGATTTCAATTGTTCAATGGAATTGTGGGTATAAACCTGGGTGGCGGCAAGGCTACTGTGGCCCAAAAGGGTCTTGATTGCGTTCAGATCAGCACCGTTGTTGAGCATGTGCGTGGCGAACGTGTGACGTATCACATGTGGGCTCCGTTTTTCTATTGTCGTTACCATGTCCAAATATTTGCGAACAATTCTATATACGGCCTTCGGATAAAGTTGCTTTCCGTTAGCGGTCACAAAAATAAAATTATTTTCGATACCGTCAACAAATTTTTTTCCCAAATTTTCCAAGTACATTGTCAACAAGTCTGAAAGCCTGTTGCCAAACGGAATCAAACGTTCTTTATTGCGCTTTCCCAGAACTTTTATTGTATTGTCTTGAAAGCGAATGTCTTGTGCTTTGAGATTCAAAAGTTCGGAGAGACGCATTCCTGTGGCATAGAAGAGTTCGAGGATGGTGCGGTCGCGCAGGCCCTCGAAAGTCTCCTCGAATGGAATGTCCGTGAAGAGGTGGTCCATGTCGCGCTGTTCTACATATTGGGGCAGTTTCTTCTGTAGTTTCGGGGCATGTACAACGAGAGTGGGATTTGTCTGTATCTCGTTTGTTTTCAGTTTGTAACGATAGAAAGCCTTCACGGCGCTGATTTTACGGCTCACCGACTTGGCCTGGAGGGACTCGTCCTCCATCAGCGAGATGACCCACGCGCGGATGTCCCCGCTGTGGACATCCTGCAGCTTACGGATATCCAGCTTCTCCTCCAAAAAAAAGATGAACTGAGCCAAATCATGCTCGTAAGCGGTGACAGTGTGAGCCGACAACCGTTTCTCATACTTCAGATAGTCAATGAAATCCTGGTATTTCATAACACATCGGTTATAGTGGTTTGCAGGCCATTCGCACAACCCCAACCATCGTCAAAAGTCAAAAAAAAACAGGGAAGCGTCCCCTGTTTTTTGTGATTGGCAGAACCAGCTGTTACTCGTTCTCGGCGTTGCGAAGCTGTTGAACGTAGATGGCCTTGCGCAATTGCTCCCGTCTGATGACGCTCTTTTTGGTGAATTCCTGACGGGCGCGGATTTCTTTCTTCACGCCAATCTTGTCGAATTTCTTTTTCAGTTTCTTGAGCGCTTTGTCGATAGACTCGCCTTCTTTAATGGGAACAATAATCATAAAAAATACCTCTTTCTTTTAAGTTGTTAATAAATAAAGTTTGCGCGGCAAAAATACAATTTTTTTGATATGCTGACTTTGCCAAAACTTTTTTATTTTTGCAGTTTTATGAAGCATACGGAAAATGGTGAAATTAGCGGTAGTCATATTGAACTGGAATGGCAGGAGTTTTTTGGAGCGGTTTCTGCCCACTTTGCTGGACACTTTGCCCGACTATGCCGAGGCTGTGGTGTGTGACAACGCCTCCACGGACGATTCCGTCGCATTTTTGCAGGAGCGTTTCCCACAGGTGAGGCTACTCCTGAACGAACGAAACGAAGGGTTCGCCCGGGGATACAACCTCGCCCTCAAGCGCGTGGAGGCCAAGTACTACTGCCTGCTCAATTCCGATATCGAGGTGACCCCCGGCTGGATAGAGCCGGTCGTCGAACAAATGGACGCCAACGAAAAGATCGCGGCGGTGCAGCCCAAGCTGCTGTCCTACAACCAGCGGGACGAGTTCGAGTATGCGGGCGCGAGCGGCGGATACATCGACAAGTACGGATACCCGTTCTGCCGCGGACGGGTGTTCAGCCACGTGGAGAAGGACCATGGCCAGTACGACACTGTGGCTGACGTTTTCTGGGCCACCGGGGCCGCCATGTTCGTCCGCAGTGACGTTTATCACACGATGGAGGGCCTTGACGACGATTTCTTTGCGCACATGGAGGAGATCGACTTCTGCTGGCGCATCAAGAACATCGGCTACAAAATCAAGGTGAATCCCGCTTCCGTGGTCTATCATATCGGAGGCGGCACCCTGCCCAAGAACAACCCCATGAAAACTTTCCTCAACTTCCGTAACAGCCTCTACCTCCTCATCAAGAACCTTCCGGAGGAACGATTGGCCAAAACCTTGGTGCTAAGGTTTTTCCTCGATCAGATAGCGGCATTCTCCTTCCTTGCCCAAGGGCACTTCCGCGATTTTGCAGCGGTCTATAAGGCCATATTCACCTTCGCCCGCACCTACAAACGGTTTCTGGCCAAACGCAACACGCTCCCGAAGCTTGCCTTCCAAGACTGTTATCCGGAATCGGTGGTGAAGCTCCACTACCTTTGGCGTAAGAAAATTTTTGACGGCAAATCTTTCTTTTAACCGACGATTATGGAATTGTTCGCTAATTTTTACCACTATTTGCTGCCTATAATGGCTATCCTCGGTGTAATCGTCTTCATTGTCCTCCAGTTTGTGACTCCAGCCTACGGCATGACTTTCAACAACCGCTGGGGTGTCTCCATCCGCAGCAACCTGGGATGGTTTATCATGGAATGCCCGGTCTTCTTCACGATGCTGGTGCTCTATTTCATCTCCTTTGCCACAGGGGTGAAACCGTTCAACGTGGTCACCTGTGTGATGTTCATCTTCTTCGAGTTCCACTATTTCCAACGGTCGTTCATCTTTCCCCTGCTGATGAAGGGACAGAGCAAGATGCCGCTATCCATCATTGTCACAGGTGCCATATTCAACACTTTCAATGCAATCATGCAGGGCGGATGGCTCTTTTTCTTCTCCCCAGAAGGCGCTTACCCCGTTTCCTGGTTCTGGTCTCCGCAGTTCATTCTCGGCACGGCGCTTTTCCTGTTCGGAATGGTGGTCAACCTGCACTCCGACCGTGTGATCCGGGATCTTCGCAGTGATGTCACCGACAACAACTACTATATCCCATATGGCTGGATGTTCCGCAAAATCAGTTCCGCCAACTATTTCGGCGAAATTCTCGAATGGGCTGGTTTTGCCGTCCTGACTTGGTCGGTCCCCGGCGCCGTGTTCCTGCTGTGGAGTATGGCCAACATCATCCCACGCGCCAAAGCCGTCTATGCCCGCTACACCCAATTCTTCGGAGAAGATTTCACCTCGTTGAACCGGTACAAAATATTCCCCTATATATATTAATGTAAGGAAAACCCCGCTTGCCCGGCCTCCGAGAAGACTGCACCGTGTGGGCTCTCCCAAACAAAGAAATGATTATGAAAGAAGACAACAATATCTGTCGCGAAGGCATCGTCCGCAACATTGATGGCGACGACATCAGCGTGGAAATCATCGTAAGCTCCGCATGCAGCGGATGCCACGCCAAGAGCATCTGCATCCCTTCAGACCGCAGGCAGGAGATTGTAACAGTGAAGAACTCCCGGCAAGAGACGTATCAGGTGGGCGAAACCGTGGATTTGCTATTGGAAACTTCCGCAGGCAACAAAGCCGTGGTACTGGCCTATGTGCTACCCCTTGTCGTACTGCTTGTGCTGCTGTTCGGCTGCTACACACTCACTCACAATGAGTTATTAAGTGTTGGCATCAGTATCCTCGGCATATTGCTATATTACCTCATCCTGAAATCCGCCGGCAAGTCGGTTGAAAAGGGAATCGAATTCGGAATAAGAAAGAAAAAACTATCCTAAAACGCCGGGATATAATTGTACGCATTCAAACCAAAATCCATCGTCATATCAATCATATCATGAAAAAAATTCTCCTCTTCATCACTTTGTTCTGCTCATTTAGCCTTTACGGGCAAAGCTTTTCTTCCCATCTCATAGGTCAGGCCATCAGGCGGCAGTTGGCAGATTTTCCAAAATCCACATTGCAGGACATTTACAAGAGCTTCTATCAGGAGCACTACGGCCCCGAGCATATGATCAGCGACTCCGTCGGGGCGCGCCAATACCTGTTTTACGAACTTTCCCACATGACTGACACGGCCTCCATGCATTTTGAACCTACTGGATGCCAAGGCGACTACATCCGTGTCTATTTCTCCGCCATCACCGACGGCATCATCACGGCAGACCAGCTTCTTGATGCTTTCCTGAAAAGTGCCGACTCACGTACGGAACCACAAATCGACTGGGCAGAGAAATGGTCGGCTATTCTACGCGTTATTGAAGAGGAGAATATTGAAATAGAGGGATCTGAAACCGACTCCCCTATCTTGACAGAGGCGGCAAAAAAACACCAGCCCATGCACCACAGCCGAATTTACAACCAATTCTATCACCCCCACTATCGAATTGTGGAACGCAGCATCTTGGAGCAGCTGTTAGGGCACCGGAACGATTATTAGGGAAACCTGCGGCATAAAAGACGTTTATTTCAGTCCCGCATCACATTGTACCTTCCCGTCATCCGGTACGTCCGCATTCCCCCGATGAGGTTATACACCTCGTCAAATCCGTTCTGCATGAGGATGCGGGAGGCGACGTAGCCGCGCAGGCCGACCTCGCAGAAGACCACGATCTTCTTCCCCTCGGGGATCTCTTCCAGAAATTCGCGCAACTCATCCACGGAGTAGCGCGTAGCTCCTTCGATGGTGCCGTTCTTGTACTCAGGCAGTTCGCGCACATCCAAAAGGAAGAAGTCCTCCTGGTTGTCGATCATCTTGTCCAACTCCTTCACGTGAATCGGGTTCATCAGGTGGGCGAAGATGTTTTCCGCCACCATACCTGCGAACATCACGGGACTCTTGGCCGATCCGAACGGCGGCGCGTAGGCGTGCTCGCTGTTCACCAAGTCGAAGATGGTGCCGTGGTGCTTAAGCAACAAGGAGACGGTATCAATCTGCTTGTCAATGTTTTGCATACCGATAGCTTGCGCTCCGTAAATCGTGCCGTCCTCCATGGAGAAGTTCAGCTTCAGTGACATCGGGGTGCTGCCGGGATAGTAGGTGGCGTGCGCGGCCGGATGCACGATGACGGTCTCGTAAGCGAGACCCGCCCGTTGCAAAGCCGCTTCGTTCAGTCCAGTGCTGGCCACGGCCAAGTCGAAGATTTTGGCGATGGCGGTGCCCACCGAACCTTGATAGACCACACTTTCGGGATAGACCATGTTCATGGCGGCGATGCGTGCCTGTGCGTTCGCGGGGCCGGCGAGGAAGTTGCAGTAGGGCTTCCCCGTCACCGGGTGCGGGAATTCGATGGCGTCGCCCACGGCGAAGATGCGCTCGTCGGAGGTCTGCAGGTATTCGTTGACCCGGATGCCCCCGGTATCGCCGATGGCCAGGCCGGCGGCTTTGGCCAATGCCGTGTTCGGGCGCACCCCGACGCTGAGAATCGCCAAGGCACAGGACAACTTTCGCCCGTCTTCCAAACAGACCGTCAACTGGTCGCCGCTTTCCTCAAACCCGGCAATCCCGTTGCCGGTGATCAGCCGTACTCCCTTGTCTGCCAGATGTTTCTCTGCAATGGCGGCGATGGGCTCATCGACAGGGGTGAGGATGTGGGCGGCTTTCTCCACTACGGTGACCTGGTAGCCGATCTTGTGGAGGTTCTCCGCCATCTCCAACCCGATGAAGCCGCCTCCGATGATGACTGCTTCAGCATTGTCGTGCAACGCTTCCGCAGCCTGCATCTTGATTCGGTCGCAGTCGGAGACGCTGCGCAGGGTGAATATCTTTGGATTGTGGATGCCGGGTAGTTCCGGCACGACTGGCTCCGCGCCGGGCGAGAGCAGGAGGATGTCGTAGTCCTCGGTGTAGGTCTTGCCGTTGCGCAGGTTCCGGACCTCCACGGTGTGCGCCTCGCGGTCGATGGCCGTCACCTCCTGCAATGTGCGCACGTCCGCGTCGTAGCGGTTGCCGAACGACACGGGGGTCTGCACGAACAGCCGCTTGCGCTCTTCGATGGTGTTGCCGATGTAGTAGGGCATTCCGCAGTTGGCGTACGAGATATGCTCGCCCTTCTCGAACACGATGATTTCGGCATCTTCATTCAGTCTTCTGAGACGCGCGGCCGCCGATGCCCCGCCTGCCACGCCGCCGATGATGAGGTACTTCATTCTATTAATGGTTATGGGTTATAGGTTATGGGTTATTGAAGCGAGTTAGCAGTTAGTAGTTAGCAGTTAGTAGTTAATTGTAGGTACTTACTTTTTTTATCTCCAGCGCTGTACAATTAATTCCGCCGCCGACGATAGGAGGTGGCGGAATCTCCATCTCGCAAGTGAATGCATTATCGTTTACTCAGCCACCCCATCACATTGTCGTAGATTCGTTGCTCGACATTCTCGGCCGGAGCGGGGACGAACTTTTCGCCGGTGATGTGCTCGTAGAGCTCGATGTAGCGGTTGGTGATGCCGTTGACGACCTCTTCGGTCATTTCGGGCACCTGCTGGCCTTCTTGGCCCTGGAAGCCGTTGGCCATCAGCCACTCGCGTACAAACTCCTTCGACAACTGCTTCTGCGGCAGTCCTTTGGCGAACTGCTCTTCGTAACCCTTCGCATAGAAGTAGCGGGAGGAATCGGGGGTGTGGATCTCGTCGATGAGGTAGATTTTGTCGTCGGCCTTGCCGAACTCGTACTTGGTATCGACGAGGATCAATCCCTTCTTGGCTGCGATTTCCGTGCCGCGGAGGAAGAGCTTCATCGTGTAGTCCTCCAAAACGGCATAATCCTCAGGCGAAACGAGTCCTTTGGCGAGGATTTCCTCCTTGGAGATGTCGGCGTCGTGTTCGCCCTGCTCGGCCTTGGTGGTCGGGGTGATGAGCGGCACGGGGAACTTCTGGTTCTCCTTCATGCCGTCGGGCAGGATGTTGCCGCAGAGGTTGCGCCCGCCGTTCTTGTAGAATCGCCACGCGCTGCCGCACAGGTAGCCGCGTACGATCATCTCCACCGGAAAGCCCTTGCAGACACGGCCCACGGTGACCATCGGGTCGGGAGAGGCCATCTTCCAGTTCGGACAGATGTCGCTCGTTGCATCCAAAAACTTTGAAGCTATCTGATTGAGAATCTGCCCTTTGTATGGAATCCCCTTCGGCAAGATGACATCGAAGGCGGAGATGCGGTCGGAGGCGACCATCACTAATACATCGTCCAAGAAATAAACATCACGGACTTTTCCGTGATACACCGACTTTTGGTTCGGGAACTGGTAATTGGTTTTCGTTAATGCGTTCATATTGGTTTACGGTTTACAGTTTACAGTTTATGGTTTATAGTTTATGGTTTAGGGTTGTTGATGCGGGGCCATTTGCAGAGACGCAAAATTTTGCGTCTCTATTTCACAAACTTAAACGTCGCTATCTGATTGTTGTTGAGCGTCGCCGTTCCGATGTAAAATCCGTTGAGTAAGTTGGTTACAGGGATTTCAAGAATCGGGGAATTGGGAACGGTGTATTGAAGGACGAGTTGGCCAGAGGCGTTGTAGAGGGTGACGGTCTGGATGTTGCCATCGGGGTTGGTGAGATGGAGCTTGTCGGTGACGGGGTTCGGATAGACGCTGAGCTGCAGCGGATTGTAATCGTGGATGCCGACATGGGTGGCGTAGGCTTTGTAGAAGTCGGGGATGCCGTAGCCGAATTCGGGGTTGGGGTCATTGTAGAGGTGTGCGCTTTCGCGAATGATCTGCATCATCTGCGTGGAGGTGTAGCCTGGCATGGCCTGCCAGAGACAGGCGCAGAGGCCGGCGGCGACGGGGGTGGCCAAGCTGGTGCCGTTGGAGTAACTCTGCATGTCACCAGGATAGTAGCAGGCGGTGTTCACGCCCATGGAGGTGATGTCGGGCTTCACGCGACCGTCGTAGGAGTAGCCCCGGGAGGAGAAGTCGGCGATGAGGCTGTCTGTAGCGCAGGCTCCCACGCAGAGGATGTCGAAAGCGTCGCCCGGACGGCTGATGTGGTAGAATTCACCGTTGCCGTCGTTGCCTGCGGCCACGCAGACAATCACGCCTTTTTGGCCGAGGATGGTGGCGCAGCGCGAAGCGATGCTGTTCACCCCGTCCATGTCCGCGTAGGTGATGTCCGCCTGCGGGAAGTCGGGGAAACTGCGGTAGCCCAACGAGGAGTTGATGACATCGGCCCCGAGGCTGTCGGCGATCTCGGCGCCGTTGGCCCAGAAATCTTCCTCCACAAGTTCCTCAGAACCCACCCACTCGGTGTGGATGAGGGCGTAGGAAGCCGCCGGAGCTGTCCCCACCAGTTCGCCGCCGGTGTTGGCGGCCATGGCCGAGGTCACAACCGTGCCGTGCACCTCCGACCAGCCGCTCTGCAGCGTGTCAACAAAGGCGGGCATCAGCGAGTAACGGCCGAAAAAACGTCCGCTGTTCACCAACTCCTGATAAAAGGAGATGGTTTCGATGCCGAAAAAGCCGCCGTCGATTACCGCGATGAGCATTCCTTCGCCCTTGAAGCCGGCTTCGTGCAGCCGATGGCCGTTGTGCAGCGCAATCTGCGCGAATCCGTAGCCGTAGTCCACACTGTCTTTGCCGGCGGAAAGCGTGTTGTGGACCATCGGTTCCGGATTGACCGGAGCCGCCTGCCCTGCGGGTGTTTCGTGCAGCCGGTAGGCACCCACTGCCATCACGGAATCCACGAAAGGCAAACTTTCGATTTGCGGTAATATCGTGCTGTCGGGGCAATAGACCGTAAACGTGTTCATCCATTTCGAGACAGCCAACGGCTGCATCTGCGGGTGCAGTGCGAGAATCTGCTGCCTGTACTGCGGGTTGACGGGCAGGTCCTGTTCCGTTATCGGGATGTTGAAACGGGTGCGCTTGTCGAGGGCGCGTTGGGAGAGAAATGCCGATGGATTGTCGGTGGTATAAGGTGAATTGTTTTTGTCACTCAGATAGATACGGTAACAAGTGGGGCTTTGGGCGAAAAGGGTCAGCGACAGCCCGACCATAAGCCAAAACAGCGTAAAATGCTTCATTCCGATGTCAATTAAAAAAACCTGCAAAGGTACATAAATTTTAAATATGCACGGACATGGGCGGAGTCACATGTCATCTTGTGTTATAGATTTGCTTTTCGCGACTTCTGTTTTTGTCATTTTTAAGATTTTTAAACACTTGGCGTTTCGAAAAAAAACTATTTTTGCGGCGCAATTAAAATAAACAGAAACAAACTTAAAAATTGAAAAGATGAAAAAACTGTTCATTATGTTGGCAGCTGCGTGCTGTCTGATGTTCACCGCCTGTACCAGCAAGCCCGCTGAGCAAACGGCCGAAACCACTGAAGCACAAGCTGAAGAGCCGTGCTGCAAAGAGATGACCGAAGAGCAGAAAGCCGAGATGGAAGCCTGCAAGAAGGCTTGCGAAGATTGGCAGAACTGGGAGAACCTCACCGACGAGCGTAAAGCCGAGCTGCTCGACCAGCGCAAGGCCAAATACGACGAGATGCAAGCGATGAAGAAAGCCCAAGAGGAGAAGAAAGCCGCTTTCGAGACCGCGATGAACAACTGGGACAAGCTCACATTAGACGAAAAGAAGGCTGCTTTCGACGCTGCCAGCTGCTGCGGCGGTTGCAAAAAAGGCGAGGGCAAAGGCTGCTGCAAAGGTGGTGACAAACCCGGCTGCCAAAAAGGCGAAGGCTGTCCGAAAGAGGGTGGCAAATGTCCGAAAGGTAACTAATTCGTTATGAAGAAGATTGCCGTTTTTGCCAGCGGCTTCGGCTCCAATTTCCAGGCCATCATCGAGGCCGTCAAGCAACAGACGCTGAAAGCCGAAATCGCCATTCTGGTATCCGACAATCCTTCAAGCAAAGCAGTGGAACGCGCCAATGCCGCCGGCATTGACGCGTTCACTTTTTGTGCGAAGGAGTATGCCGGGAAGGCCGCCTACGAGCAGGCCGTTTTGAACGAGCTTCGCAAACGCGGGGTTGACTACATCGTACTGGCCGGCTATATGAGAATCATCGGGAAAACACTTCTGGAAGCGTATCCCATGCGAATCATCAACTTGCACCCGGCACTCTTGCCCTCCTTCCCGGGCGCACACGGCATCGCCGACGCCTTCCACTACGGCGTGAAAGTGTTCGGCATCACCATCCATTATGTTGACGAAGGGGTTGACACGGGCAAAATCATCAACCAGTTCGCCTTCCATGCCGAGCCAGACGACACATTGGAAACCGTCGAGACAAAAATCCACCAGCTGGAACACCAGTATTTTCCGCTGACCATAGGTTCAGTAATAGGCGAATAGCCCCTACTCGCCATCGTTATACCGTCTCTCCAAGTGGGGCTTCCAAATTCAAATTTGGACTTTACACTTTGGGGATAATTTATCCTGACGGTTAAACTCTCTTCCCTTTTAAAAACACCTGTTCCACTTTGTTCGAGCCAAAAGCGTAATTCATGAAGTAGAGCGTATCCATCGGTTTGGTAATGAAGAAATTGGCCGTTTTCCCTTTTGTGATAGTACCCAACTCGCGCCAAACATCCATGGCATAAGCCGTGTTTATCGTCGTGGCATTCACTGTTTCTTCGGGCAGCATTTTGTACATAACGGAACCCATGGCAAAAACCAACTGCATGTTTCCTGACGGGCAGGAACCGGGGTTGAAGTCGGAAGCGAGCGCGACAGGTAGTCCGCCTTCGATCATCTTGCGTACGGGGGCGCACTGCATTCCGAGGAAGAAGGCCGCGCCAGGCAACACTGTGGGCATCGTCTCGCTCTTGTAAAGTGCGGCAATCTCTTCATCGCCAGTGTACTCCAAGTGGTCAACGGAGAGGGCGTTGTATTTCACACCAATCTGGATGCCCCCGGAACAGGCCATTTCATTGGCGTGGATCTTCGGACGTAAACCGTACTTGATCCCCTGCATCAGGATGCGCTCGGTCTGTTCGGTGGTGAAGAAGCCCTTGTCGCAGAAAACGTCCACGAAGTCGGCAAGTTCCTCAGCAGCCACCATCGGGATCATCTCATTGATGATGAGATCGACATAGTCGTCGGGGTTGTCTTTATAGAGCAACGGCACCGCATGGGCACCGAGAAAGTTGGCCTTGATAGTGAGCGGGGAGTTCTCTTTCAACTTCCTGATTACGCGCAACATCTTGAGCTCATCCTCGGTAGTGAGACCATAGCCGCTTTTGATTTCGCAAGCGCCAGTGCCGAAGGAGGCCATCTCCTCCAATCGCTGCCACGCCTGATCATAGAGTTCCTCCTCGGAAGTCTCGTGCAGCCGTTTTGCAGAGTTGAGGATGCCGCCACCGCGCTTGAAAATCTCTTCGTAACTCAGTCCTTTGATTTTGTCAATGTATTCGACTTCGCGACTGCCTGCATACACAATGTGCGTGTGCGAGTCGCAGAACGAGGGGAACACGAACTTGCCCGTGGCGTCAACCTCTTCAACAGGCTCTTTGATTTTCTTCAGGATGTCGGGGTTGAAATCCTCCATCCGGCCGAATTCCTTGATTTTGTCGCCCTCTGTGAGCAAATAGGCGTTATCGATGACAGGGAGGTTCTGCATTTCCTTGCCGGCGCGGAACCTCACGGATTTGGTCTCCGTCTGGACCAATTGCTTTATGTTTTTCACTAAAATGGCCATAGTCGTTCATTTTTCAATTGAGCGGCAAATGTACACAAATTCCAAATATGTTGCGCCCTCCGGTCAGGGCAAAAAACGCGCAAGATTGCCGATGTCTTCCGGATAGGTAAGTTTCATGTTCGAAACGTCCCCTTGCACGAGGCAAATGGGGATTTCGGGACAATAGCGGAGCATGACGCCGCAGTCATCGGTGCTGGCAAAACCCGTGTCCCGCAGCGCTCTCCTGTAGGCTTCGCGGATGACCTCCATGCGGAATGCCTGAGGAGTTTGGGCGCACCTAAGGTGACTTCTGTCCGGAATACGGACAAGCCGGCTGCCGTCGTCCGACACCTCGAAGACAGTGTCCGTGGCAGGCACTGCCACCGCGACTGCCGGAGAAGTCTCCAAGGCTGCAACCACGTCGTCGATGATACGCTGGCTCACAGCCGGCCGCGCGGCATCATGGAAGATTAGGTTCACATCGTTCTCCGCCTCGTATGCGTTGATGGCGGCCACGGTGGAGAGATACCGCTCCGACCCGCCCGGAAGAAGCTTCCGCACCTTTTGCCACCGGTTCCGGTCGATCATCTCCTGCATCTGAGGAAGAAAGTCCGCATGCATCACCACCGCAATCTCATTGATGCCCGGATGCTTCTCGAACGCATCGACACTGTACTCAATAACCGTCTTCCCCGCCAAAGGCAGGAACTGCTTGGGGAGCGCGGCTCCGAAGCGACGCCCGCTACCCCCTGCCAGCACAACTGCAATGTTTTTGATACCGCACATCATTTCTTCAGGGGACTTCCGTTTTTTACTTCTTCGCGCTGTCGCCGACCTTGGTGCGAAGCCCGTTAAACGCCAAGATAAGCAAACAAGTTCTTGTGCTTTTCACCTGCCTTGCGATTGCTTATTTCTACAAACGCCAATTGGCGAAAAATGCTGCAGCAAAAATTTCTGCAAATATACAAAAAAAAGAGAGCAAAATCAAGGGTTTCGGCGGATTTTTTTTCAACATCCGTTAATTTCGTTCATCCGAGCTTGCCGAATTGATTCATAAGTAGCTGGTAATCAATTTGCAAAGCACAAAATATTCTTATTCCAACGTCATTGGGAATCTCACGCTGCCTTCATGAGCGCCGTCAAGGTCCTGGAGGATGTGAACTTTTTCCATCCGGAGGCTTTCAAGCAAGCCTTCACCTTGCCTTCACCCTTACTCTACCCATACTCTACCCTTACTCAAGAGTATATCTATAGTAAGCCTGTAAGCAGCCTGTAAGCAGCCTATAGGCAGCCTATAGGCTGTCTATAGGCTGTCCATAGACTGTCACTGAGGCAATTAATCGTGTCCGTTAATTCCCCGCCTATTCCACCGGAAGTGCCTTGAAACCTTCGCCCATAATCTCAGCGCTATCGAGGATGTTCACAAAAGCTGTCGGATCAATGCCGCGAAGATTGTTTTTCAGTTTGACGAGGTCGGCGCGCTCGAGGGAGACATAAATCATGTTACGCTCCGTGCCGGCATACAACCCCTTGCCCACAAACAGGGTGCCGCCACGCTTCAAATCGTTGAGGATATAGTTGCGCATGGCCTCCACATTGTCGGTAACAATATACACGGTCTTGTAAGTCTTCATGCCTTCCACTATCAAGTCAATAATCTTGCCTTCGATGTAAATCAGGATGATAGAATAGATGGGCAGGCGAATTTGTTTGAAGGCAATGAGGGTGGTGAGGGTAATGATGGAATCAACAATCATCACTAAGGTGCCGAGAGAGACCTTGGTGTATTTGTGGATAATCATGGAGATGATGTCGCTCCCGCCAGAGGTAGCTCCAGACTTGAAAATCAAACCGATGGCAATACCGTAGATGATACCCGCGACGACTGTGTTCAGGAAATAATCGGGCATGAAGAACATGTCGCTGTGTGGAATCTGCACCATATTGGGCATGTTGGCAGTCTCCACAATACCTTCATGAATGACAGGGTTGTAGCCCCAAAACGTCTCTATCACCCAAGTGAACGCAAAAATCAAAACCGTCGAAAGCACCGTCTTGAATCCAAACTTCGGACCGAGAATCCAGGTGCCGATAAGGAGCAGAGGGATGTCCATGCAAATAGCATAGTAGCTGATTTTCCACGGCCAAACAGTATTGAGCACATTGGACAAGCCATAGGTGCCGCCGGGGGCCAAAAGATAGGGGTTGACGAACATCACGTCGCCGACTGCAAAAAGGAAACTGCCTGCAATGAGCATCAAGTATGCGATAATCTGTTCTTTAACACTGATTTTCTGCTCCATTTCTGTCAATTTTTTTCGGCGGCAAAGATACTATTTTTCCGCAGGTAGTAGGATGTCACTTATCTCGATTTTCGTTTTATCGCACTTTTTTTCAGGCTTACGCATCAACTTCCAAGGACTCCGACTGCACGGGGTTTTGAAGTGTGTCGCATAAAGCCGGCGGAGGTTTTTTCCCTCTCAACTGTTCGAGGCGGATGCGGACAATCACGGGGAGGCCGGATCGCGGGGGTCGCGACGCGGGGAAAGTCCGCGGGCGGGGGGATGGGATGATTCGCCGCTGCGGAGCAGTTGGCAAGCAGTTGCCATACCTTTGGCATACATCTGCCAGCGAATTGAGTCCTCATTTGTTCGATAGTTCTTCGATATTTCTTCGATAGTTCTCCGATAAATCATCGAAGAAATATCGGAGAAGTGTGATTTGCTGATTTTGGTTGTCACTTTTGAGCCTTACGACTGAACCAAGTTG